>DATELR010000069.1:0-12020 GCA_035276345.1 Streptosporangiaceae bacterium | reverse complement strand
CATCGGCCGCGGTCGCCTCGGTGGCCTCCTCGGTCTCAGCCGTCTCCGCCGCCGGCACCTCCGCCGTAGCGGTCGCAGCTGCTGCCCGTCCGGCCCGGCCGCCAGCCGGCTGCGAGCGCCTGGCACGGCGCCGCTGCGGCTTCGCCTCGACGGTCTCGGTGACCAGCTCAATGACCGCCATGGCAGCGTTGTCGCCCTTGCGCGGCGGGACCTTGGTGATCCTCGTGTAGCCGCCTGGACGGCTTGAGTAGCTGGGGCCGATCTCGTCGAAGAGAGTCTTCACCACGGTCTTGTCCGTGACCACGGTCAGCACCTGTCGCCTGGCGTGCAGGTCGCCGCGCTTGGCGAAGGTGATCAGGCGCTCGGCGACAGGCCGGAGCCGGCGGGCGCGGGCCTCGGTCGTCGTGATCTTGCCGTGCTCGAACAGCGCAGTAGCCAGGTTAGCCAGCATGTGCTGCTGGTGCGCTGCGCTGCCGCCCAGCCGGCGACCCTTAGTGGGCGTGGGCATCGAAAGACTCTCCTCGGTTCATGCGACCTGAGCGCGCGGCCGCTTAGTATTCCTCTGTTTCGACGTAGCTGTCGTCTTCGTCGGCCCCGTAGCTGTCGGCAGCCGTCCCGGGGTCGAATCCGGGCGGGGAGTCCTTGAGCGCCAGGCCCATGTCGATCAGCTTCTGCTTGACTTCCTCAATTGACTTCGCGCCGAAGTTGCGGATGTCAAGCAGGTCCTGCTCGCTGCGGGCGACGAGCTCGCCGACGGTGTGGATGCCCTCGCGCTTGAGGCAGTTGTACGAGCGCACCGTGAGGTTCAGCTCTTCGATCGGCAGGGCCAGGTCGGCTGCCAGCGCAGCGTCAGTCGGCGACGGGCCGATGTCGATGCCCTCAGCCTCCAGGTTCAGCTCCCTGGCAAGTCCGAACAGCTCGACAAGAGTCATGCCGGCGCTTGCCACGGCATCCCTGGGCCGCATGCAAGGCTTGGTCTCGACGTCCAGGATCAGCCGGTCAAAGTCGGTCCGCTGCTCGACACGAGTGGCCTCGACCTTGTACGTGACACGCAGCACCGGCGAGTAGATCGAGTCGATCGGGATCCGGCCGATCTCCTGTCCAGGCTGCTTGTTCTGGGACGCGGAGATGTAGCCGCGGCCGCGCTCGACGGTCAGCTCCATCTCCAGCTTGCCCTTGCCGTTCAGGGTCGCGATGTGCAGCTCAGGGTTGTGCACTTCCATCCCGGCTGGCGGCGCGATGTCGGCCGCCGTGACCACGCCAGGACCCTGCTTGCGCAGGTACATGTGCACGGGCTCGTCGTGCTCGGAAGAGACCACGAGCTCCTTGAGGTTCAGGATGATGTCGGTGACGTCTTCCTTGACCCCGGGAACGGTGGAGAACTCGTGCAGCACTCCCTCGATCCTGATGCTGGTAACGGCCGCACCAGGGATCGACGACAGCAGAGTGCGCCGGAGCGAGTTCCCGATCGTGTAGCCGAAACCGGGCTCGAGCGGCTCGATGGTGAACCGGGAGCGGAACTCTTCGGCCTGCTCCTCGTTAAGGGTGGGGCGCTGTGCGATCAGCATGTGCATTCCTTCCCGCCTGCCCGCTATATGACAGGCGACTAAGGCTGGCGGCTCGCGCCGTCAGGTGCCTGGCGGACCCCCGTGGCCAGCCAGGGTCAAACGATTACTTCGAGTAGTACTCGACGATCAGCTGCTCCTGGACCTGGGTGTCGATCTGGGCGCGGGACGGCAGCGTGTGGACCAGGATCCGCATCTTGTCAGGTACGACCTCCAGCCAGGATGGCGCCGGCCGCTCGCCCGCCTCGGCCCTGGCCACGATGAACGGCGTCAGCTCGTGGAACTTCGGCGCGATCTCGACGATGTCGCTCTCGCTGACGCGATACGAGGGAATGTTCACCTTGCGCCCGTTCACCTGCACGTGGCCATGCCTGACGGCCTGCCGCGCCATGTCGCGGCTCTTGGCGAAGCCGGCCCGGTAGACGACGTTGTCCAGGCGGCTCTCCAGGATCTGGAGCAGCGCTTCGCCGGTCTTACCCCTGGTCTTGGTGGCCTCGGCGTAGTAGTTGCCGAACTGCTTCTCGAGGATCCCGTAGATCCGGCGCGCCTTCTGCTTCTCCCTGGTCTGCAGCAGGTACTCGCTCTCCTTCGGGCGGTTCCTGCCGTGCTCGCCAGGCGGGTACGGCCTGATCTCAATGGGGCACTTCGGTGAGTCACACTTGGCGCCCTTGAGGAAAAGCTTGGTCTTCTCGCGACGGCAGAGCTTGCAGTCCGGGCCGGTGTATCGAGCCATGCTTGTTTCTTACTCCTGTCGTATCCGGCTCAGACCCGGCGCCGCTTCGGCGGCCGGCAGCCATTGTGCGGTACCGGGGTGACGTCCTGGATCGACCCGACCTCCAGGCCGGTCGCCTGGAGAGACCTGATTGCCGTCTCACGGCCAGAGCCGGGCCCCTTGACGAACACGTCGACCTTGCGCATGCCATGCTCCATCGCGCGCCTGGCGGCCGACTCAGCGGCCATCTGCGCGGCGAACGGCGTCGACTTCCTCGAGCCTTTGAACCCGACCTGGCCAGACGAAGCCCAGGAAATCACGCTGCCCGCCGGGTCTGTGATGGACACGATGGTGTTGTTGAACGTGCTCTTGATGTGGGCGTGCCCATGAGCGATGTTCTTGCGTTCCTTGCGGCGTACTTTCTTGGCGCCGGTTCGGGTCTTAGGAGGCATGCTGTCGTCAACTCCGGAGGTGATCGGTCCGCTGGCGGACTACTTCTTGCCGACTTTCTTCTTGCCGGCCACTGTCTTCTTCCTGCCCTTGCGGGTACGAGCGTTGGTCTGAGTGCGCTGGCCGTGTACCGGCAGGCCGCGGCGATGCCGCAGGCCCTGGTAGCTCCCGATCTCGACCTTGCGCCTGATGTCACCCTGGACCTCGCGGCGCAGGTCACCCTCGACCTTGTAGTTCGCCTCGATCCAGTCTCTGAGCTGGACGATTTCCTCGTCGGTCATCTGGTGCACCCGCCGGTCAGGGCTGATGCCCGTGGCCCCGAGCGTCTCGGTGGCCCGGGTCCTACCGATGCCGTAGATATAGGTCAGCGCGACCTCGAGCCGCTTGTCACGCGGTAGATCGACGCCTACTAGACGTGCCATCCTGGGCAACTCTCCTTCTCGTCCGGAGGTCCTGCGAACCGCTCCACGTCCGTGCCCGACGACGTGGCCCCGGCCTCCGCCCGGGGGTGCTCCGGGCCGCTAAAGCGGCCCGGTTTGCGGCCCGTGTCTGTACCTATCTGCTAGCCCTGCCGCTGCTTGTGCCGCGGGTCAGAGCAGATCACCATGACGCGGCCATGCCTGCGAATGACCCGGCACTTACTGCAGATCTTCTTCACACTCGGCTTGACCTTCACGACAATTCTCCTCGTTAATTCACATCAGCTGCTGCGGGGGTCCGGGGGTGCCCGTGGTGGACTCCGGCTCCCTCGCCGCGCCGCCGAATCGGATCAGTTACTTGTACCGATACACGATCCGGCCGCGACTCAGGTCGTACGGGCTCAGCTCAACGACCACCCGGTCGTCCGGCAGGATCCGGATGTAGTGCATCCGCATCTTGCCGCTGATGTGAGCTAGAACCTTGTGCCCGTTGTCGAGCTCCACCCGGAAGAAGGCGTTTGGCAGCGATTCGACTACCGTGCCCTCAATTTCGATGGCCCCGTCTTTCTTGGGCATATCCTCCGCGCTTCACTGTTGGCTTAGTTATCTTGCTTGCTCGTGGTGCTGCTTAGCGCGATCGCGCCACAGCACAAGTAAAACAGTCGTGGGTGGCTTAACATTCCGGCGCACGCTCACGCGGCTATGCCAGAACGCACAGCCCGCGGACGCTGGTCCCGCGTCTGGTATGCAACCAGGGCAAGTCAGAACCGCTGGGCCGCAGCAAAGTCTACTTGAGCGCGGCGCGTAATGCGAACCGGCCCGTGGATCTGGCTGGGCTGACCTCTCTGGGCGGACCTGACTGGGCGCCGGGGTCAGCTGGTACCGCGCGATCCTTCATCGGCCCCGCGGCCGGGCTGTCCCTGATTCATCGGCCCTTGGTTCACCTGTCCAGGACCCAGCTGGCCCGCCTGTCCTGGATCAATCTGACTGCGTCGGCTGTGGCCGTCCGGATGCGACCCCACCAGCCACCGCCCGGCCATTACTGCGCCCCACGGGCCGATCACCCACAACGGCCACGGATAGCCCGCGCCTGTCAGTGCCCAGATCACGATCAGCAATAGCGCGGTGCAAAGCCAGGATCCCCAGGCCGCTTGCCAGGCGGGCGAGAACCTGCCGTGGCCGCGGCTCATCGCTCCCATCACGGTGGCAGGCAGCCCGGTGTCGCCTGTGTAGTGGTGCTTCATGGACGAGGTCGGCAACGGGTAAGGATCCACAGCCGGCAGATCCGCGGTGAGCGCCTCGAGATCGCCCATGGTCTTGGCCGCGAACGCCTTGTCGAGCCGCTCGCTGAACTCGTCCGCGTCCAGCCTGCCAACGGCATGGTGCTCGCGCAGGACATTGGCCACGCGATCCCTGTCCTGGTCGGATGCGCGGATCAGGTTCGGATCAGACGCCATCAGACCCTCCTCGCACCGACCGGGGTTTCGTGGTCCGGCTCTCCCGCGACCGCAGCCGCGACACCTGCCAGGCCACCGGCCCCTCCGTCCTCCGCGGTTAGCACCCACGGCCCGGCTGGGGTGATCGCTACCGTGTGCTCAAAATGAGCGGCGATCCCGCCATCCTGCGTGACCACGGTCCATCCGTCGTCCAGCAGCCTAGTGTCAGGCATACCGGTGACCAGCATCGGCTCGATGGCCATAGCCATGCCCTCGGTGAGCACCGGGCCGCGGCCTGGCCTGCCGTAATTGGGCACGGCAGGATCCATGTGCATTGCCGAGCCGATGAAGTGGCCCGTGTACTCGCGCACAACCCCGAGTCCGCCGCTCGCCACGGCGCTCGACTCGACGGCGTGGGAGATGTCCGTGAGGCGCCGCCCGGCGACCGCGTTCGCGAGCCCGTGCCACATCGCGCGCTCGCAGGCCGCCAGCAGCTCGGAAAGTGGCTCGGTGATCTCGCCGATCCCGATCGTTATCGCCGCGTCGCCATGCCAGCCTCCGACGATGGCGCCAGCGTCTATGGAAAGCACGTCGCCCGCCGCAATCCTGACGTCCCGGCTGGGGATGCCGTGCACGATCTCGTGGTTGACCGACGTGCAGATGGTCGCAGGATAGCCGTGATAGCCCTTGAAGGAGGACCGCGCGCCTGCCGCCTTCATCTCGCGCTCGGCGATCGCGTCAAGCTCGCCCGTGCTGATGCCTGGCTCAGCCGCCGCAGCGACGACTTTCAGCATCCGCGCCACCACCAGGCCCGCCTCGCGCATGAGCGCGATCTGACCCGGTGTCTTGATCTCGATTGCCTGTATCCGGCTGAGCCGCATTGCCCCAGTGCCTCCTGATAACACGGTACCCGCAGCGACGACCCTGTTACGAGCTACAGCGCCTGGTTCGAAGCGACAGCGGGTCCGCCTCGCCGCGCTTAGCGGATGAACCGGCGCAAGGCGAGCAGAGCCCGGTCGGTGACGTCTTCGACCGGGCCGGTTGCATCGATGCCGAGCAGGATGCCTTCGTCCGCGTAATACGAGATCAGCGGCTGGGTCTGCTGCTCATACACCTCGAGCCGGTGCCTGATCGTTTCCTCGCGGTCGTCGTCGCGCTGGAACAGTTCCCCGCCGCACTCATCGCACTTGCCCGGCACGGACGGCGGGTCGAACGCGACATGCCAGACCCGGCCGCACTTCCGGCATGTCCTGCGGCCGGAGAGCCGTCTGATTACCTCGTCATGGTCGACCACCAGTTCGAGCACGAGGTCCAGCCGCATGCCCCAGTCGGCCATCATCTTCTTCAGCGTCTCAGCCTGCGGCACATTGCGCGGGAAGCCGTCGAGTAGGAACCCACTCAGCGCGTCGTCCTCCTGCAGCCTGCTGGCCACCATGGCAACGGTGACCTCGTCAGGGACGAGATCACCGCGTTCCATAAAGGATTTAGCCTGGCGTCCTAGCTCGGTGCCTACGCTTACGTTGTAGCGGAAGATGTCACCTGTCGATACCTTCGGTATCGCCAGATGTGAGGCGATGAACTGGGCCTGGGTCCCCTTGCCTGCACCGGGTGGCCCAACCAGGACGACTCGCACTACCTGAGGAAGCCCTCGTAGTTACGCTGCTGCAGCTGGCTCTCCACCTGTTTGACCGTGTCGAGGCCGACTCCAACGGCGATCAGGATGCTCGTGCCGCCCAGCGGGAACTGCTGCCCGGCGTTCACGAGCGCGATGGCCAGCATCGGGATCAGCGCCACGATACCCAGATAGAGCGAGCCTGGCGCGGTCAGCCGGTTCAGCACGAAGCGCAGGTAGCCCGCTGTCGGGTTGCCCGGTCTGATGCCGGGAATGAAACCACCCGCCTTGCGCATGTTCTCGGCCACCTCGTCCGGATTGAAGGTGATCGAGACATAGAAGTAGGTAAACAAGATGATCAGGACGAAGAAGCCGAGCATGTAGTACGGGTCGTCGCCCCTGACCAGGTGCTGCTGAACCCAGAGCGACCAGCCGGATGTCGCGTTTTGCTTGCCGAACAGGTTGGCAGCCAAAGCCGGGATGTATAGCAGCGACGAGGCGAAAATCACCGGGATAACGCCGGCCTGGTTCACCTTCAGCGGGATGTACGTCGAGGTGCCGCCGTACATCTTCCTGCCGACCATCCGTTTGGCGTACTGGACGGGGATCCTGCGTTGCGCCTGTTCCATGAAAGCCACAGCGGCCACGATCAGCACGCCGACCCCGAGCACGAGCAGGAAGATGAACCCGCCTTCGGTCTGCATGATCTGGTAGAGCTGGCCGGGGATAACGGCGACGACCTGGGTGAAGATCAGCAGCGACATGCCGTTGCCGACGCCGCGATCGGTGATGAGCTCGCCGAGCCACATGATCACCGCGGTACCGGCGGTCATGCAGATCACCATCGTGGAGATCGTGAAGACGCTCTGGTTCGGGATCAGGTTGGCCGGGCAGCTAGGGAACAGGTTGCCGCTCTCAGCCAGCGCGACGATCGCCGTCGACTGCAGGATCGCCAGGCCGATGGTCAGGTACCTGGTGTACTGCGTGATCTTCGCGGTCCCTGATGCGCCCTCCTGCCGCAGCGTCTCCAGCCGCGGGATGACCACGGCGAGCAGCTGCAGGATGATGCTGGCCGTGATGTACGGCATGATGCCGAGGGCGAACACGGTCAGCCGCAGCAGCGCACCGCCGCTGAGCAGGTTGACCAGCCCGAGGATGCCGCTCTTCGTAGCGCTTGAGACGCACGTATGCACCGCGGTCTCGGAGACGCCAGGCGTCGGCAGCGAGGCGCCGAGCCGGAATATGACAATAATGAAGAGCGTGAAGAGCAGCTTCTTACGCAGGTCCGGCGTCCGGAAGGCCTGGTAAAACGCGGTCAGCATGCGCCGTCCTGTTGTCGAAGGGTCAACGTCATCTGCCGCTCCTCGGTCGCTGGCGGCCTGGCCAGTAGGACTCCAGCCGGCCAGTGAGCCTGGCGCCGCTTAGCCAAGTGCGACACGCACGCCGAAGTCTAACGCTCTCGCGGGACTACGGCAGCATGCCTGCATCCTAAGCCAAGCTCAGGCACCGTCGAGCCGTCCAAGCGGCGCATACGGAGGAGCGAGCAAGGTCAGATCTGCGTCGTCGTCCCGCCAGCCGCCGCGATCTTCTGGACTGCGGTCGCCGAGAACGCGTGCGCGCTGACCTGCAGCCCGCTGACGGCCTCGCCGTTGCCGAGCACCTTGACGAGCTCGCCGCGGCGGACAGCGCCGCGCTCGGCCAGACCCTCAGGCGTCACGTCGCCGCCCTGCGGATACAGCTCAGCGAGCCGGTTCAGGTTAACCACCTGGTAGGTGGTCTTGAACCGCGCGTTGGAGAAGCCCTTCAGCTTTGGCAGCCTGCGGTGCAGCGGCATCTGGCCGCCCTCGAACGCTGGCGAGATATTGGTCCTGGCCTTGGAGCCCTTCGTGCCGCGACCCGCCGTCTTACCCTTGGACGCCTCACCGCGACCGACGCGTGTCTTCGGCGTACGGGCCCCGGGGGCAGGGCGGAGATGATGAAGCTTGAGCCCGGCGCGCCCGCCGGGAGCTCCGCCATCTTTCGTATTCGCCACTTCTACTGCACCTCCTCCACGACCACCAGGTGGCTGACCACCTGGATCATGCCGCGGATCTCTGGCCGGTCGGCCTTAATAACGCTCTCGCCGATCCTGTGCAGCCCGAGCGAGCGCAGCGAATCGCGCTGCGCCTTCGTGCCGCCGATCTTCGACTTGGTCTGGGTTACTTTCAGCTCTGCCATCTCACGCACTCCTCCGACCCGCTAGTTACCGGGCTCGGCAGCTGAGGCGGCGGCAGCACGCGCACGAAGCATGGCCGCCGGCGCGACGTGCTCGATCGGCAGGCCACGCCTGGCGGCGATCTCCTCGGGGCGCGACAGGCCCTTCAGCGCCGCGACCGTCGCATGCACGACGTTGATCGGGTTCGACGAGCCCAGCGAGCGTGACAGCACGTCGTGGACGCCGGCGCATTCGAGCACGGCGCGCACCGGGCCGCCGGCGATGACGCCGGTTCCCGGGCTGGCCGGCTTGAGCAACACGACTCCCGCGGTGTCCTCGCCTGTCACGGTGTGCGGGATCGTGCCGCCGATCCTCGGGACCCGGAAGAAGGACTTCTTCGCCGCCTCCACGCCCTTGGCGATCGCGGCCGGCACCTCCTTGGCCTTGCCGTAGCCGACCCCGACCATGCCGTTACCGTCGCCGACCACCACGAGGGCGGTGAAGCTGAAGCGACGGCCGCCCTGGACGACCTTGGCCACCCGGTTGATGGTGACGACCCGCTCCAGGTAGGCGGTGCCTTTGTCGGCTCCGCCGCGACGGTCGTCGCGTCGGTCGCGCCGCTCACCGCCGCCACTGCCTGGCCCGGAACCGCGCCGTGCCGGTGCTGCCATCAGACTGTCCTTCTCTCGTTACTGGTGCTGATCACGGGGCCGCTCACAGCTTCATCCCGCCCTCGCGCGCGCCTGCTGCGAGCGCAGCGATCCTGCCGTGGTAGGCGTTTCCACCACGGTCGAAGACCGCGGCGCCGATCCCGGCAGCGGCGGCGCGCTCGGCAAGCACCTTGCCCACCTGGTGCGCCTTCGCCTTCTTGTCGCCGCTGACCTGGCGGATATCGGCTTCCAGCGTAGACGCGGATGCGAGCGTGTGACCCGCGACGTCGTCGATGAGCTGGGCGAAGATGTTCCGCGAGGAGCGCGTGACGACGAGCCTGGGCCGCACCGCGCTGCCCGCGATCTTCTTGCGCACCCGCAGGTGCCGCCTCGTGCGCGAGGAAGCCCGGCCGGAGGTGCGGCTCCTGCTGCGCACGTGCGCAGTCGTCCTGGTGCTCGACATGTCTTACTTACCAGCCTTCCCGGCCTTGCGGCGGACCTGCTCGCCCGCGTATCGCACGCCCTTGCCCTTATAGGGGTCTGGCTTGCGCAGCTTGCGGATGTTCGCGGCGACCTCGCCGACCTGCTGCTTGTCAATGCCCTCGACGACGAACCTGGTGGGGGTCTCGACCCGGAAGGAGATCCCTTCGGGCGGGCTGACCGTCACCGGGTGGCTGAAGCCGAGCGCGAACTCCAGGTTCTTGCCCCTGGCCTGGACGCGGTAGCCAACGCCGACGATCTCAAGGGTCTTGGCGTAGCCCGCTGTCACGCCCGTCACCATGTTGGCGATCAACGACCTGGACAGCCCGTGCAGCGCCCTGATCTCGCCCTCATCCGATGGCCTGGTGACCGTGATCACTCCGTCGTCGTGCTTGACCTCGATCGGCACGGCAACCTGCATGCTCAACGTGCCCTTCGGCCCCTTGACGGTGACGTCGCGGCCGCTGATCGATACGTCAACCCCCGAGGGCACGGTCACGGGCATCCGTCCGATTCGTGACATCGGTACTCCCCTACCAGACGTAGGCGAGGACTTCCCCGCCCACGCCCTGCTTCTTGGCCTGCCGGTCCGTCATCAGGCCCGACGACGTCGAGATGATCGCGACGCCGAGACCGCCGAGGACCCTCGGCAGGTTGTCCTTGCGGGCGTACACCCGCAGCCCGGGCTTGGAGACCCGCTTAATGCCCGCGATCGAGCGCTCCCTCGTCGGCCCGTACTTGAGCGAGATGACGAGGCTCTTGCCGACCTCCGCATCCTCGACCCGCCAGCCGGAGATGTATCCCTCTTGCTGGAGGATCTCAGCGATGTGCACCTTGATCTTGGAATGCGGCATGATCACCGCTTCGTGATATGCGGAGTTGGCGTTGCGCAGACGGGTCAGCATGTCCGCGACCGGGTCGGTCATAGTCATGGCCTGGTGGCCCTCCTCGTCGCGGTTTCCTGCGGGTCAGGGGATTTCCCCTGGCCAGCGCGGACCTTCGACGTGGTCGGTGGGCGCCGGTGGCGCCCAGGTCGGTATTGCGATGTATAGGTAACCGCAGTGAGCGGTTACCAGCTGGACTTGGTGATGCCGGGCAGCTCACCGCGGTGCGCCATGGTGCGGAAGCAGATCCGGCACAGGCCGAACTTGCGGTAGACGGCGCGCGGCCGTCCGCATCGTGAGCACCTGGTGTACGCGCGCACCTCGAACTTCGGCTTGCGCGCCGCCTTGGCGATCATGCTCTTCTTCGCCACTTACTAGCTCTCCTTGAACGGGAAGCCGAGCCGTCGCAGCAGCGAACGGCCCTGCTCATCGGTGGTCGCGGTGGTGACGAGGGTGATGTCCATGCCGCGCTGCCTGTCCACCTGATCCGGGTTGATCTCGTGGAACATCAGCTGCTCGGTCAGGCCGAAGGTGTAGTTGCCCCTGCCGTCGAACTGCCGGTCGGACAGCCCGCGAAAGTCACGGATCCGCGGCAACGCCAACGACAGCATCCGGTCGCAGAATTCCCACATTCGCTGACCGCGCAGCGTGACGTGGACGCCGATCGGCATGCCCTCCCTGAGCTTGAACTGGGCGATCGACTTGCGCGCCCTCGCGACCGCCGGCTTCTGGCCAGTGATCAGCGTCAGGTCCCTGACCGCGCCCTCGATCAGCTTCGCATCCCTGGCAGCCTCACCGACGCCCATGTTCACCACGATCTTGGTGAGCGTGGGCACCTGCATGACGTTGGCGAAACCGAACTCCTCACGCATCGCGGGCGCGATCTCGTTCTGGTAGCGCTCCTTCAGCCTGGGCGCCGGAACCGGCTCGGCCACGGCCGTGGCGGTGTCGGTCTTGCTCGCAGCCATCAGATGTCCTTACCGCTGGCCCGGGAGATCCGGACCTTGTTGTTCTCGTCGTCGAACCGGTATCCGGCCCGGGCGGCCTTCTTGCTGTCGGGGTCAACCAGGGCGACGTTGCTCACGTGGATGAACCCCTCCTGGTGCACGATGCCGCCCTCCTTGGCGCCGCGCCGGCCCTGGTAGTTCACCTTCGTGTTCTTCTTGATCATGCTGACGCCCTGGACGAGCACGCGCTGCTTCGCCGGATCGGTCTGGATCACCGTGCCCTCAACGCCGATGTCCTTGCCAGCGATCACGACGACCCGATCGCCCTTCTTGATCTTCATCCGTGCCTTCGCCATCTAAAGCACCTCCGGAGCGAGCGAGATGATCCGCATGAACCGCTTCTCCCGCAACTCGCGGCCCACCGGGCCGAAGATGCGGGTACCTCGGGGGTCCCCGCCGTCCCTGATCAGGACAGCAGCGTTCTCGTCGAACTTGATGTACGAGCCGTCGCCGCGCCTGCGCTCCTTGCGCGTGCGCACCACGACAGCCCTGACCACGTCGCCCTTCTTGACGCCCGCACCAGGCAGGGCGTCCTTCACGGTGGCCACGATGACATCGCCAATGCCCGCGTATCGCCGACTGGAGCCGCCGAGCACGCGGATGCACAAGAT
>DATELR010000068.1:0-23979 GCA_035276345.1 Streptosporangiaceae bacterium | reverse complement strand
CGCCGACGCCAACCATCTGCCTGCCGAGAACCTGGTCGCCCCGGACGCGGTACGCCGGCTGTCGTGGCAGCCGCCCGATCCGATCAGCACGGAAACCGTCGCAGCCGTGCTGGAGCGGTATGGCGCCAGGCCCTGGCAGATCGAGATGACGGCCTTGCCGATGGCGATGGCGCTGCTCAGGCTGATCGAGAAGGGCGAGGCCTGACACCCGTCAGGCTGACGGGCGCAGCCGGCGGAGGTGGCACGGCCGGTGCGATCCTTGCTTAGGCACACCGGCGCAGGGCAGGGCCGAGGGCACGTTCGGGTAGTCAGGGTAGACGTTCGTCAGGATCTCGCAGTCGCAGGACCCGCCGCGCCTGGCCAGCTGCTCAAGCAGGGTGCCTGACTGCGAAGCGCATTCGTCCCGCCAGCGGACGGCCCAGCGGTAGGTGCCGTCGCACCCGAACTCGGCGACCATCCTGAGCAGGAAGCAGCGCAGGCATTCGGATGTCTTCGGCTCAGTTAAGCGCCTGGCGAGATCCACCAGTTCGGTCTCGACGTCACGCGACATGTCATCGGCGATCATTGGCGTTGTTCCTTCCCGGGGAGCTTTGAATACCAGCTGTTCTATCGGCTGCTGCCGACAAAATCGCGGTGCGCGGTCAGGCCGGGACGCCGTGCCGTTCTGCGGCCACGAGCCTTGCTTCGGCGGAATGCAGGATCCAGAACTCGCTCTTGCGCAGGGGCTCGCCAAGCGGCGGGCGGGATCCGAGCGCCGTCGCGGCCGCATCGAGAATCGGCGGCAGGTTCTCGCGGTGCGCGCAGACGAGCGTCGGAACGCCCGAGACGGCGAGCTCGGCGGCAAGCTTGGCTGTGTCGTCGGCGCTTGTCACGGCGCGCGGCTGGACGTCGGCGGCGCGGCCGCTTTGCGCTCCCTGGGCGTTGTGGTCAGCGACAACCGCCAGCAGCTCTGCGGGCGACATCGGCCCTGGCACGATCGTGAAAGCTGGCTCGGCATGCACCTGCGTGCCGATGGCGTGCGCGTACGGCCGTACCGTGGCGAGGCAGCGTTCCGCCGCTGAGCTGATCACCTGGCACCTGCCGTAACTTGCCAGCAGGTCGGCCAGGGCTTCAGCCTCTTCGACCCCGCGCGCGTCCAGCGGCCTGGCCAGGTCCTCGGCGGCCATCTCGTCCCCCGCGGACATGCGCTTGCTTCCGGCCTCGGCGTGCCGCAACACGATCATCGGAGCGGTTCGGACCGGTCGTTCGAGGAGTTCGTCGAGGAGAGCAATGTCGCGTTCGTAGGTCAGCCGCTCGCGCGCGGCCGCCACCGGCAGCCACGCCACCTCGTCGACCTCCTCGTTCGGCACGAAACCAGGCGACTCATCGACGCTGGCGGCCCAGAAGCTGACGTGCTTTGTTCCGCCCGGCACCTCGTAGACGGAGTCAGAAAGCGGCCGGCCAAGCACGATCCCGAGGCCAGTCTCCTCCCTGACCTCACGGATCGCGGTCAGCAGCAGGTGCTCACCGCGCTTCCGCTTTCCCTTGGGGTGGGACCAGTCGTCGTATCTGGGCCGGTGGACCAGCGCGACATCGGCGCCCGCGGTGCCCGGCCGCCATATCACGGCGCCGGCCGCATGAATCACGCGATGCTCGTGGGCCTCAGCCATTCCGCCCCGCGCGACGCGAGTTCAGCCTGCCCTTTCCTGCTGCATCGGCGTCAACGGCCCGGCCCTGCCTGTTTCTGATCAGGTATTCCTGCAGGTCGATCAGCCGTCCGCCGGACTCGTCAAGGTGGTGTCTGGTCCAGGCGCCGTCAGGGCCGAGCCACCATGAGGCGGTGCCAGGATCCATGGCCAGGTCGATCAGGTTCCGCAGGTCGGCCTTCTGCCCGAGGTCATTCACCCGGATCAGCAGCTCGACCCTGCGATCGAGGTTCCTGTGCATCAGGTCAGCGCTGCCCATCCAGACCTCGTCGGTACCGTTTTCGCCGCCCTCGCCGAACGCGTAGATCCTGGAGTGCTCAAGGAACCTGCCCACGACGCTGCGCACCCGGATGTTGTCCGACAGCCCCGGCACGCCCGGGCGCAGCGAGCAGATCCCGCGCACCCAGAGGTCGATCGGCACGCCTGCGATCGATGCCTGGTAGAGCGCGTCGATGATCGCCTCATCGATGATCGCGTTGCACTTCATCTGGATCCTGGCCGGCTTGCCGTCACGCACCCGCCGCACCTGCTCGTCGATGCGCTTGATCAGGCCAGTGCGAAGCCCGGCAGGCGCGACCAGCAGCCTGTTGTAGTCGGTGCGCAGGCTGTAGCCAGTGAGGTGGTTGAACAGGTCTGTAATGTCCTCGCCGACCTGCGGGTCGGCGGTGAGCAGGCCGTAGTCTTCATACAACCTGGCAGTCTTCGGGTGATAGTTGCCCGTGCCGATATGGCAGAACCTGCGCAGCGAGCCGTCGGCCTCCTCGCGCACGACGAGCACCATCTTGCAATGCGTCTTCAGCCCGACGAAGCCATAAACGACGTGACATCCTGCCTGCTCAAGCTTGCGCGCCCAGGCTATGTTCGCCTCTTCATCGCCCCTGGCCTTGATCTCGACCACGACCACGACCTGCTTGCCGGCTTCGGCGGCGTCGATCAGAGCGTCGACGATCTCCGAGTCACCGCTGGTCCTGTACAGCGTGTGCTTGATTGCCAGCACCCGCGGATCAGCAGCCGCGGAAACGACCAGGCGCTGCACGCTCGCCGTGAACGAGTCGTACGGCAGGTGCACGAGCACGTCGCGCTCGGAGAGCGTCCTGAAGACGCTGCGATCACCCGGCAGCGCACCCTCGGCCGGCACGAACGCCGGGTACTTGAGCTTGGGCAGGTCGAGATCGGCAATCGCCGACAGGCCCGACAAGTCCAGCGGGCCAGGCAGCTTGTAGACTGCCCGGCTGTCGATGTCGAGCTCGGTGACGAGCTTTTCAAGCACGTCGGCCGATATCGACTCCTCGACTTCCAGCCGCACAGCGGGCTCGAATCGCCGGCGCATCAGCTCGCGCTCGAGCGACTGGAGCAGGTTCTCCGTGACGTCCTCGTCAATTTCCAGGTCACGGATCCTGGTCACCCGGAACGCGTGGTGCTCGATCACTTCAAGCCCGGCGAATAGCTCGGTCAGGTGCGCCGCGATGACATCCTCAAGCGGCACGAACCGGTAGGGCGAGACGGTCAGGAACCGAGGCAGCAGCGGCGGCACCTTGACCCTGGCGAACAAAGTCAGCCCGGATAGCGGGTCAGCGACCATCACGGCGAGGCTGAGCGAGAGCCCGGAGATGAACGGGAACGGATGAGCCGGATCCACGGCCAGCGGGGTGAGCACCGGGTAGATCCGCTCCCTGAACAGCTTCTGGAGCTGGGCCTGCTCCTGGCCGGTCAGCTCCTTCCAGCGGAGAATCTCAATCCCGGAGTCGGCCAGCGCAGGAAGCAGCCCGTCGGCGAAGCAGTGCGCGTGCCGGTCGGCCAGCTCGCGCGCCATGCCAAGGGTGTTCTCGAGTATCTGGTCCGGAGCCTTCCCGCTCACGCTCTCTACCGGCAGGCCGGTCGCCATTCTCCTGATCCGGCCGGCCACCCTGACCATGAAGAACTCGTCCAGGGCGCTCGCGAAGATCGACTCGAACCTGACCCGCTCCAGCAGCGGCACGTTCGGATCCTCAGCGAGCTCAAGCACCCGCTGGGCGAACCGCAGCCAGCTCTCCTCCCGGTCCAGATACCGGTCCGCTGGCAATTCGGGCAGTTCGCCGACCAGGCTCATCCGGTCCTGGACTGTCGCGACGTCCTTGCCCGCGCCGGAGAGGACAGCCGCCGTCCTTTCCATGCCGTCTCCAGCGGCGTCGATCATCGCGGGGTCAATCGCCGAGGCAGCCGCCTCCCGGCTTGCAGCAGCTGACTGAGGACGGTCGCTCGCTCGTGATCTGCCAGTGGCCCGACCCTTCGCGCTCGCGTTGCCGATCACGACCGGCTCCTGCCGGCCCCTTTCACCGCCCGACGACGTAGCTTGCCCCGAATCCATGTATCTATACTCCCCTAGCCGATACTCATCCAATACCCCCGGCAAGAGGCCATCGCGGAAACGGAGTCCAGATGCGCATCGGAACATCCCTCGCCGAGCCGCAGAGCCCGCAAGCGCTCAGCAAGCTCCGTGACCAGCTGTTGGCGGCCGTCGACGACGGCTTCTCGTCGGCCTGGATGGCCAACATCTTCGGGCTGGACGCGCTGACCGCTCTGGCCGTCGCAGGCAACGGCGTCAGCGGCATCGAGCTGGGCACGGCGGTCGTGCCGACCTATCCGCGTCATCCTGCCGTGCTCGCCCAGCAAGCACTCACGACGGCGCTCGCGCTTGACTCGCAGCTTGCCCTCGGCATCGGCCTGTCGCACAAGATCGTGATCGAGGACATGTACGGGCACAGTTTCGACGCCCCGGCCGTGCACATGCGCGAGTACCTGTCGATCTTGCTGCCGCTGCTCGACGGCCAGCCGGTGTCATTCGAAGGCAAGACGATGCGCGCGAGCATCGGCCTGTCGACGCCGCGAGTCGGTGAAGTTCCTGTGCTGCTCGCGGCCATGGGGCCGCAGATGCTGCGCCTCGCTGGCCAGCGCACGGCGGGCACAATCTTGTGGATGACCGGCCCGGCGACGTGCCGCGACTACATCGCGCCGACGATCACCTCAGCGGCGCAGGAGGCGGGCAAACCACCGCCGCGCATCGTCTGCGTGCTGCCGGTCTGCGTGACCGACGATCCGGAAGGCGCCCGCACCAGGGCAGCGAAGGTCTTCCAGATCTACGGCCAGCTGCCGTCCTACCGTGCGATGCTCGACCGCGAAGGCGCCGCAGGCCCTGCTGACGTGGCGATCGTCGGGAACGAAGATCAGGTCGCGAGCCAGATCATGGCGCTGGCGGACTGCGGGGTCACCGACTTCGCGGCCGGCGAGTTCGCCTGGGGCGACGAGCGGGTGCGCACCCGCGCGCTACTCAAGCAGCTGATCGCCTCAACCACCTGACCCGTGACCGCCCAGACGCGCCACAACTCCTGCTGCTTACTCCTCGCGGAGGCCGCAGGCCAGGTGGATTTCGGCGCGGCTGGCGAGCTTGACGCGCGAGCCCCTGCCCAGCGCGGCCGCGAGATCCTTCTCAGCCGTCTCGATCTTCAGCCAGTCTCCGTATCCGATCGGCGTGATGCCGCGCTCCGCGAGCAGCGCTGCAAACCGCGCGCACCCAACAGGACCGGGCTCCGCGTCCGATGTCCCGAGCACGCCGGCCGCCTCGGCCTCGCCAGCGGCGTTCGCCGCTGCTCCTGCGGCGTTCGCCGCTGCTCCTGCGGCAGCCGATCCGCCCTGTGGCAACCTGAGCAATCCGGGCCTGGGGAGCTGCACGTCGTCGGGCCCGGGTCCGCCGGCGAGATCGGCGAGCAGGCTCCTGACCGTCTGCGCGGCGTCTGACTTATTCGTCCCGATTACCCCGGTCGGCCCTCGCTTCAGCCATCCGGCGACGTATTCGCCCGGCAGTGGCTGGCCGTCGGGGCCAAGGACGCGGCCGTCCGAGTTCGGGACGGTATGCGAGCGCTCGTCGAACGGCACGCCGGGCAGCGGCACGCTCTGATATCCGACGCTGCGCAGCACCATCTGCACGGGCAGCCGCTCGAACTGGCCGGTTCCGGTGAGCCGCCCGTCGGAGTCGAGCCTGGTCCGCTCGAGAGTCAGCTCCTCGACCCTGTCCGTGCCGTGGATCTCAGCCGGGCTCAGCCAGAAGCGGATCGTGAGCCTGCGGGCCGCGCCGGACGGCACGCGCGCTGCCCAGTCGCTGATCACCTTGTAGTTGCCGCGGACATGCCGGTCATCGGTCGCGAGCCGGGCGCTCTCGCCACTGTCATCGAAGGCTTCAAGGTCGGCCTCGCCATCTCCGACCACGACGTCCACACCTGCGAGTTCGCCGAGTTCGCGCAGTTCCTTAGTGGTGAACTTTGCCTGGGCCGGGCCGCGCCGGCCGATCATGTGCACCTCGCGGACCTTGCTCGCCATCAGAGCGTCGAGTACCGGCTGGGACACGTCGGTCTCGCGAAGCTCGTCAGGGTCGCGGATGAGTATCCGGGCGACGTCGACCGCGACGTTGCCGACCCCGATCACGGCGACAGACTCGGCCTCGACCACGAAGCGCTCCGGGTCAACGTCAGGGTGCCCGCAGTACCAGTTCACGAAGTCCGTCGCCGCGTAGCTCCCCGGCAGGTCCTCGCCCGGAATGCCCAGCCGGCGATCCCGCATCGCGCCAGTCGCGTAGACGACCGCGTCATAGCACGAGCGCAAGTCGTCCCTGGACACATCGTCGCCCAGGTGCACGGCGCCGACGAAGCGGACGCCGTCGTGCTCGAGCACGCCGCGCAGATAGTCGGCGATCGACTTGATCGACTTGTGGTCGGGAGCTACTCCGTAACGGACCAGACCGTACGGGGTCGGCAGCCTGTCCAAGACATCGACCTGCACCGAACACGGCGGGTCGACAGCGGCACCCTGCTTGATCAGGGCCTCGGCCGTGTACAAGCCTGCCGGGCCCGAGCCGACGACAGCGACGTTGAGGGTTTTCATGAACGCGATTCTGCACCTTCCTGGCTGTCCGGCGGGCCTGGACTGCCCCCTCCGCGAGCCGCCAGTGCCAGGATACGTTCAGCCAGCACGGAACTCGTTTCCGCCAAAATGGCGGTTCTCACCCAGGAATGCGGTCCGAACTGGTGTGTCTGGGCTGGTACGTCTGGGCGGTCATTCCGGATAGCGGTAGAACGCGCCAGGATCGGGGACCACGCGGAGGTAAGTGATCTCTGGTGGTTCCTCGAGACCAGCTTCAACGGCAATCTCGTGCGACCAGCCTCGGCTGGTCTCCCATCCCTCGTTGTATGCCTCGACGCTGGGCCACTCGTCTATGACGTAGACCGCGCCGTCGCCGACCGCGTACCGGTGGGATATGCAGCCCTTGGCCATCCTGGACCTCGCGACGGCGGTGAAATCTACGTCATCGGACTTGATCAGCTTCTCGAACCGGGATGGGTCCGCCCGATATTTCGCGATCACGATCGTTGACATGGCTGCCCCCTCGTAGCCATCGTCACGTACTTATCCAGGCAGAACGACGTTCACACTGCAGTAGTTCCTCAGACTCCCCGCTCGTGGCCAACTCTGCCATTGTCGTGATCCAATACGGGCATGCGTACGTCGGCCACCATGTCTGGCTGGCTGTGCGCTGTCGCAATTGCCGGTGCTGTGTCACTAGCGGCGTGCACCACGAGTAGCCGGGTCCCGGCTACCAGATCGCACCCCGCGGCACAGGCGCCGGCAGCGGCCGCCGCTGACGGCTGCAGTTTTCCGGTGCTCAATGAGAAAGGCCCTGACCACGATGACGGCAAGCTGATCCTCGGCATCATCGCGATCGGAGACGCTCCCTGGCCCACTGTGCCTGTTCACCAGGGGCGGTGGCGCTACTGGCAGAAGGACGGCCTCGACATCCGGTCCGGGCACCAGACGGTAACGATCACAGTGCCCAAAGACTGGCGGAACCGGGCGGCCATCACATGGGGAGTGAACGTCGGCATCGTCAGCACATTGCGATTGCCCGGCTGCGACGCGACTCCAGGATCAGTGAACGGCTACGCCGGCGGCTTTTACCTGCGGTCGCGCTCCGCGTGCGTGCCGCTTGTGTTCAGCATCGGACGGCGCAGCGCGGTGGTCCGCATCGGCGTTGGCCGCCACTGCACTGCGCCTTAGTGACTCCCCGTCAGGCCACGCAGAACTCGTTCCCCTCGGGGTCGGCCATCGTCATCCACCAGTGCGGTCCCTGAGTGCCCTTGTGCAGGTACGTGGCTCCGCGCTCGGTCAGCTTCGCCACCTCAGCTTCGACGTTCTCCTCGCCGACCCTGACGTCGAGATGCACGCGGTTCTTGACGGTCTTCGGCTCGGGAACGATCTGGAACAAGATCCGCGGCCTGGCGAGGCCGGACGGTACGTCAGGGTGCCTGATCGCTGCTCCTTCCTTCCAGACCAGCGCGCCGTTGTGCATCATCGTCTCGTCTTCGGAGGCATATCCCTCGGCGATCATCCGGCGGATGAAGTTCTCATCGGATGGTTCGACGACCCAGCCAAGCGTCTCGGCCCACCAGTCGGCGAGCACGTGCGGCTGACTGGCGTCGATGGCGATCTGGAAATCAATTGGCATTGCTGTCACCTTTCGCTCGGTACAGGTCCCTGAGCAGCGAGATCTCGGCTCCGTGATGCAGCGCCTCTCGGTTGATGTGCAGCACGAGATCCGCCAGCGGAGAGTCGGCATAGGGACCCTCAGCGGGCCCGCATGGCCGGATCAGACCGTCGGGCCCGAGACCGCGCACCGCCTTGATCCACGTTGCATAGGCGTCATCGAGCTGGGCCAGCGCATCTGTGGCCGTGCCCGCGTACGTGAAGTCGCGCACGCCGGCGGGTGGCCCGCCGAAGTGCGAGGCGTTCCTCGCCGCGAAGACACCCACGATCACGTGCGCTAGCCGCCAGGCGATGGTGGTTACCGGCGGGATCTCGGGCTCGGGATAAACGAACTCGAAGAGGTACTCCCCGTTGCCAACCAGGGTCGTCTCGGTTGGCGTACCGCGCTTGCGTAGGCTCCAGCAGCCTGCCACCGGCTCCCAGAGATACTCCTCGTCGGTCAGGCTGGTCAGCCCGGGCCGCAAATGGTTCTGCCACTGAAAGTCGAGCTGGTCTGCCAGTCGGTCGCTCCAGTCAATATCCATGCCAGAGACGCTATCGGCTATCGAGGACAGTTACGGTCCTCAATAGCGGTGATACTGGCAGGGTGCTCGAAACCTCGGCCCGATTGCTGCGGCTGCTCGGTCTGCTGCAAGTTCGTCCCGAATGGTCTGGTGCGGATCTGGCCGAACGGCTGGGCGTCACGGTCAGGACACTGCGGCGGGATGTGCAGCGGCTGCGCGACCTCGACTACCCAGTGCACTCGGTACCTGGCGTCGCGGGAGGCTACCGGCTCGGATCAGGCAGGGCCCTGCCGCCGCTGCTCCTGGATGATGACGAGGCAATCGCGGTCGTTGTCAGCCTCCGCAGCGCGGCGAGCCACACGGTGGCCGGGCTTGCCGATGCTTCAGTCAGCGCGCTGGCCAAGCTTGACCAGGTCCTTCCGGCACGGCTTCGGGAGCGGACCGCCGCCCTGCAGCACGCGACCGTCGCGCTGACAGGACCAGGTCCGGTTGTCGATCCCGAACAGCTCGCCGCGCTGGCTGCTGCTTGCCGGCGTCACCAGCGGCTGCGGCTGAGTTATCGCAGCCGATCGGGTTCTGACTCGCGGCGGATCGTAGAACCGCACCGGCTGGTCAGCACCGGCTACCGCTGGTACCTCATGGCGTTCGACGTCGAGCGAGCTGACTGGCGGACGTTCAGAGTGGACAGGATCACCGAATCGGCCGAGGCAGGCGGCAGGTTCGTGCCGAGAGAGCCGCCGGACCCTGCCGCGTTCGTGGCCAGGGCAGTGACTTCCGCGCCGTACCGGTACCAGGCTCGTGTGCTTGTGCACGCTCCCGCGCACGTCGTAGCCGAGGAGTTCTCGCGCACTTCCGGCGTCGTCACCGATGCCGGGGCTGACGGATGCCTGCTCACAACCGGCTCGGACTCGCTCGGCGCGCTGACCTTCCACCTGGCTGCCCTGGGCACTGACTTCACCGTGCTCGAGCCGCAAGAGCTGATCGACTTCGTCGCCGCGACAGCCGAGCGCCTTGCTGAGGTCGCGCAGCGATCACAACGCGAATCACGACAGCACAGGGCCGAGGGCCCTCCCGACGGCTAGTCCTGGCGGTCAGGCATCAGGTCAGCTGTGAGCTTGGCGACCGCCTCGGTGATGGCCCGGCTGACCTGCTGTGAGGTCAGTCCGGCAACAGCCAGTACCTCACCGCGTTCGCCGTGCTCAAGGAACTGCTGCGGCAGGCCGAAGGTGCGCAGCGGGGTCGTGATGTCAGAGTCACGCAGCCGCCTGGCGACCGCATCGCCGAAGGCGCCCGACGTGCCGTTGTCCTCGACCGTCGCCACCAGCCTGTGCTGCGCCGCCGCAGCCGCGATCGCCTCGTCCACGGGCTTGACCCACCGCGGGTCGACGACCGTCACGCCGATGCCCTGACCGGCGAGCCGCTCAGCCACGTCCATCGCGAGCGCCGCCATCGGGCCGACTGCGACCAGCAGCACGTCCTGCCCGGTCCCTTCTGCGGGCGCTGCCAGCAGGTCCATTCCGCCGATCGTGCCGATCGAGGGAAGGTCAGCGGGGGCGCTCCCGCGCGGGAACCGCAGCGCGGTCGGGCCGTCGTTGACCGCCACGGCCTCGCGGAGCAATTCGGTCAGCCTGGTTCCGTCACGCGGCACCGCGACCTTCATGTTGGGCACGATCTGTAGCAGCGAGCCGTCCCACATGCCGTGGTGGCTGGCACCGTCGGGACCGGTTACGCCGGCCCGGTCGAGCACGAACGTGACCGGCAGCTTGTGCATCGACACGTCCATCAGCACCTGGTCGAACGCCCGGTTCAGGAACGTGGCGTAGATCGCCACCACCGGGTGCATGCCGCCCATTGCCAGGCCTGCCGCGCTCGTGACGGCGTGCTGCTCAGCGATACCGACGTCGAAAACGCGGTCAGGGTAGACCTGCGCGAACCTGGCCAGACCAGTCGGATGCAGCATGGCTGCCGTAATCGCGACCACGTCGGGCCTGCGGGCGCCGATGTCAACGAGTTCATCGGCGAACACCTGCGTCCAGCCGCGCTTGGCTGGCTTGGCAGGCACGCCGGCCTGAGGCGCCTGAGCCGGCGGCGCGGAGCCGTTGAGCTGGACCGCGGCACCGGGCTGAACCTGGTGCAGGCAGTCCTCGTCGTTCTCCTCGGCCAGCGCGTAGCCACGGCCCTTCTGAGTGATCACGTGGACCAGCACCGGGCCGCCGAACTCCCTGGCCCGGCCGAGCGCATGCTCGACCGCCTGCTCGTCGTGCCCGTCGATCGGCCCGAGGTACTTCAGTCCGAGGTCCTCGAAGAGCACCTGCGGCTGCAGGAAGTCCTTCAGGCCCTTCTTGATCCCGTGCAGCGTGTCGAAGAGCGGCGGCCCGACTACGGGGGTATGCGAAAGGGTGGTCTTGACCAGGTCGAGCACCTGCTCGTAGCGCTGAGACACCCGGACAGAGGCCAGGTGATCGGCGATCCCGCCGATGGTCCGCTGGTAGGACCTGCCGTTGTCATTGACCACAATCACGACGGGGCGGTCTTTGGCCCCGGCGATGTTGTTCAGCGCCTCCCATGCCATTCCGCCGGTAAGCGCGCCGTCGCCGATGATGGCAACGACCCTGCGGTGCCGCTCGCCGCGCAAAGACAGCGCCTTGGCCAGCCCGTCGGCATAGGACAGGCTCGTCGAAGCGTGTGAGTTCTCAACCCAGTCGTGCTCTGACTCGCTCCTGTTCGGGTAGCCGGACACCCCGCCCTGCTGCCGCAGCTTGGCGAATCCCGCCATCCGGCCGGTCAGCAGCTTGTGCACGTAGGACTGGTGACCGGTATCCCAGACGATCGGGTCGGCCGGCGAGTCAAACACGCGGTGCAGCGCGATCGTCAGCTCCACGACGCCCAGGTTCGGCCCGAGGTGGCCGCCATTGCGCGAGACGGCTTCGATCAGGAACGCCCTTATCTCGCTGGCCAGCACAGGCAGTTGGTCAGGGCTCAGCTCCTTGACGTCTTGCGGACTCCAGATCGACTCAAGCAGTGTCATCTGGTGCGCTCCTCACGTTGCGGGCGCCGCCTGCCGGCGCGTCCGGAACATTGCACGATCGCCGGATGTGGAACTCCTCCGGAGTCCGGGCTTCCCCGCTCCCGGGCGTTGTAGCCAGGAGCGAACCTAACGAGTCTATTTCGAGCATGCTGCGGAGTCTGCCAGCGCTATGACGGTTGCGTCAGCATGGCGTTATCAGGACGCCGCCGCTTCCTACTCGCTAATGTTCCCAGACCAGCCCCTACCCAGCAGTTTTCTGCCCAGCCATGTCCATCCTCAGGAGGCCTATGTGGACAGCCGTCACGGCGCCGTCAGAGCGTACCGGACGGCGGGCTGGCTGCTCGCCGCGATGGTCGCGATTCCGGCGATCACGGCCGCCGACCAGCCCTCCCAGGCGAGTTTTCCGCCCTGGTCGCTCAAGCTGGCCATCCATTATCTGCCGCCGCCGACTAACCGTAGCCAATACGGCGTGGTGCTCGCCTGGGGCGACCAGGCATGGTTCCTGGGCGGCACGAACGTCACGGGACCAGGGAAACCGAAGGCCGAGCGGATCAGGAACGGACTTCCGCAATCGACGGTGCTGCCGCCCGGCGCGCACAGCTGGATCGTCGCGGCCAGCGCTCCCGCGCCGACCAACATCTGGGCGGTGACCTACCTGGGCGGCTCGGTGCTGAACTGGAACGGCTCAGCCTGGACGACCGAGCCGCGCGGCGCCTGGAAGACCGGAACCCGATTCACCGGCATCACGGCACTCAGCAAGACGAATGTGTGGGTGTTCGGCACATCAGGGCGGCTCCATCCGGGGGCGGGAACCTGGCACTTCAACGGAAAGGCCTGGCGGCGCGCGAAAGGCGCGGCCGGCGGCATCTTCCAGGCAAGCGCGGCAAGCCGGTTCGATATCTGGGCCATCGGCAACGCCGGGCGCTCGCTGAACGCGCTGTTCCAGTTCTCCGGGTCGGCGTGGCGGCGGATCAGGCCGCAGGCACTCGCCGGGTTTACCTACTCCCACGTCCTGGCGTTGTCCCGGTCCGACGTCTGGGTCGCCGGCAAGGTAGCGGGCGTCCCGAAGCTGGGGCACTTCGACGGTCACGGCTGGCGCGAGCTGCGGGTGCCAGGCAAGACGGCCGCCACGGGGATGTGCAGGGACGGAAGGCGCGGCATGTGGGTGGTCGCGAACTCCGGCACCGCGCCGTCGGTCGTGCTCGACCGCTCAGCGAACGGCACCTGGACCAGGGTCAAGGTCAGCCAGAACGTTGCGAACAAGGTGCTGGCCTGCGCGCTGGTCCCCGGCACGCTGCGCGCCTGGGGCGCGGGCACGGCGGTCGCCCCCAGCGGCAGCGCCGCCGCCGCCTACCGCACCGGCTAACCGGCACCTCATCCGCCGCCGGATCGGCCGAACCGTGTGTATCGAGGTGACATCCATCACCATAATCCGCAATGAATGTCACATTGACACCCGCCACGCCGCCCCGGAAACAGGACGAACAGGATGTAAGGGGCACGAGGCAGGGTGGCGCCGCTGGGTTAGTGGGCGGCTGCGGGGGCTGGTTCCAGGTCTGCCGCGCCAATTGTCTTGTCCCTGCTGGCCAGCAGGCCGGTGACGAACTGACCGCCGCTCACGCAGAGCAGGATCACGACAGGGACCGTCCAGCTGCCAGTCACCGAGTGCAGCAACCCGATCAGCAGCGGCCCGGCGGCGGCCAGCAGGTACCCGAGCCCCTGCGCGAAGCCGGAGAGCGCGGCGGCCGTGTGACTGTCGGCGGCACGCGCGGTGAACAGGAACACGCTCAGGCCGAACGCGCCGCCCTGGCCGAGACCGAGCAGGCAGACGAACAGCAGCACCACGGAGTTCGGCGAGAACGCCGACCCGGCCAGCCCGATCGTGATCAGGAACACGGCCGCGCCAGCCAGCCAGCGCTGATCCCTGGCCCGGTGCGCGAGCACCGGCACGATGAGGCCGGTTATTGCGTTGCCGACATTCATCAACGCGAGCAAGTTCCCCGCGGCGTCCGGGCTGATTCCGTGATCCCTGAACATGGTCGGGAACCACGACAAGGTGGCGTAGTACGACAGGCTCTGCAGGCTCATGAAGGCCATGACCTGCCAGGCCAGCGGAATCTTGCTCATCGCGAGCACCCCGCGGTGCCCGCCCGCCGGAGCAGGCACGGTGCGGAAACGCAGCTGCGGGAGCCAGACAAACACGGCGGCGAGGGCCGGCAACGCCCACATCCCCAGGGTCAGCCGGACGGCCGGGCCTGAGCCGCCGGACGCTGCGCCGCCGGCCGCGGTGAACACCGGCACGGCGATCACGGCAGCGATCACCGCGCCGGCCGTCAGCGTCGACAGGTACAGCCCGATCATCAGCCCGGCGAGATCGGGCCTGCGGCGCTTGATCATGCTCGGCAGCAGGACGTTGACCAGCGCGATCGCGCTGCCCGCGACAATCGTGCCCGGAAAGAGCAGGACACCTGGCGCGGCCGAGCGCAGGCCGAGTCCGGTTGCCAGCAGGACAAGCGAGAGCCCGAGCACGCGCTCCTCGCCGATCTTCCTGGCGAGCATCGGAGCGAGCCCGGAGAACACCGCGAAGCTCAGCACGGGCATCGCGGCCAGTGCCGACTTGGTGGCGGTGGTCCAGCCGGCCGCCGCCGTCATCTCCGGGTAGACGGGCGGCAGGCCGGTGATCGATGCCCGCATGTTGAACGAGATCGCCAGGATCCCGGCAAGCAGGAGGCCGCCACCCGCCGCGAGACCGGCGGCGGCCGGCCCGCTGAGGGCGGGACCGGCCGTACCGTCGCCAGCCGTCGTGCGGCCGGCGTCATCGCTCGCGGGGCGCGGACCTGGCGTCGCGCTGTGTGCGCTCGTCGTCACGACCGGCGGGTCAGCCGCTGGCCAGCAGCGACCGCAGCACGTACTGCATGATCCCGCCGTGCCGGTAGTAATCGGCTTCGCCTGGCGTGTCGATCCGCACGATCGCCGAGAACTCCTTGCCGTCCGCCGATACCGTGACCTCGCGCGGCGTCTCGCCGGATGTGATTGCCTCAATCCCGGTGATGTCGAAGACCTCGTGGCCGGTCAGCCCGAGCGAACTCGCATTCTCATCGGGCTTGAACTGCAACGGCAGCACGCCCATCCCGATCAGGTTGGAGCGGTGGATCCGCTCGAACGACTCGACCAGCACAGCCCGCACGCCGAGCAGCGCCGTGCCCTTGGCCGCCCAGTCGCGGGATGACCCTGACCCGTACTCCTTGCCGCCGAGCACGATCAGCGGCGTGCCCTCCTTGAGGTAGGCGCGGGATGCCTCATAGATCGAGGTCTCGTCCCCCTCGGGCAGCTTGAGCGTCACGCTGCCCTCGGTGCCAGGGGCGAGCAGGTTGCGCAGCCTGATGTTGGCGAAGGTGCCGCGGATCATCACCTCATGGTTGCCCCGCCGTGACCCGTAGGAGTTGAAGTCGCGCCGCTCGATCCCGTGGCTGGTCAGGTACTGACCGGCCGGGCTGTCGGACTTGATCGCGCCGGCTGGCGAGATGTGGTCGGTGGTGACCGAGTCGCCGAGCATCGCGAGCACCCTGGCCCCGTGGATATCGGTGACCGCCGCTGGCTCGGCCGGCATGCCGTCGAAGTACGGCGGACGGCGCACGTAGGTCGAGGATTCATCCCACGCGAACACCTCACCGGCGGGAACGTCCAGTTCCTGCCACCGTTCGTCGCCCGCAAAGACATCCGCGTAGTCGCGACTGAACATTTCAGGCGCAACAGAACTCGTCACGACCTGTTCCACTTCAGCTGGCGACGGCCAGATGTCGGTCAGATAGACGGGCTTCCCGTCGGCGCCCGTCCCGACCGGCTCCGTCGTCAGGTCGATGTCCATGGTGCCCGCGAGCGCATAGGCCACTACGAGCGGCGGTGAGGCCAGGTAATTCATCTTCACGTCCGGGTTGATCCGGCCCTCGAAGTTGCGGTTGCCTGACAGGACCGACACCACCGCGAGGTCCTTCTCGGCCACGGCAGCGCTGATCGCCTCGGGCAGCGGTCCTGAGTTGCCGATGCAGGTCGTGCAGCCGTAGCCGACTAGGTTGAAGCCGAGTTTCTCCAGGTACGGGGTCAGGCCGGCGCGCTCGTAGTAGTCCATGACGACTTTTGAGCCCGGCGCGAGCGTGGTCTTGACCCACGGCTGGCGGGTCAGGCCCGCCTCGACAGCGTTGCGTGCCAGCAGCGCGGCGCCGACCATGACGAACGGATTGGACGTGTTCGTGCAGGAGGTAATCGCCGCGATCACCACGGAGCCGTGGTCAACCGATGTCTGGGTGCCGTCCTCGAGCGTGACGGCTGCCGGCGAAGACGGCCGGTCGTCCAGCCCGCCGGCGATCGGATCAGATGCCGGGAAGGTGCCCGCGATCCCGTTGTCCAGGCTTGGCATCTGCACATAAGAACCGAGCGCGTCGCGGAACCCCTGCTTGGCATCGGTCAGCGCGACGCGGTCCTGCGGGCGCTTCGGCCCGGCTAGGGACGGCACGACCGCGCCGAGGTCGAGCTCAAGCTGCTGGGAGTACCTGGTGCCGCCGTCCGATCGCGGGTCGTGCCACAGGCCCTGCTCCTTGGCGTACGCCTCGACCAGCGTGACCTGCTCCTCTGAGCGGCCCGTCAGGCGCAGGTAGGTCAGCGTCTCCTCGTCGATCGGGAAGATCGCGCAGGTAGAACCGAACTCCGGGCTCATGTTCCCGATGGTCGCCCGGTTCGCGACGGGCACGGCAGCCACGCCGTCGCCGTGAAATTCCACGAATTTGCCGACCACGCCGTGCCGGCGCAGCAGCTCGGTGATCGTGAGGACGAGGTCGGTGGCGGTCGCTCCCGACGGCAGCTCCCCGGTCAGCTTGAACCCGACCACCTTCGGGATCAGCATCGAAATCGGCTGGCCGAGCATCGCGGCCTCTGCCTCGATGCCGCCGACGCCCCAGCCGAGTACGCCGAGGCCGTTCTCCATCGTGGTGTGCGAGTCGGTGCCGACGCAGGTGTCCGGGTAGGCCATCATTTCGCCGTCGCCATCCTGCGCCGCCATCACGACTCTGGCCAGGTGCTCGATATTCACCTGGTGCACGATGCCGGTTCCGGGCGGTACGACGCGGAACTGATGCAGTGCCTGCTGGCCCCAGCGCAGGAAGGCGAACCGCTCGGAGTTGCGCCGGAACTCAAGCTCAACGTTGCGGTCGAACGCATCAGGCCGGCCGAAGATGTCGGCTACCACTGAGTGGTCGATCACGAGCTCCGCGGGGACGAGCGGGTTGATCTTTGCCGGATCGCCGCCGAGGTCCCGCATCGCCTCGCGCATGCTCGCGAGGTCCACGACGGCGGGCACGCCGGTCAGGTCCTGCATGATCACCCTGGCCGGGCTGAACTGGATCTCGGTAACGGGCTCGGCGACCGGATCCCAGCCGGCCAGCGCCTGGATGTGCTCGGCCTTGACGTTGGCACCGTCCTCGGTGCGCAGCAGGTTCTCAAGCAGGATCTTCAGGCTGAACGGCAAGTCTGCCGATCCGGACACCGCGTCGAGCCGATAGATCTGGAAGCTGCTTCCGCCCGCCGTCAGCGTGCCGCGAGCACCGAAGCTGTTCGCTGTCATGACCCTGTCCTTCCGCGATTCGGAACGCGCGCCGGGTGCGGCGCGTTGGCGGGGAGGCGCGAACCCTAGCGCCATCCTGCCCTAGCCGCTCGGGGGCCTGGCGGTCAGGCCGATCTACCCAGCCGTCCGCGGCGCAGCCGCGCTGAGGCCGGCGCATTTCTGCGCGCAAAGTATCTCGATGTCAAGTTACTTTCTCAGCGTAGTGAGAAAAGTATCTCGATGTCAAGCTATTCGGGCTGGCTGGGCGCCAGCCGCGACCGACATCAGGTCGGCCGCCGTCGATCGGGCCAGCAACCGGACAGCGCGCGCCGCTGGCGAGACCCGTAGTGCCTGCTTCGGCAGCCAGACCTGGAGAGCTCCCGGCCTGGTCTCGAAGCGGAGTGGAGGATCGAGCACCATTGCCTCGCCGTCGATCCCGACCTCGATCGGCCCGCGCGAGCCGACCGTGAACTCCTCAGCGGTCCATTCCTGCCAGCCAGGGAAGCGCTGAACCTGGCCGGTCAGCTCCAGCATCATGAAGTTCCTGGCGTCGCCCGCATCGCTTACCTGAACCGCGACGATCCCGAGCTCGCCCAGGTCAAGCCGCTCCCTGGTACCGCGGCCGCCTGGGTGGGCAAGCTGGTACGGGTTATTGGAAACCAGGATCAGGTGCGCGGTCGCGAACTCCTGGCCGCCCGGCACAGCGAAGCGCAAGTCGAGCGATTCGGCGTCCGGGCCGAGCAGGTCGGGCAGCATCTCGGCGGCCGTGCGGATCTTCGCGTCGCGGTACTCCGGTGACTGAACCACCTTCGCGTACAGCCCGAGCGAGCAGTTGTTCACGAACGTCCGCCCGTTGACCTCCGCCAGGTCAACCTGCCGCTCGATCTGGTCCTCGTACGCGTCGAGCGCCCCGACCACGTCGGATCTGTCCAGCCCGAGGTCCAGCGCGAAGTGATTCCTAGTCCCCGCCGGCACGCAGACGAACGGGACCTGGCGCCTCGCCGCCACCGACGCGACCGCTGCCTGTGAACCATCTCCGCCGGCCATTCCGATCGCACTGGCACCGCCCGCGACAGCCTCTTCGGCAAGCCCGACCAGGTCGTCGCCCCGCTGCAAGGTCACCGGCCGGATCCCGCGTGCCACGCATTCATCTGGAAGGCCGCATTGCTCCGCCTTCCCGCCGCCGGACTTGAGGTTCATGATCAGGACCGGCGCACTGCCGTCCAGCCCGGCTGCTTCCGCCTTGGCCTTGGCCGCCTTGGCCCGCGAGGACCGCGTCGCCGATCTGATCGCCTTCGGAGTCCTGCCGAGCGCGAACCTCGCCGACAGCACGGAGATGACGCCAAGGACGGCGACCGTCAGCACGATCCAGCCGCTGATGACCGTCAGTACCACGCCGGCGATGAAGGCGCCGAGCGCGATGAGCGCTGCGATGGCCGCCAGCGCCCGCACCACGCCGCGGCGCGCCACCACGTACCAGCAGGCCGTGACGCAGGCGAGCAGGCCGGCCAGCGCCAGGACAACCGCGCCGATCCGTAGCACCGCGTTGATAGCCAGCACGAGCAGCGCGATGGCCAGGCAGATGATCGAGGCGACCGCGCCCGCCCGCTCAGGAAAAGACGGCCGGCTGCCAGCCGGCGCCCTGCTCGGACGTCCCGTCGAGCTCTTCACCCGCACCTCCAGCCAGGTCAAGCACCCAATGCTCGCTCCTTCGAAGTGCCCTGCTCGCGGTGCTAACATGCACCGGTGGCCGGAACAGAATCGGGTCGCGACGAGCAGACTGCCGATTCGCCAGGCAGGCCAGGCGACGCCGTTGCCGACCTGCTAGCCGAGAATCTGGCCAAGCGGGGCGGCCCGGCTCGCCAGCGCGCCGCCGACATGCTGCATCAGCTGGGTGCCATCGACCGCGCCGTTTATGCCGCCGTTGCCAACGTCCCGGCTCCCGCGCTCGATCAGGCTATGCGCCGTCTGTCGCGGTCAGCTGACCACTCGCGGCTCTGGCTCGGGATCGCCGCCGCACTGGCACTCACCGGACCCAGCGGCCGGCGCGCGGCCATCCGCGGGGTCCTCGCGATCGGCGCGACGTCAGCGGTGGTCAACCTCGGCATCAAGTCCTTGTCAGGCCGGGGAAGGCCCGACCGGTCAGGGGCCGGCGTGCCCGACGCGCGGCTGGTCAAAATGCCCTCGTCGACGTCGTTCCCGTCCGGCCACTCGGCCGCGGCGTTCGCTTTCGCGGCCGCGGTCAGCAGAGACAAGCCGTGGCTCGCGATCGCAGTCCAGTTCCTGGCCGGCAGCGTCGCATACTCGCGCGTGCACACCGGCGTCCACTATCCAGGTGACACGGTCGCCGGGGCGCTGATCGGCGCAAGCGCCGGTCAGGCCGTCAGCAGCGTCTTCGACCGGGCGATTGCCCGCCGCTCGCCAGCGAAATGACGCTGCCCGAACAACAGCTATGTCGCATCCACCGCCTTCTTTGAGCATCGATGGGTCATAGGTGTTCTTCGTAAGATGCGATCTGGCTCAGGTCTGGTGCGCGATCAGGTCGTCAGCAGCCGCGTAGGGGTCGAGTTTGCCGCAAGCGACCTCAGCGGCGAGTTCGTCCAGCCTCGACTGGCCTGGCAGTCCGCCGAGCTGACGCCGCATCTCGGCGACGGCGATCGCCGAGACCTCCTCGCGGGCTCTGATTACCCGCTGGCGATCGCGCTCGCCCGTCTCGCCGAGCCAGGTCCAGTGCTCGTCGAGCCGGCTGACCAGCTCGTCGATGCCTTCACCCGCGGTCGCCGACACCGAGACGATCGGCGGCTTCCACGCGCCCTCGGTGTAGCGCACCATCGCCATCATGCTGCGCAGGTCCCTGACGACCTCCTGGGCACCTGGCCGGTCACTCTTATTGACGACGAAGATGTCGGCGATCTCGAGGATCCCTGCCTTGGCGGCCTGGATCGAATCTCCCATTCCCGGCGCGGCGATGACCAGCGTCGTGTCGGCCAGCGCGGCGATCTCGACCTCGGCCTGCCCGACGCCGACGGTCTCTACGCAGATCACGTCGAACCCTGCGGCATCTAGTACCCGCAGCGCCTGCGGCGCCGCGACCGACAGCCCGCCGAGGTGGCCTCGGCTCGCCATCGACCTGATGAACACGCCGCGGTCGATCGCGTGGTCTTGCATCCGCACCCGGTCACCGAGCAGAGCGCCGCCGGTAAAAGGGGAGGTCGGGTCGACCGCGATGACGCCGACGCGCAGGTCGAGGGCGCGGTAGGCGCGAACCAGTGCCGCCGTGACGGTCGATTTCCCGACGCCGGGCGAGCCGGTCAGGCCTACGACCCGTGCGTTGCCGGCATGCGGGGCCACCGCGCGCATCACCGGCCGCAGCTCAGGCGATCCGTTCTCGACCATCGAGACAAGCCGGGCCAGGGACCGGGCGTCTCCGTCCCGCGCCGCCGCGACCAGCGCTTCGGCGCGCGAATCCTCGGGCACTGGTCAGTCGCGGCCAGGCCGCGGCACCCGCAGCAGCAGCCCGTCTCCCTGACCGCCACCGCCGCAAAGCGCTGCGGCGCCGAGTCCGCCGCCGCGCCGCCTGAGCTCGTAGGTCAGGTGCAGCGCGAGCCGGGCGCCGCTCATCCCGATCGGATGGCCGAGCGCGATGGCGCCGCCGTTGACGTTGACGATGTCAGGGCCGATCTCCAGGTCACGCATCGACTGAATGGCAACCGCGGCGAACGCCTCATTGATCTCGATCAAGTCCAGGTCAGCGGTCGTGAGCCCGGCCTTTGCCAGCGCGCGCTGGATCGCGCGCGATGGCTGTGACTGCAGCGAATTGTCCGGCCCGGCGACTACGCCGTGCGCGCCGATCTCGGCGAGGACCGTGGCTCCGGCAGCGGACGCCGCCTCGGCCGACATCACGACGACCGCGCACGCCCCGTCGGAGATCTGGGACGCCGTCCCCGCGGTGATCGTGCCGTCCTTGGCGAAGGACGGGCGCAGCTTGGCGAGCGCCTCGGCGCTGGTGTCCGCCCTGACACCCTCATCGGTGTCGAAGGTCAGGGGATCTCCGCGCCGCTGCGGCACCTGCACCGGCACGATCTCCTCCGCGAGCAGCCCGTTCTTGATCGCCAGCGCCGCCCGCTGATGCGACCTGGCCGCGAACTCGTCCTGCTCCTGCCTGGAGATGTTCAGCGTGGCGTTGTGGCGCTCGGTGGACTCGCCCATCGACACGTGGTCGAACGCGTCCGTCAGTCCGTCCAGTGCCATCGAGTCGGTGAGTTCGGCCGAGCCATACTTGAAGCCTTTGCGGGCGCCGGCCAGCAGATGCGGCGCGTTCGTCATGGATTCCATCCCGCCCGCGACGACGACCTCGAACTCGCCGGCCCTGATCAACTGGGCAGCCAGTGCAATGGCATCGAGCCCGGACAGGCACACCTTGTTAATGGTCAGCGAGGGAACCGTCATCGGGATGCCGGCCGCGACCGCGGCCTGCCTTGACGTGATCTGACCGGCGCCAGCCTGCAGGACCTGGCCCATGATCACGTAGTCGACCTGGTCGCCCGAGATGCCCGCCCGGCCCAGCGCGGCCTTGATCGCGATCCCGCCGAGCTCTGCTCCGCTGAAGTCGCTGAGCGAGCCGAGCAACCGCCCGATCGCCGTTCTGGCACCGCCGACAATTACCGCTTCGCCCATGGCTGCAACGATACAGAGGTCAGGGCGATGACCATGCCCCCGTATTCGTGAGGCCATCGGAGGGACCGGTGCTGACTCGGATCGATCACGTAGGGATCGCCTGCAGGAATCTCGCGACTACGGCGGAGTTCTACGAGGCCACGTTCGGGCTTACCGTTGTCAGCCGGGAGACGAACGCTGAGCAGGGCGTGCGGGAGGCGATGCTTATCGTCGGCGACGCGCCGGCGGGCACCTCGTACGTCCAGCTACTCGAACCACTCGGCCCCGACACGCCGGTCGGGCGATTTCTTGAGCGGCGTGGCGAAGGCATCCACCACGTGGGGTACGGGGTTGCCGACATCGACGCCGCGCTGGCGGCCATCGGCGCCACCGGCGTCCGGCTGATCGACGCCAGGCCGCGCCACGGATCGATGGGCGCATCGATCGCGTTCCTGCACCCTGCGGACGTCGGCGGCGTGCTCACCGAGCTGGTCCAGCCACCCGCGAGGTAATGGCGGAAATGGCTCCGGGCACTGCGGCCGAAGACGCAGCAAATCGACCCCGAGGACCGCTCGTGCGTCCGGACAGTGCGGCCGAAAGGCGCGGCAAGCTGAATAATTGGTGAGCTAGGCCACGAGCAGGCGCGAACTTGCCTCCAACGCGACGGCGGCGGAGTACGCTGCGAGCACCGGGAAAGTGAGCTGGCGTGCTGGCTGTCGCCAAAGTGGTCCTGCGGCTGCGGGCGAGCCTGGCAAGCAAGCGAGACGAACCTCACCGGTGCGGGCATCACAAGTCCCCGCAGGCGGAGTGATGCAACCAACACGTCTACCCCGTCAACCCCAGGATTAGGCGACATGCAGCCCGATATCAATGCTCAACTCGGCACCTTCTTTGACGAGGACCAGCCGCATCCCGTCTTCTCGCAGAAAATGCGTGGCTACGACCAGGAGGAGGTCGAAGCCCATCTCCGCGAGATGGACGCCAGGCTGCGCGACATGCGGCAGTCCTACCAGGCGACCCAGCAGGAGATCGCCTATATGCACCGCCAGATGCAAGAGCAGGAGCGCCCGACGTACTCAGGCCTCGGCTCCCGGATTGAACAGCTGCTGAGGCTGGCCGAAGAGCAGCGCGACGAAATCTTGCAAGAGGCCAGGACCGAGGCAAGCCAGCTGCTGGCTTCGGCCAAGGTCGACGCCGCCGAACTGCGAGCCGGCGCCGAGAACGAGACTGCCGAGTTGCGGGCCAACGCCAAGCGCGAGACCGACGACCTGCGGGGATCGATTGAGCGCGAGGCGGAGAGCATCAAGACCACCGCCCAGCGCGAGGCCGACGAGCTGACCTCGACCACCGAGCGCGAGGTCGCGAAGATGCGCGCGATGGTGGACCACGAGGTCGCCGAGAAGCGTGCCGCCGTCGAGCGCGAGATCGCCAAGCTGCGCACCACGACCGAGCGCGAGGTAGCGCAGCTGAAGGCCTCGTCCAAGCGCGAGCGGGACGAGATCCTGACGACCTCCAAGCGCCAGGCAGACGAGATGCGCAGTCAGGCGCAGCGGATCCTGGAGGAAAGCGAAGCCCAGCGCGCCCAGGCCGAGGCCGAATTCGACATTCAGCTCGCCTCACGCCGCGAGGAGGCCGAGCGCCAGGAGGCTGAGCGCCTCGCCGCGGCACAGGCCGCGACGCAGCGCCTGGTCTCGGAGGCAGAGCAGCGCGCGGCGACCGCCGAGCAGCGAGCGACCAAGGCAAGCGCCCAGGCCGAACAGTCCAGGCGGGACGCCGACGCGCACGCCAAGCAACTGGTCAGCAGCGCCAAGAAGAACGCCGACGACATCGTCGCGCAGGCCAAGTCCCAGGCCGACCAGCTGCTCGCCGAGGCGAAGGCAGAGGCGGACCGGCACGCGAACTCGGCCCAGCGCCGGGTCGACGAGGCAAACAAGCAGTACG
>DATELR010000067.1:0-26580 GCA_035276345.1 Streptosporangiaceae bacterium | reverse complement strand
CTCGCGGTTCTCAGATTTCAGACTTGACTGCCCAGACGACGAAGCTCGGGAAGCGCGCACCATGAAGACGACTGCTCCGACCGCGGTGAAAAGCGCGAGGGCGGCAATGATCGCCAGCACCAAAACAATGCCAGTCCCCACTTTGCGCACTCCTTCCCGCTAGTAAGACTCCGGCCATCGCTTTTCCGATGTCACAAAATCTTCCGTAGCGAGGGTTACCGCGCCTGCGGCGTACGCCGTCCTTAGCCAGGCGTGCCGAGACGTCAATCCGCTACCGCAGACTCCGGCACAGCCTGCGAAGCGGGCAGGAGCACCTGAACTCGCGTGCTTAAGTTCCTCCTGGTCATCCGGTTGCCGCGCGGTCCTGACTGCGGGCAGTCAATGCAATCAAAATCATGTCGCCTGAGCGTCGATTACGTTCAGTCAGCGTCGCCCGGCTGCTCTTCACTATTCGTCCATTGCTTGCTCTTCATCCGCTAGCGCGGAGTAACCTCACTGCCCGCGAGGCTAAGCCGGAATTAACAAGGCGGTCAAGCTCAGGTCATAGCGCATGCTCCGGCGCGGCACTCGGATCGGTCCAGATCGCCTTGCGGCAGGTCGGCAACCCGCTGCTGCCGCTCAGGTCAGTCAGGCTCGGTCGCCGCGAGTTCGGCGTTGATGAACTCGTCCTCGTCGAGCCCTACGCCATCTGGGCCACCGTCGGCGCAGCTTTGCCTATCCCGATCGAGCGCCTCGCGAACGACCCGGTACGACAGGCCTGCCGGATAGCCCTTCCTGGCGAGCATTCCGACCAGCCGCCTCAGCCGGGCCTGGGCGGGAAGGCCTGCGGTGGCCCGGAGCCTGCGCTCCACGAGCGAACGAGCCGTCGACAGCTCGGTTTCCGGGCTCAGTTTTGCGACGGCCTCCTGAATGTCCTCGCGTTCGACGCCGCGCTGGTTCAGCTCCGCCGCCAGCGCACGCCGACCGAGGCCGCGGCCGTAATGCCGAGACTCCACCCACGCCTTCGCGAACGTCGCGTCATCGATGAGGCCGACCTCGGTGAACCTGCCGAGCACGGCCTCGGCCGCATCATCGGGGACTCCCCTGCGCCTGAGCGTCTCGGCAAGCTGCGCCCTCGTCCGCGGTGCCGCCGTCAGCTGCCGGAGGCAAATCAGCCGCGCGACGGCCTCAGGATCGTCGACCTGACCTCCGGCGCCCTCTTGATCCAGCATCTGCTATCTGAGCACCCGCCTCGACGCCGCCGGCCTACCTGACGGTGCCCCGGTCAGTCACCACTCCGAGGCTCCGCCGGGCGGGCTGCTCGGGCGGCGGCGTGACGTCGGCATCCAGTCTCGGCCCGATACCCAGCTTCTCCTTGATCTTCTTCTCGATCTCGTTCGCCATGTCAGGGTTCTCGCGCAGGAAGTTCCGCGCGTTCTCCTTGCCCTGTCCGAGCTGATCACCGTCGTAGGTGTACCAGGCGCCGGACTTGCGGACGATCGTTTGCTCGACACCCAGGTCGATCAGGCTGCCTTCCCGACTTATGCCGATTCCATACAAAATATCGAATTCGGCGATTCGGAATGGAGGACTCATTTTGTTCTTCACGATCTTGGCCTTGGTCCGGTTACCGACCGGCTCATTGCCGTCCTTCAGCGTCTCGATCCGCCGCACGTCGATTCGCACTGAGGCGTAGAACTTAAGTGCCTTCCCGCCCGTGGTCGTTTCTGGGCTGTTGTGCACCATGACACCGTCGACGAAATAGTTGTGACCGCCCTCGACTTCGATGTCGAACCGGTTCATCGACCGCGTCGGCGGCTTGACGTGGATGTCCAGGATGCGGGCTGGCTGCGGGCGCAGCTCGGCGGGCGCGAACTTAGGCTCGACCGCGAACCGCTGCTGGAATCTTGGCAGGAGCTTGTAGTCCATGGACGGGTGCACGTACGGAGCGACAAGCTTCTGGAACTTCGCCGTTGCCGCGGTCGTGAACACCAGAACCGCTTTGCGACGCGCTCCGCTCTCGATGAGCTTGACGTCCAGGCCGTGCGTGTCCCGCAGGTACTGCGTCAGCCTGTCGCGGGTACCCGGGCTCATCGCCTCGACGCAGATCGTGATCCGGCCTGACCCGCCCTGTGTCCGCTCCTGGACGCCCTTCGACCTGAGCGTGAAACTGCCGTCGTCCATGTACCAGATCGCCAGCGCCAGCGGCGTCAGCGCTTTGAGGTAGTCCCAGCTCAGGTGCTTCTTGCCGTCGCCAAAATAGACCGCGTCGTGGAGTTCGGCCAGCTCAGGCAAGGGCGTAAAGTCCGCGAAGACGGCCCCCTTGGCGTTTGTGGTACGGCTGCAGTCGATGTTTCCGAGCAGCGAGACCTTCCAATCCAGGTAGGTCGCCTGCTTGGCGCCATGACCCATCCGGAACCTGGTTCCTGACCTGCCACGTCGATTCGGCGAAAGGTTGCCGTCACCCATGAGGGAACCCAGGATCACCTGGACCTGCTGATCGCTCAGCAGCTTCGGCTCCGCCGTGATCAGCCGGTCGCCGACGATCAGCTCGCCGGCCGGACGATAGCCACCTGGCGTCTGGATCAGGTGATTCTCGGTGGCGGCGAACTGAGACTTGCCGTTGCCGCCCGACCTGGCCACGGTGAACTGCAGGAAGCGCTCGGCGCGACCGTTGTTGAACCAGTTCACGATCCGGCGCGGGACGATCTCTCCGGAATCTGGGTCATACGAGAGAACCTCGACGTCCAGCCGCTGGTTGACGATCTTCCCGATCTTCTCCTGCGTGCCGTCCGCGAGCGTCACCCTGGTCGTCCCGGACATACATCCGAACATCACGCCGATCTTCTCGCGCAGCTGGTTGATGAAGATCGCCGTCGTCTTTGTCTGGTTCAGCGCACCGGCAACCTTACGGAGCGCCTGGGACATGAGGCGGGCCTGCAAGCCGACGTGACTGTCACCCATCTCGCCCTCGATCTCCGCCCGCGGCACCAGGGCGGCTACCGAGTCGATCACGATGACGTCAATAGCGCCGGAGCGGATCAGCATGTCAGCGATCTCCAGGGCCTGCTCCCCCGTGTCCGGCTGGGACACGAGCAGTCCGTCGGTGTCAACGCCGAGCTTCTTGGCGTAGTCGGGGTCAAGCGCGTGCTCCGCGTCGATGAAGGCCGCGATCCCGCCCGCTTTCTGTGCATTTGCTACGGCATGCAACGCAAGTGTCGTTTTGCCGCTGCTCTCAGGTCCGTATATCTCCACGATCCGGCCGCGCGGCAGGCCGCCGATGCCAAGGGCCACATCAAGCGCGATCGACCCGGTCGGGATCACCTCGACGGGAGGCCTGGCGTCATCGCCGAGACGCATGACGGCGCCACGGCCGAACTGCCGCTCGATCTGAGCGAGCGCGGTCTCCAGGACCTTGTCTCTGTCCTTATCCCCGGCCTTGATGCCGCTCGCCTTGTCGTTCGGTGCCATGTGAACTCCCGTCGGAATCGATGGCCTTGCGCCGAGCCGCTCTCGGCGGCGGTTACCCGCTCTGCCACGCCGTGTCTTGCGCTGTTCGTGCTGACGCTACGCGGGGCCACCGACAGTTCGCTGGCTCTGTCGCCGGCCGGTGCACCGCGGTTGATCCGAGGTCGCAGCGAGCGTCAGCCGGACCACTCTAACGAACAATTGTTCGATCATGGAGGTGACGCGCCGAGGGGCGGAAATAGTCGCAACCGACCAGGCACGAGAGCTAGTACACGGCCTCCGGCGAGGCGTCAAGTTTCGCCCTGACCTCGCACGCCAGCCCGGCGATGTCAACCGGCGCCGACGTATCGACGCTGACCAGCTCACCGAGCCCTACCGGCCTCGCCCACTTCGCCCAGGCCTCAGGCGACACGACCCGGTGTGCCTCGGCATGCGCGACGTGCCGGCTGGCCCGCCGTTCGGAGTACCTGCGCATCGCCACGGCCAGCGGGCACGCGCAGTGCACCTCAACGGCGTGCGCGTCCAGCTTTCGCAGATGGCGCTCATGACGGTCGTCGCCTGGCCAGAAATTGGCTTCCAGCACAACGGCCGGCGCGTCCGCGGCCAGCGCCCACAGCAACTCCATCGACGCGGCGCCCAGCCGCTGCGACCAGGCGAACTCGCCGGCACCGTCACCGAGCGTCTCCGCCAGCGTCTCCTTGATCCGGTCCTTGGCGAGCAGGGCGAACCCCAGTTCGGCAGCGAGCGGACCGGCCAGCGTGCTCTTTCCGGCTCCGGGAGCTCCGGATAGGAGCACCACCTGCCGTTGCGCCTTGCTCATGACCCCGCCCGGTATGAGGGACTCAGCGGAGCCGTTCAGGCACATTGAACGCGCCGCAGACCGCCCGCCAGATGACCTTGACGTCCTCGCCATCCTCGAGCGCCTGGTTGATCGTGCGGTCGCCGAGGCCGGCCAGGACAAAGTCCTTGGCCACGCTCTGGGCGTAGACCTGCCCGAACTGTTCGTCCATCCGCCGCCAGAACTCAGTGAGTCGCACGGCCGTCAGGCTACCGGCCGGTCATCGCGGGTTCTGCAACATCCTCGCCTAGCCGGTCCAGTTGCACAATTCCTCGTTTATCAATCTGAATTAGAGGCTGTTATTCGAACGAAGTTTCCCGGCTCTCGCCGGTATGGGATTGCGAAGTCGCGATGTTATCGTCCACAGCGAGAAGGTCGCATCACCGAGATCCCGGAGGCCCGCGATGATACGCACGGCCGCATGCCGAGACCTGATGCTCGTTTGCCGACGCCACATAGATCAGATGCGGGTGTCGAGCGCCATCTGTCGTTCCTTCTGCTGACCACGTTCTAAGCAGCCGCCGGACCCGTTCGGGGCCGGCCTGACGCCTGGTCCAAATCCTGCCCCGCGGGTTCCTCCGTGCCGAGGCGGACGCGTGACCGGACGCGAGACGCGCGCCAGATTCCAAGCAGAAGGAAAGCTCCATGCCTCGCAACCAGCAGCGCGGCCAAGGCCAGTGGGCCCTCGGCCACTACGAGCCGTTGAATGCCGCTGAACGTTTCAAGAAGGACGACGCCGGCCTGAACGTCAGGGAGCGGATCGTCAGCCGGTACGCGCATAGCGGCTTCGACTCGATCGACCCCACTGACCTGCGCGGACGCTTCCGCTGGTGGGGCCTGTACACACAGCGCCGGCCGGGCATCGGCGGCGGCAAGACCGGCGCGCTCGAGGACGCCGAGATCGAGGACGCCTACTTCATGATGCGCGTACGCATCCCAGGCGGCCAGCTGAACACGGCCCAGCTCCATACGGTTGCCGGGATCGCGAAGGAGTACGGCCGCGACCTAGCCGACATCACCGACCGGCAGAACGTGCAGTTCCACTGGATCAGGATCGAGGACGTCCCCGACATCTGGGCGCGGCTCGAAGAGGTCGGCCTTTCCTCGCTGCAGGCCTGCGGTGACGTGCCCCGCAACATCCTCGGCTGCCCGGTGGCCGGGCTGGACGCCAATGAGGTAATCGATGCCACCGCGGCGCTGCGCGCCACCGAGGCCGTCGCCGCGCTGAACCCCGAATTCGTGAACCTGCCTCGCAAGTACAAGACCGCTATCTCCGGCTGCGGCTCGCAGTGCACCGCGCACGAGATCAACGACATCTCGTTCGTCGGCGTACTCGGCCCTGACGGCACCCCTGGCTTCGACCTGTGGGTCGGCGGCGGGCTCTCGACGAGCCCGATGATGGCCAAGCGGCTCGGCGTCTTCGTCCGCCCTGACCAAGTCCCCGACGTGTGGGCCGGGGTGACCGGCCTCTTCCGCGACTACGGCTACCGCCGGCTGCGCAGCAGGGCGCGACTGAAGTTCCTGGTATCCGACTGGGGCGCCGAGCGGTTCCGCGAGGTGCTCGAGACCGAGTACCTGCACATGACGCTGCCGGACGGGCCAGCGCCGCCGCCACCGCCGCCCGGCTCCCGCGACCACGTCGGCGTTCACCGGCAGCGCGACGGCCGGTACTACGTCGGCGTCGCGCCGCACACCGGCCGCACCTCAGGAACGCAGCTATCGCAAGTGGCCGACCTGGCCGAGGCCTACGGTTCCGGCCGGGTCCGCACGACGATCGAGCAGAAGCTGCTGATCACCGATGTTCCTGAACAAGATCTCGCGGCGCTTGTCTCCGAGCTTGAGTGCATCGACCTGCCGGCCCGTCCTTCGCAGTTCCGCCGCGCCACGATGGCGTGCACGGGCATCGAGTTCTGCAAGCTCGCCATCGTCGAGACCAAGCAGCGGGCCCGCGACCTGTACACCGAGCTCGACCGGCGGCTGCCGGACTTCGACACGCCGGTCTCAATCAACGTGAACGGCTGCCCGAACTCCTGCGCGCGGTTCCAGCTGGCCGACATCGGGCTCAAGGGCTCGATCGTCGATGGCGTCGAGGGGTTCCAGGTTCACCTCGGCGGGTCGCTGGGCGCGGATCCGTCCTTCGGGCGCAAGATCCGCGGGCTGAAGGTGACCGCCGAGGCGCTGCCTGACTACGTCGAGCGCCTGCTGCGCAGCTACGTCAAGGACCGCGCCGACGGCGAGCAGTTCGCCACCTGGGTCCGCCGCGCCGACGAGGAACTGCTGACATGAGCGACGACGCCGCGGAAAGTACGGCCAGCGAGCGTCAGGTGCCGTTCTTCTGCCCGTACTGCGGGGAGGAAGAACTCCGTCCGGCAGGGTCCAGCGCCGGTGACTGGGAGTGCCGCTCATGCGCCCGCGGCTTTTCCTTGCGCTTCACCGGAGTCCTTTCATGATCGCGAAGACTTTTGCGCCTAATAGCCGCAAAAGTCTTCGTGATCAAGGAGTCCATGGATACCCCGTCGAGCTGGACCTCAAATCTCGGCGCGTCGTCGTCGTCGGCGGCGGTACCGTCGCGCTGCGCAGGACGAAGGCGCTGGTCGAGGTCGGCGCGGACGTCACCGTCATCGCGCCTGACGTCGCTGGCAATCTGGCCGCCCTCCCTGTGACCGTCTGCCGCAGGCGCTATAGCGCCGGCGACCTCACCGGCGCCTGGCTCGTCCATGCCGCCACCAACGACCCGGCCGTCAACGCGCAAATTGCCGCCGACGCCGAAGCTGACCGGATCTGGTGCGTCCGGGCCGACGACGCCACCGGGTCGGCGGCCAGGATTCCGGCGGTGACCAGGCACGGCGACGTCACCGTGACCGTGACATCCGGCGGCGACCCGCGCCGTTCGCAACGCCTCCGCTCGGCGATTGCCCTGGCGCTAGCAGATGGCTCGCTGCCGGTCAGGCCGCAACGCCGCCCGGCGGGCAGCAACTCCACCGTGCCCGGTGGTGCCCGGGGCTCGGTCGCGCTTGTCGGCGGCGGACCTGGCGACCCAGGCCTGATAACCGTTCGCGGCAGGCGGCTGCTGGCCGAGGCCGACGTCGTCGTCGCCGACCGGCTCGGACCTCGCGCGCTGCTTGACGAGCTCGAACCGGACGTCGAGATCGTGCTCGCTGGCAAGGCGCCCGGCGCGCACACGATGACGCAGGACGAGATCAACAGCCTGATCGTGGACCGGGCGCTAGCAGGCTGCCGGGTGGTCAGGCTCAAGGGCGGTGACCCGTTCGTGTTCGGCCGCGGCGGTGAGGAGGCGCTCGCGTGCGTGCGGGCTGGTGTGCCGTTCGAGGTCGTTCCGGGTATCACGAGCGCGATCGCGGTGCCCGCCTACGCCGGAATCCCGGTCACGCACCGCGGCATCACGCAGGATTTCGCGGTTGTTTCGGCGCACCTCGACCCATCGCAGCCGGGTGCTTGCGTGGATTGGGAGTCGCTCGCTCAAGGGCCTGGCACACTGGTCCTCCTGATGGCGGTCGCGCACCTGGACGCGATCAGCACCGAGCTGGTCAAGCGGGGCAGGGCCGCGACAACTCCGGTCGCGGTGATCAGGAACGGGACGTTGCCCGACCAGCACGTGCTGATCTCAACTCTCGAGCGCGTCGCTGCAGATGCGGCAAGACTGCAGGTCAAGCCGCCAGCGGTGGTGGTCATCGGCGACGTAGTCGGGCTGCATGAGAAGCTGGGCGCCGAACTGGCAGGGGTGGGGACAGGCGGCTCTGAGGTCGCCGGTGCGGACCGGACGAGAGAACGAGGTGCGGCATGAACGGCCCGACCCTGCTCGCTGTGGCGCATGGCAGTAAGCACCCCGCGGCGACCGCCACGATCAGGGCGCTGGCGGACGAGGTGGAACGGCTCGCGCCCGTGCTCGACATCCAGGTGGCATTCGTTCAGGATGCGCATCCAGCCCTCTCTGACGCCCTTGATGCCGCCGGTCCTGATGTGGTGATCGTGCCGCTGTTGCTATCAACCGGCTACCACCTGACGAACGACATCGCGGGCGCGGCGACCGCGATCGACACCGCGATTACGTCAGGCACAGCGGTGGCACCGCGGGTGGCTGGCCCGCTGGGACCAGACCCGCTGCTCGTCACGGCGCTGACCGGCCGCCTCGCCGAGGCCGGAGTACCAGAAGGCACGCCGGTCGTCCTGGCCGCAGCCGGTTCATCGGATCCGGAGGCCGCGGACCAGGTGCAGGCGCAGGCTGACCTGCTGGCCGCTGAGCGCGGCGCCCCGGTCACGGTCGGCTACGCGGCTGCCGGGCAGCCGAGTGTCGCAACGGCTGTCGCTGATCTGCGCGCACAAACCGGCGGCCCGGTGGCGGTCGCCAGCTACCTGCTCGCACCAGGCCATTTCCAGGACCAGATCTCCGCCAGCGGCGCCGACTGGGTCACGGCACCGCTCGGCGCACACCCGGCCATCGCCGCACTGGTGATCGACCGGTACCGAACCCATCGGACGCAGGCGGTAAAGGCTGCCTAGTCATAGGGCATCGGCCGCAGGGCGACACGGCACATTGCGGACGCAACCATGCATGACAATGGCAACATGTCCGCCGGCGACAATTCCCGTCCTGACCAGGCGCAAGGCAACCCTCCGAGCCAGCGACCGCTGCGAATCAGGCCGGCCGGGCGAGTGATACTGCTGGACCCGGATAACCGGGTGCTGCTGATGCGCTATGACGACGGGCCGCCGAACGGCGTGCACTGGTCGACTCCTGGCGGCGGGCTGAACCCGGACGAGGACTTCGCGGCGGGCGCAGCGCGCGAGCTTGCCGAGGAGACCGGGTGGCACGACATCGTCCTGCTTGACGAGATCTATAGGTGGACGCACGCGATGGAGTATGACGACGCGATCGTCAAGCAGGCGGAGCGCTTCTTCCTGGCCAGAACCGACCAGGCCGAGCGAGAGATCACCGGGGTCGAGGCGATGCACGAATCCGATGGCATCGCCACCTGGCGATGGTGGTCGCTTGATGAACTCGACACGACCAGCGAGGCGATCTGGCCGGCCGAGCTCGCCAATCTGATTAGGAAGACACTGAGCTGATCAGGAAGGCTCGGCCCGCACCATCCGGACCAGCGCACGCAGTCCGGCGAGCAACTCCTGCTGGTCGCCGAGCCCGGTAAGGGTCTCATCGATTCGCCGCACCATCGCGTCGATTCGCCGGCCCATCTCGTCGTCGCGCTGGCGCGCTGCGCCAGCATCTGTGACCTGCGCATCCTGCAGGCGAGCGAGGTCAGCCGTCAGGACATCCCGGCCGTGGGCGATCCCGTCGGCCAGCGTGGCTTCGGTCCTGCGAAGGTCGTCTGTCACAGCCCGGCGTGACTCAGCCAGCTCCTCTTCCAGCCGTCGGGCGGTCTTGACCAGCCCGGCCACTCGCTCCCTCAGCTCCATCACGTCCTCGCGGGGGTGCAGGCTCTCCCGCGAGAGCGTTCTGATCCGCTCACGCAGATGGGCGAAGTACGCGGCGGCCGGCCGGATTGTCGCGGACAGCAGGTACGCGCCCATCACGTAGTAGCCGATCGCCGCGCCCGAGACGAACGTCACCACGCCTGCTACCGCTGCGGTGATCACATGACCGCCCACCGCGAACCAGAGCATCCGCCGCGCGATCGAATGCGCCTCGGCTTCTCGATCCGGCGGAATAACGATGCCCCGGCGCCGCGAGACGGCCATCTCCATCACGACGCGTCGCGCGCCGAAGTACAGGTTCCACGGCACGGCCACGAGAACGATCAGCCACGCGAGCGCGGCAGCCACCGCGGCAATCGACAGGATCGTGCTCAGCGAAACGGCAGCCAGATGCCCGAGCCAGGCAATCAGCAAGGAGGCCAGGGCGCCGATCACGATGGCCGCCCACCACCTCACCACGCCGCTGGTCCGATGAATGTCGCTCATAGAGGCGACCGTATTGGCCCGATCGGGCCCCTGGATCGGCCCGCGTACTCAACATTGACTGAGTACGTCAACTCGCTGGACCTCTCCTTCGTACTTGGTTAGCGAGAGAACGGAGGTGGTGGCGTGCGGGAGGCCGAGGACGGCGACGATCTTGAGCACTTCCTCGCCGAACGGGGATCGCATCTGATGCGGACAGCAGTCCTGCTAGCCGGGGGTCGCCAGGACGGAGAAGACCTCATGCAGGCGGCGCTGGAGCGGCTGCTCAGGCAAGGAAGGCGCATCCAGGGCAACCCGGAGGGTTACCTCCGGCGGACGCTGTACAACCTCGCCGCGGATCGCTGGCGTCGGCAGGAGCGATGGCGCCGCAAGCTGCCTGTGCTCGGCGGAGGTCAGCAGGCGGCCGAGCCCGACCTGACCGCGGCTATCGACCTGCGGGACGCGCTCATCCGCGCGCTCTGCTTGCTCCCGCCGCAGCAGCGAGCCGCAGTCGTGCTGCGGCACTGGGAGCAGTTGTCGGAAGCCGAAGCGGCCGACGTACTCGGCTGCTCGGAAGGCACTGTCAAGGCCGCAGCCTCGCGCGGCCTGCGCCGGATGCGGGAGCTCGCCGCCGGATGGCTGGATATCGATGCCGAGCTGACGGAGAACAGGACATGAATCAGGATTTTGACGAACTAGTACGCGACAGCATGACGAGATTCACTGACGGCATCGACATGCCACCCGCGCTCGTGACCAGCGCACGTCGTCAGCGCCATCTCCGCAGGACCCGGATCGCCTGGCTGGCCAGCGCCGCCGCAGTGACAGCCGCTGCTGCGGTGACCATCGTTACGGTCGCAACCGGAACCGCGGCGCGCCCCGTCGGACCGCACCGTAATGGCGATCACGGTGGCGTGCAGACGACCGCGATGGTGATCACGCACGTAGAACGCGCACTGGCCGCCGCAGCCACTGGCAGACCCGTCACTTACACCAGCCAGGTCAACCACGGCATCAAGCTGTTCCTGGTGATCCCGCATGGCCGGCCGGTACGGCTACACGGCAGCGTCATGAGGACCTGGTCCCGCGGGGCGCTGCAGCGCGTCGTTATCACCACGCCTGGCGGGAAGCCCGCCCTCTCGACGACGACCGATAACAGCAGCGGCAAGAGTGTCCAGACCGTCGTCAGTTTCCAGCAGCGGGTCTGGTGGCGCGGGACCTACAATCTGCCGCCCAGGTCGAAGCCCTCGGTCGGCTGCGAAGTGGGGAATGTCAACCTAACACCGTCCCAGTGGGCCAAACAGGTCAGGAAACTCCTCTCGTGCGGTGCCGCGGTTGCCGGACGGCAGCGGGTTGACGGCGTCGAAACGATCAGGCTGAAGCTGAGCAGCAGTTACCGTCATGCCTGCGCCGGCGCCAGCGGCGGCGGCCGCTGCCACCCGCAGTCGGTCGGCTGGAGCGGGATTCTCTGGGCAAACGCCAAGACGTACCTGCCCGTCCGGCTGAAGTCTCACGGAAGGAAATTCAGCTTCCAGATCGACTTCCGGTGGCTGGCCCCGACCTCGGCCAACCTGGCCGAGCTGCATCAGCGGATCCCTGCCGGCTTCAAGCACGTCTAGCTAAACCGCAACATTGGAGGATGGCGCCGGCCGTCACAGCCGGCCGGCGCCATCCTTTGTCTTCGCAGGCGGGAGCTGGCACTAGTTGTCGGTAGCTAGCGGCAATATGGAGTAGTGCCAAAACGCACAGCGCCGGATCACGCCACCGGGGCGCTAGCTGGCTTCTCCGAGCCGACCGCGTCCTGGTTCCGCGCTGCCTTCGCAGAGCCGACCACCGCCCAGGCGCAGGCATGGAAGGCGATCGGCAACGGTGAGAACGCGCTTGTCATAGCCCCGACCGGATCTGGCAAGACGCTCGCCGCGTTCTTGTGGGCGATCGACAAGCTGGCCAGCGAGCCAGCACCTGCCGACCAGGCCAGACGCTGCCGCGTGCTCTACATCTCCCCGCTCAAGGCGCTCGCGGTCGACATCGAGCGGAACCTGCGCTCGCCGCTAGCCGGCGTCAGCCAGGCGATGCGCCGCCTCAGCCTGCAAGAGCCTCAGATCCGGGTCGGCGTCCGCACGGGTGATACAGCCGCCGACGAACGGAGGCAGCTTGCCAGCAAGCCGCCGGACATCCTGATCACCACGCCCGAGTCGCTGTTCCTGCTCCTCACCTCGCGAGCCAGGGAGAGCCTGCGCGGGATCGAGACCGTGATCGTCGACGAGGTGCACGCCCTGGCGGGCGGCAAGCGCGGCGCCCACCTGGCGCTGTCGCTCGAGCGCCTCGACACGCTCCGCGCCGAGGAGAAGTCGCCACCCGCTCAGCGGATCGGCTTGTCCGCTACCGTTCGCCCGCCGGAAGAGGTCGCTTCGTTCCTTGGCGGCGCGCTGCCGGTCACGATCGCGGCGCCGCCAAGCGAGAAGCGGCTCGACCTGAAGATCGTCGTACCGGTCGAGGACATGTCCGATCTTGGCTCCGATGGCGCCAGCCTGCCGAGGTCCGGTCTGGCTGAACAGCCCTCGATCATCGGACCGGCCGAATTGGCTGGTCCGGCTGGCGTCGGCAACCCGGGCGGCGCACCTGCCGTCGGACCGGCTGGAGCGAACGGCCAGGCTCGGGCGAACTCAATCTGGCCGCATGTCGAAGCGCAGGTGCTCGATGCGATCGAGCGGCACCGCTCGACGATCGTCTTCGCTAACTCGCGGCGGCTGGCCGAGCGGCTCTGCGCCCGCCTCAACGAGCTTGCCGGCGAACGGGCAGTCGAGCAGGCGGAACTGGCCGGCCGCGACCCGGAGGATGTCACGCCGCCTGTTGTCGCGCGAGCTCACCACGGTTCTGTCTCGCGCACCGAGCGCGCGCAAATCGAGGAGGCGCTCAAGGGCGGGCGGCTCCCTGCGGTCGTCGCCACGTCGAGCCTCGAGCTCGGAATCGACATGGGCGCGGTAGACCTCGTTATCCAAGTCGAATCTCCGCCCTCGGTCGCGAGCGGCCTGCAGCGGACCGGCCGCGCCGGGCACAACGTAGGCGACGTATCCCGCGGCGTGTTCTTCCCCAAGTACCAGGGCGACCTCGTGCAGGCCACCGTCGTCGCCGGGCGGATGCGAGACGGCGCGATCGAAGAACTGCGGATGCCGAGGAACCCGCTCGACGTGCTGGCCCAGCAGGTCGTCGCGATGACGGCGATGGACGACTGGACGGTCGATGATCTGCTGGCGACGGCTCGCAAGGCGGCCCCGTTCAGCGGGCTGACGAGGCCGGTGCTCGAGGCTGTGCTGGACATGCTGGCCGGACGTTACCCGAGCGAGGAGTTCGCTGGCCTGCGGCCGAGGCTCGTATGGGACCGCGCGACGGGCATACTCCGCGGCCGCCCGGGCGGTCAGCGGATCGCCGTCACCAACGGCGGCACGATCCCGGACCGCGGATTGTTCGGCGTGTTCCTCGCCGGGGCCGCGGACAAGAGCGGTCGGCATTCGCGCCGGGTCGGCGAGCTCGACGAGGAGATGGTCTACGAGTCCAGGGTGGGCGACGTCTTCGTGCTCGGCGCGAGCTCGTGGCGGATCGAGGACATCACCGCCGACCAGGTGCTTGTCTCGCCGGCGCCGGGGCAGCCTGGCAAGCTTCCGTTCTGGCACGGCGACGCCCCAGGCCGGCCCGCCGAGCTTGGCCGGGCAATCGGCGAATACTGCCGTGAGCTCGGGGCCACCGACCAGGAGCAGGCAGCCGCCAGGCTGCGCGGTGAGGGCCTCGACGAACTAGCCGCAGCCAATCTGCTCGCTTACCTCACCAGCCAGCGCGACGCGACCGGCTACCTGCCTGACGACCGGACCCTCGTGCTCGAGCGGTTCCGCGACGAACTCGGCGACTGGCGCCTGGTCCTGCACAGCCCGTACGGATCGAAGGTGCACGCGCCGTGGTCGCTCGCCATCGCCGCACGGCTGCGCGAGCGCTACGGCGGCATGGACATCCAGGCGATGTACACCGACGACGGCATCGTCATCAGGGTGCCCGACGCCGATGACCCGCCGCCACCAGGCTTCGCGCTGCTCGATCCCGAAGAGGTCGAGCAGATCGTCACCAATGAGCTCGGCTCCTCTGCGATGTTCGCGTCCAGGTTCCGCGAGTGCGCCGCGCGCGCCTTGCTGCTTCCCCGCCGCCAGCCTGGCCGCCGTTCGCCGCTGTGGCAGCAGCGCCAGCGGGCCGCCCAGTTGCTGGCGGTCGCAAGCGGCTACGGCAGCTTCCCGATCGTGCTCGAGACGATGCGTGAGTGCTTGCAGGACGTCTTCGACGTTCCTGCCCTGGTGAGCCTCATGCGCGACCTGGCTGGCCGCAAGGTCAGGCTGGTCGAAGTCGAGACCGCGACCGGCTCGCCGTTCGCTCGCTCCCTGCTGTTCCGCTACATCGGTGCGTTCATGTATGAGGGCGACGCGCCGCTGGCCGAGCGCCGTGCCCAGGCCCTCGCCCTCGACTCGGCTCTGCTCGCCGAGCTGCTCGGGCATGCTGACCTGCGCGAACTTCTCGATCCCCAGGTTGTCGCCGATACCGAGCGCGACCTGCAGCGGTTGTCGCCTGGGCGGCACTGCTCCTCGGTTGAGCAGCTCGCCGACATGATCATGCAGATCGGCCCGCTGTCCGCCGATGAGATCGCGGCGCGAAGCGCCGACTCTGCCGCAGCGCCAGGCTGGATCTCCGAGCTGGCCGCTCAGCGCCGGATCATTGAGGTCCGGATCGCAGGCGAGCAGCGGTTCGCGGCAATCGAGGACGCCGGCCGGCTCAGGGACGCGCTCGGAGTAGCGCTGCCTACTGGCATTCCCGTCGCGTTTACCGAGCTGCTTCCTGACCCGCTCGGAGATCTGGTCGCCAGGTACGCGCGCTCGCACGGACCGTTCACGGCCATGGACGCCGCGCATCGGTACGGCCTGGGCGTCGCGGTGGTAACCGGGACCCTGCACAGGCTCGTAGCGAGCGGCCGGGTCATCGAGGGTGAGTTCCTGCCGAGCCTGCTCGGGCCGCAATGGTGCGACGCCGGGGTGCTCAGGCTGCTCAGACGCCGGTGCCTGGCCAAGCTCCGCCAGGAAGCCGAGCCGGTGCCTGCGCAGGTCTTCGCCGCGTTCCTGCCGACCTGGCAAGATGCCCTGCACGACACGGGCTTTCAGCCACCTGCTCCCCGGCCACGAGCAGGATCGGGTTCCTGGCAGCCAAGGCGGCGCGTCAAGGTCGCCGGACCTGACACCGTCTACTCGGTCGTCGAACAACTCGCCGGCGCGGCCGTACCGGCCGCCGCGCTCGAGTCGCTGATCTTGCCGGCGAGGGTTCCCGGCTACGCACCTGCCATGCTCGATGAGCTGACCGCGGCCGGCGATGTCGTCTGGGGCGGCGCAGGCGCTCTGCCCGGTGGCGACGGCTGGCTCGTGCTTGCGCCAGCCGACTCTGCTCCGCTGCTGATGCCTCCGCCCGGTGAGATCACGATGACGCCAGTGCACGAGGCCGTGCTTGAAATGCTCAGCGGCGGGGGCGCGCTGTTCTTCCGCGCGCTGGCCGACCGGGTCGTCGATCAGCTGACAACGAGCCAGGCGAGCACGCCGGGTGCGGCCAGCGCAGCCGACGGAAGCGATGCGGTTCGCCGGGTCAGGGCGCTCAACCGAGTCAATGACCAGGCTGTGGCGGCAGCCATCTGGGACCTGGTGTGGGCTGGCCTGCTGACCAACGACACGCTGGCACCGTTGCGCACGCTGCTCTCGACGGGCAAGTCATGGGCTCCAGGGCCCAAGCAATCAGAACTCGCTTCCGGCAGCGCCGCGTCAAACGGGCATGCGAAAGGTCAGAGCCAGCCGGCCGGCTTGCAGGGGCTCCAGTTGCCATATGCCAGCCAGCGCGGGCCGGCGGCGGGGCGGCTCTCGAGACGGCCAGGGTTCGGACGCGGGTCGCTGCCGTCCCACTCTGGCCCGCCGACGGTCAGCGGGCGCTGGTCGCTGGTACCGCAGGGCGACACAGACCCGACACGACGGCTGCACGCCAGGGCGCTCTCGCTGCTGGACCGGTACGGCATCGTGATCAGGGGCGTGGCCGGCAGCGAACGGGTTCCTGGCGGGTTCGGCGCCATCTACCCCGTCTTCAGGGCAATGGAAGAGACCGGACAGTGCCGCCGGGGCTACTTCGTGGAAGGCCTGGGCGCGGCGCAGTTCGCGCTGCCCGGTGCCGTCGACCGGATGCGCTCGATGGCTGAATCGGTGCTGGCGGCAACACCCGGCGGGGCCGACGAATTCGCGGCCGGGGTCAGCACCGCTTCGGACCAGACTCCGGTGGTGGTGCTGGCCGCGGCCGACCCCTCAAACGCCTACGGCGCCGCATTGCCGTGGCCGCCCCGGCCGGATGAGACAGCTGGCGGCCACCGCCCGGGCCGCAAGGCCGGGGCGCTGGTCATCCTGGTCGCCGGCCAGCTCGTGCTGTACGTGGAACGCGGCGGCAAGACCCTTCTGTCCTGGACCGCCGACCCGGCGCTGCTCGGCCCGGCCACCACCGCGCTGGCCGGCGCCGTCCGAGCTGGTGCTCTTGGCAAGCTGACCGTCGAGCGTGCGGACGGCAGCGGCGTCTACGACTCACCGCTGGCCGATGCGCTTGAGCAGGCGGGGTTCCGCCCCACGCCGCGCGGTCTGCGCCTGCGGGGCTGATAGTCCCCTGCGTCAGGCTGGAAGACTGGCTGGCAAGCCTGGTAGCCACAGAGGAGATGCTCCGTGCCATATGTGGACGTCGCGGGAATGCGGGTGTGGCATGAAGTGGTCGGCGAGCCTGCCGACGGCACCGCGCCGGTGGTCCTGCTGCATGGCGGAATGGCCAGCGGGGCATCGTGGGCGGGACAGGCGCGCGGTTTGACGCAGGCCGGGTACCAGGTGTACCTGCCGGAGCGGCGCGGGCAAGGCCATACTCCCGACGTGCCGGGGCCGATCAGCTACTCGGTGATGGCCGCCGACACGATCGCCTACCTGGACCAGGAGGTTGCCAGGCCGGCGCACCTGATCGGCTGGAGCGACGGCGCAGTCGTCGGGCTGCTGGCCGCCCAGCGTCGGCGGGATCTGGTCGCCAGCCTGGCGCTGATTGGCCAGTTCTACAACTCCGCCGGGAGGGTGCACGGCGGCCTGACCGACGCGCTCACCCGTCCAGACGAGCAGATCGTCGGCTACCTGCGTGAGGCCCATGCCACGGAATCCCCGGACGGGCCAGAGCACTTTGATGAGATCTTCGCCAAGTTCCTCGCGATGTGGCGGACTGAGCCGGAGATCGAACTGGGCAGCCTCGGCGGAGTGACGATGCCCGTACTGGTGCTTCAAGGCGACCGCGACGAGGTGACAATTGAGCACAGCGCCGCGGTCGCCGACGCGCTGTCTGATGGCCGGCTCGCCGTCTTGCCGGGCTCGCACGTGCTGCCGATCGAGAGCCCGGATCTGGTCACGGCGCTCCTGGTCCAGTTCTTGCGAGGCTGGCCGCCGAGCCTGATTTAGGTTTGCTCCATCGCCGGGCAGAAGCCGCAGCTAGGCGCTCGCCGGGGTGTGCCAGAGGTCGGTGATGGTCAGGTCCAGGTCGGTGAGCATCTGCCTGAGCAGCGGCAGCGAGACGCCGATGACGTTTCCCGGGTCGCCGTCAATGCCGTCGATGAACGGCGCTCCGAGCCCGTCAATGCTGAAGGCGCCGGCCAGCGCCAGCGGCTCGCCGCTGGCGACGTAGGCGGCGAGTTCGGCCTCAGTGGGGCTGCCGAAGCGGACGGTTGTACGCGCGACGGCGCTCACCTGGCGGCCGCTAGCGCCGTCGATCAGGCAGTGGCCTGTGCACAGCGTCCCCTCCTGCCCGGCCAGCCGATGCCAGGTTGCGACTGCCTCCGCTGCCGATTCCGGCTTGCCAATGGGCATCCCGTCGAGGTCGAGCATCGAGTCGCAGCCAAGCACGAGTGCCGCTGGCCTTCGCGCGGCTACGGCAGATGCCTTGCGTTCCGCGAGCATCTGGACCAGCGCCGGGGGATCAAGCACCTCGTCAGTGCTCTCGTCCACACCACTGACAACCACCTCGGGGTATACGCCAGCCCCTCGGAGCAGCCGCAGCCGTCCCTGCGAGCCTGAGGCAAGCACGAGAACTGCGGGCAAATGTGGGATCACGCAGGTCAGCGTACTAACCGCGACCCGGGTCGGGTCGGATTACTAAAATTGTCTAGATTCCCGGTCACGCCTCACACCGGCTGCAAAGGCGTGTGCGGCTCGGGCGGGTAGGCCACGCTGATCTGATCGCCGGCCCCGACATCGCCGCCGACGAGCACGATCGCCATCACCCCGGCCTTGCGCACCAGGCGGCCTTCCGCGTCCTTGTCCAGCACTGCCTTCATGAGGCCATGCTGAAAGCCGTCTAGCTGAACGCACGGATTACGCAAGCCGGTCACCTCAACGACGGCATCTGAACCGAGCGTCAGCCTCGTGCCGGTCGGGAGTGAGAGCAGATCGATCCCGCGGGTGGTGACGTTCTCGCCCATGTCCCCTGGCGATATCCGGAAGCCACGCAGGCTGAGCTCGTCATGAAGTTCTTCGTGGATCAGGTGGACTTGCCGCAGGTTGGGCACGGAAGGGTCGCGCGCGAGCCTGGACAGATGCTGGACCGTCCGGCCGGCGTGCGCGTCACCCTCGACGCCCTGGCCGGCCACCAGCCTGATCGACTCACAGGCCGGCTTGCTGAACCCATGCTGGTTGTCGCGGCTCACCGCGGCGACGATCGCTGCTGGCATCGGGATCACCATATCCGCGGGATCAGCCGGGCAGTCCGGTTCGCGTATGCCTGATAGTCGGCGCCGAGCGCGCCGGCCATCGTTGCCTCCTCGACGAGGATCCTGACCCCTAGCGCAAGGGCCGGCCCGACGACGATGAGCAGCAGAGACAGCCAGTTCCGCATCGCGATCCCGGCGCCCGCGAGTGCAAGCAGCGCACCCGCATAGCCGGGATGCCTGAGCACGCGGTACGGGCCATCCTGGACGACGACGTGGTCGTCGGCGATGCCGACTGCGAACGTAAAGAACTTGTCCAGTGTCAAGATTGCCCATGTCCGCAGGGCGATCCCGCTGATGGCGACGATCTCGCCCAGCGCGACAATCGCCTTACCGCCATGCACCGCGAACTGGGCGAACCTGGTCAGCCAGAGCGCTCCCAGGACGGCGCCCGCGATTCCTAGCATGAGCAGGAGGAACGTCCACTCCCGCAGTTGCCCGCCCGCTGCCGCTGACCAGCTACGGAGCCGCAAGCGCCAGCCGGGGCGGGCCGCCAGCCTCAGCCGGAGCGCCAGCTCGACTGCTCCCCACAGGACCAGAGTTATCGTTGCCGCGCCCGGCCACAGGCCGACCGGGAGCCGTTGTTCCATGAATCCGCCTCCCGGTGTCGTGCGGTTGGTTTCTGCAACTCGTGCCAGGTGCCTGCATAATGCTGCGTATGCGACTGTCAGCCCGAGCCGATTATGCCCTGCGTGCCGCAATCGAGCTTGCGGCATCGGGCGAGGGCCACGTGACGGCTGAACAACTCGCCAAGGCGCAGCAAATCCCCGCAAAGTTTCTCGAAGCGATCCTGACCCAGTTGCGCAGGGCCGGGCTGGTCCGCAGCCAGCGCGGGCCGGACGGCGGATTCTGGCTGGCCCGGCCGGCGGACGAGATCGCGCTGGCGGACATCATCAGGGCGATCGACGGCCCGCTGCTGGGCGTGCGCGGCGAGCGGCCGGAGAACCTTGGCTACACCGGGGCAGCGGAGCCGCTTCAGACGGTCTGGATCGCGCTGCGCGCGAACGAGAGGGCAATCCTCGAGGAGACCACCCTGGCGCACCTGGTGGCCAATGACCTGCCGGACAGCGTGAAGAAGCTCGCCGACCTGCCTGGGTCCTGGGAAGCTCGCATCGGCCGCTAGGCCGCGCTAGTCAGCCGCCGATCAGACGGGCACCATGGTGGTGATCTCGCGCACCGTGCGGGTCACCTGGTCGAAAGCTGGCTCGTCGACGGTCAGATTTGCGCTGATCGGCATCCTGCCAGGAACCGTGAGCTTCTGACCTGGGCTGAGCTGCCCTGACGAGATGTGACGGGTTCCGACCTGGCCGGACCCGATCGGGCTGTGCCCGGTCGCCATGCTGTGCCCGAGCGCGCCGGCACCGAGCTGCGCCGCACCAGCCGACATCCGCGAACCGGCGCCAGCAGGGACTCGCTGCTCGGCTGCCCTGGAAACCCGCTCGGAGGCAACCGGACCCACGGGCACTTCGTCCGGCCGGCCCTGGTCGTCCTCGTGGCCAGCACCATGGCTGACCCCGGCGACCTCGACCGGCGGCTCGATGACGTCGGCGAACACCGGCTCGCTCTGCAGTTCCGCAAGCGCGAAGTTGTCGGAGACCTCCCTGAGCACCTGAGACAGCGGCGTGCCCAGAGCTGAGCAGATGGCGGCAAGCAGCTCTGACGATGCTTCCTTCTGTCCCCGCTCTACCTCGGAAAGATATCCAAGCGAAACCCGCGCTGACGCGGACACCTCGCGGAGGGTGCGACCCTGCCGCAGGCGCAGTCGCCGCAGCGCGTCACCGAGCAAGTGACGAAGCAGGACCATCGTCGCAATCCCTTCCCGAGAGCCGGCCGCCTACACCTCCACCGTACCTGCACGTGGCGACGGAGCGGGAGAGGGCATAGGTGCGTGTTAGACATACGTAACGCTGTAATCACTCATTGTCTTCCATCGGCGCCGGCTCCACAGCCCTCGGCCGCCTCTTCCTTGAGCGTTGCGACAAGGAGCCTGAGCACGCGGTCCACTGTCCCCCGCCGGATCGCCGCCCTGTCACCGGCTAGCATCAGCGCCTCATGCCGCGCGAAACCCGCCATGCTGACGGCGATGTGCACGGTACCCACAGGTTTCCCCTCGGCCGGATCCGGGCCTGCAACACCGGTGGTAGCAACGCCCACCGAAGCGCCGAGTCGCTTTCTGGCCCCCTTGGCCATCGCCAGCGCTACATCCCGGTCCACGGTGCCAGCCCGGGCCAGCAGCTCGGCATCCACGCCGAGCACGGCGTTCTTCAGGTCCGCGGCATACGCCACGACTCCGCCCCGGACCGCGGCTGAGGACCCTGGCACGGTGGTGAGCGCTGCCGTCACCAAACCTCCGGTGAGTGACTCAGCCGCAGCGACCGTCAGGCCGCGGGCGATGAGAAGCGCGATCGCGTCAGCGGGCAGCCCGCGATTCTCGTCTCCCGTATCTGGCCTCACTCCCCCGCTCCGGGCGCCTCGGCAACTGCCTGGCCAGGCGAGGACTCGTCCATGGCGACCAGGGGCTGAATGCGAGCGGCCTTGCGCAGGCGCATTGCCCTCGCGGTGTAGTCAAAGCCGGTTACGAGCGTCACCGCGACGGCAGCCGCCATCACCGCCGATCGCAGCCAGCCGAAGGTTCCGGGAAGGATGTAGAGCCCGATCGCAACGATCTGCAAGACCGTCTTGATCTTGCCGCCTCGGCTCGCGGCGATCACACCGTGCCTGATCACCCAGAAGCGCAGCAGGGTGACGCCGACCTCACGGACGAGGATGACCACGGTCACCCACCACGGCAGGTCGCCCAGCGCCGAGAGCGTGATCAGCGCAGAACCGGTCAGCGCTTTGTCGGCGATCGGGTCGGCGATCTTGCCGAAGTCGGTGATCATGCCGTGGCGCCTGGCCATCTGACCATCGAGAAAGTCGGTGACCGAGGCGACGCCGAAGACGAAGAAGGCGACGATCCTGGCCGCGGTCCCCCCGGCGACCAGGAACCCGACGAAGACCGGCACCAGGATCAGCCGCAGCACGGTCAGCCCGTTCGGCAGGTTAACCAGCCTGGGCGCGGCCGGCGGATTCCGCGCGTCCGAGCTAGTCAATGGTCCGGTGCTGCCCGGGATATCCCGAGGACCGCGAGTATTCCTGTTCATGCTCATCAATCAGATCCGCCACCAGGTCGACCCCCTCCGAACCTGATACCCGCGCGCGAACGATGTCACCAACGTTCAGCATCCGGCGCGAGCGCACCTGTGTCGCGCCGTCCACCTCAGGTGCCTGGTGCGCGCCGCGGCCGCCGTACAGGCGCGTGTCCCCGTCCTGGTCGTCAGGCAGCTCCTCGATGAGCACATCGTGGATCTCGCCGATCCGTTCCGCGGCCCGCTGGTCCATCAGCTCGTCTGCGAGCCCCGCTACCTGCTCGACCCGGCTGGCGATCTCATCTTCTCCAAGCTGGCCGGGCAGGGTAGCGGCCTCGGTGCCGTCCTCATCGGAGTAGCCGAAAATGCCGATCGCATCCAGCCGCGCCTCCGACAGGAACCGCTCGAGCTCCGCCACGTCGGCATCGGTTTCGCCAGGGAACCCGACGATGAAGTTGGACCTGATCCCGGCGTCGGGAGCCAGCTTCCTAATCTGCTCGATCAGTGCAAGGAACCGCTCCCTGTCGCCGAACCTGCGCATTGCCCGGAGCACGCGTCCGCTGGCGTGCTGGAAAGACAGGTCGAAGTACGGCGCAACCCCAGGGGTGCCCGCCAGTACCTCGACAAGGCCCGGCCGCACCTCCGCCGGCTGCAGATAGCTGACTCTGATCCGGTCGATGCCAGGCACGGCGGCGAGCTTCGGCAACAGCGTTTCGAGCAATCTCAGATCGCCGAGATCCTTGCCGTAAGAGGTCGAGTTCTCGCTCACGAGCACCAGTTCCCTGGCGCCGTGCATGGCCAGCCAGCCCGCCTCAGTCACCAGGTCGTCCGGTGGCCGGGACACAAACGCTCCGCGGAAGGCCGGGATAGCGCAGAAGCTGCACCGCCGGTCGCATCCCGAGGCGATTTTCAGCGGCGCGACAACACCATTGCCGAGCCTGCGGCGCAGAACCCGTGGTCCCGATGCGGGCGCGACGCCATCGGGCAGGTCGGTGATCGCGCCGCCACCGTGTCCGGGGACGTGACCGTCACTCGCGGCGGGTCGGCCGGCCGGGGCGATCGGCAGCAGTTTCCTGCGGTCACGCGGCTCGTGCGCCACCCAGCGCTGCCCCGCGAGCACCGCGTCGAGCCGGCCGGAGATGTCGGCGTAGTCATCGAAGCTGAGCACCTGGGCCTCGGGCAGCGCCTCGGCGAGCCCTGACCCGTATCGCTCGGCCATGCAGCCGGCCGCGACGACAGCAGCGCCCGATTCGGCTGCGGTCAGCAGCTCGTCGATCGACTCCTGCTTGGCCGCCTGAATAAAACCGCAGGTGTTGACGACCACCACGTCGGCCTCGGCGCCCGCTGCACCGCTGCCATCCTCGTCATCGCCGGTCAGCGTCCAGCCGCCTGCTTCCAGCCGCGCGGCAAGTTCCTCCGAGTCGACCTCGTTCCTGGCGCAGCCAAGCGTCACCAGCCGGACCGAGCGGCCGCCGCCCGGCCTCGCCGAATCGCCGCCCGTTGACGGAGCGGAACCTGCAGATGACACACCGGAAGACTACGGCAGTCCAGCGGCTGCGACAGCCGCCGGAGCACCTCTCGCCGCTACCAGAGACGAGCTGGCAAGCCTCGCATTGTGCACTGCGTTAGTGCACTCGCGCAGCGTGCAGGCTGAGCGTCACCATGCTGACCGTGCCTGGCGGCACCGGATTCCTGCCATTGACGCGGACCTTCACTCCTGACGGGTTGCCGAGGACCATGAGCACCCGGTGCTTCTCCGTCCAGTTCATCGTGTTGCCCGCGTAGACCATGCCGCTGAAGAGCGTCACGCCCTTCGGATTCTTCAGCTGCACCCAGCAGTTCCGCGTGGCGGTCAGCCTGATGTGCAGCTTGTGCGGATGGTGCTGCTGGCGCTGGTGCTGATGGGCAACAACCGACGGGGAGGTCGACGGCTTCGGTTTATCCGCGGTGTTCGAGTTCTGCACCTGCGCGTTGTTGTTGGCCGCTGTCGCAGGATGCGATGCGAAGTGCTGATAGGCGAAGATCCCCGCGATCACCAGCAACGCAAGTGCCATGACCGCTGTCCAGTTCGGCCGGCGCCGCTCCTTGAGCTTGACCGGCGTGACCGGCTGGAACACGTCCGCGGCACTAATGGCCTGCGGCGCCCCAATCGTGCGGTCATATTCCTCGATCAGCGGCTCGGGGTCTACCCCGACGGCGCCCGCGATGCTGCGGATATGCCCGCGGGCATAAAAGTCGCCACCGCAGCCGGAGAAGTCGCCGCGCTCGATTCCGCGGATGATGGTTTCCCTGATGCAGGTGCGCTGACTGACCTGCGTAATCGTCAGGCCCGCCTGGCGGCGTCCCTCTGCCAGTGCGTCACCGATGCTCATGCAGTCCTGCTCCCCCGCTCCCCTTCTCAGGGGTGGTCACTCAGTGTAGGCGTCCGCTTACCTGACGACGATGACTGGCCCGATGCCCGACACGCATGCCAATGACCAGATGCGAACGCAATCCCTCCCCGTCATGCCCCGCACCAGGCCGGCCAATGCCCAAGCTACGGGCGACCTTTAGCCAGCGAGCGCACAGCCAAACGCAAAGCCGGGAATCAGATGCCCTCAGCCGCTACTTACCCTGCAGCGAATCCAGCAGTTCATCCAGGTCGTCGGGACGGATCAGCACATCCCTGGCCTTTGAGCCTTCGCTCGGACCGACGACGCCGCGGCTCTCCAGCAAGTCCATGAGCCGGCCAGCCTTGGCGAAGCCGACGCGCAGCTTGCGCTGGAGCATCGACGTGGATCCGAACTGGGTGCTGACGACAAGATCGGCCGCCCTCATGAGATCGTCGAGGTCGTCGCCGATGTCGGCGTCTATCTCTCGCTGACGCCCTTCGCCGGCGGTCACATCCTCGCGGTAGTCAGGTTCGGCCTGCCGTTTGCAATGGCCGACGATCTCGCGTATTTCCTTCTCCGTCACGTACGCGTTCTGCAGCCTGATCGGCTTGCTGGCGCCCATCGGGAGGAACAGCGCGTCGCCCTGGCCGACCAGCTTCTCCGCGCCCGGCTGGTCAAGGATGACCCGGCTGTCGGTGAGGCTCGAGGTCGCGAACGCGAGCCGGGAAGGCACATTGGCCTTGATCAAGCCAGTGACCACGTCAACGCTTGGCCGCTGCGTGGCAAGCACGAGGTGGATGCCGGCTGCCCTGGCCAGCTGCGTGATCCGCACGATCGCGTCCTCGACGTCGCGCGGCGCGATCATCATGAGGTCGGCGAGCTCATCGACCACGACCAGCAGGTACGGATAGGGCGCGTATTCACGCTCGCTGCCTGGCGGAACCTTTACCTTTCCGGCCCTGACAGCCTTATTGAAATCGTCCATGTGCCGGAACCCGGACGCGGCCAGGTCGTCATACCGGCGGTCCATCTCGCCGACCACCCACTGCAGGGCCTCAGTCGCCCGCTTCGGGTTGGTGATGATCTGCGTGATCAGATGCGGGATCCCCTGGTAGGCGGTCAGCTCGACCCGCTTGGGATCGATCAGGATCATCCTGACCTCATCCGGGTTCGCGCGGATCAGGATGGACGATATAAGCCCATTTATGCATGTTGATTTCCCGGCCCCGGTCGCACCGGCGATCAGCATGTGCGGCATCTTCGCGAGGTTGGCGATCACGGTGCGGCCCTCGACGTCCTTGCCGAGGCCGACCACCATCGGGTGGTGGTCGCTTTCCGCGACCGGGGACCTGAGCACGTCGCCGAGGCTCACGATCTCGCGGTCCGTGTTGGGGATCTCGATGCCGATTGCGGATTTGCCGGGGATCGGGGAAAGGATCCGCACGTCGGCGCTCTTGACGGCGTAGGCGATGTTCTTCGAAAGCGCCGTGACACGCTCGACCTTCACGGCCGGCCCGAGCTCGATCGCGTACCTGGTGACAGTCGGCCCGCGGCTGAACCCGGTGACCTGGGCATCCACCTCGAACTGCTCGAGCACCATCGTGAGCGCCTCGACCATTGCGTCATTGGCCCTGGTCCTGGCCTTCGGTGCCGTTCCCGGCTTGAGCAACGCCGCTGGCGGCAACGTGTAACTGGACGAGCTAGAACTAGTCAGCGTCAGCTGCTCGCCCCGGCCAGCCTTAGCAGTCTCCCGGCTGCCACCGCTCGACTCGCGGGCAGGGCTCTGCTCGGCCGCCGTGTCGTCGGCGCCGAACCAGGATCTGCGCCAGGACGCTTCGGCGCCCGACGCCGCACCGGCCGGACCGGCGGAGCCTCGCCCGCTGTAGCCGGGCGAGGTCGTATGCGTCCCGAACATCAGCGCCTCGGCGATCACCTCGTCGTCAGCAGTGCGGTTGGCCGGGACGCCGGCCTGGGCCGCGTTCTCCGCGCCCGCCGGGACCTCGGCGCGAGCTGCTGAGGCGGCAGCCGACGCCGGCCCGC
>DATELR010000066.1:0-14186 GCA_035276345.1 Streptosporangiaceae bacterium | reverse complement strand
CACGCCGTTGATCTTGAATGCCCGCGTCCCGCTCGGCTCGATCGCGTTGGAACCGGTCAGGTACGAGGTGACGGTCCTGATGCCGAACGTCTCCGTCGTGGAGTTGTCCGTTGTGGTTCCCTGAGCCACCGAGGTCGTGAGTGTGTAGAGCGGTTGAGCGCCCATCTGATAGGGCCACCAGACCTGCGGGCTGGCGATCGTGAGGCTCGGGAAGCTGGCCGGGGTGAACGACACCGTCTGGGTCGTGTTGGCCGGCACGGTGACGTTCTGGCTGACCGCGATCGGCGTGCCGCCGCCCGGTGGCGTGATCGTGGCGGTCACCGCGCCGGTCTGCGAGCTCGCGGTGAAGTTCGTGACGTCGGTCTTAACGGTCAGTGCTGCGCTCGACAGGTCAGCGGCGTCGGACTGGTTGACATGCGAGTTGCCGACCGCGAGCGCGCCGTCGGTCTGCAGTTGCACGGGGAACTGGATTCCGGTGTTGTTGTCCGGCGGGATCTGGGTCCAGTCCACATTGTCGGTCGTGAAAAGGCTGGTCGGGTCGTTCGGGTTGACCTCGATCGCGAGCGAGTTGGTACCCGAAAGGACCAGGTTCGAGATGCTGAACGTGAACCTGGTGTAGGCGCCGGTCACCGTCGCCGAGGTTGCCACTTGGGTGCCGTTCACCCAGACGTTTGCCGATCCGATCACGCCGTTGATGATCAGCGTGGCGGTCTGTCCTGAGGCGAGGTTCGGCGTGAAGTCGGTGCGCCACCACCACGGCACGTTGAACCGGCTCACTGTGTCGGGGCCGATCTTGCTCATGAAGCCGTAGCAGAGCTGCATGTTGTTGGAGAAGTAGACGCTGTTCGGGCCGCCGCTGGCCTGGTTCACCGGCTGCAGGGCGGTGTCACCGGGGCAGAGGCCGTTTTGCGCGAGCGCTTCGATCTCTGTGCCTGGAGCTCCGGCGTCGTCATTGGCGACCGACAGCCAGGTCGAGGTGTTGAATCCCGGGGTCGAGATCTGGGCCCCAGATTGGGTGGCGGTCGCGCTGCTCTGCACCTTCCAGCCGCTGCCGCCCAAGTTCGTGATGTCGCTAGCGCCTGTGTCGGATGGCGAGGCGAGCGCTGCGGCGGCGGCCGCTACGTGGTGCGGGTGCGGCCCGGCCGTTGACCCGGCCGCCGCCGTGGCTGACGCCGCGATGAGCGACGCTGCGCCGATGAATGCCGTGACCCAGAACGCGGAACTACGACCAACGGCCATTCCCATAGCTGGCGACCTCTCCGCGACACGTCACGATCGGCCACCCCCGCTATCCGAGTCTGGACGGCGCTGCGTACCTGCTCCCGCTAACGGCTTGATTAGTTCGTATACTTTCCAAACAAATCCGTCAAGCGATTGCCGCAGAATTGCGAGGTTTGCCGATCGCTTCGGCCGGGCGAGGTGAGGTCGCCGCGCTATGCGCTCTGGCGCGGCTCGCCCGGGTACGTGCCGAACGACCAGCGGTTGCCTTCAGGATCGCGGACAGCGAACCCGCGTGAGCCGTAGTTGGTCTCGTTCATCTCCTGGATGACATCCGCACCGATGTTGGTGGCCCGCTTGTACAGGCCGTCGGGATCGTCGGTGACGACGTAGGCCCCGAAGCTGCCGGGCGGCACGGGCCAGGCGTCGTCCTCACCGGGCTCCCGCGCGGAACCGAGCATGATCCCGCCGCCGAGCGGCCACGACAATTGCGCGTGGTCTACCCGGTCGCCTTCGCCGTAGACGACGGTCTCCTCGAATCCGAAGGCATCGACGAGGAACTTGATCAGCGCGCGAGCGTCGCGAGCGCGCAGTGTCGGCCAGACCTGAGGTGGTGGTGTGTTGACAGTCATGGACTCAGCCTTCCTCGGGTGTCGCCATCCCGGCTTGGAGATTTCGGAACTCCCTGACTAGCCACGTCGTAGGCGCTGACCCGGCTAGCGCGCGGAATTCGGCATCCATGTGCGCCTGGTCGTAGTAACCGCAGTGCGCCGCAAGCGCCGCGAGATCGAGAGGGCGTCCGGACGCCGCGCGCCGCTGCAGCAGGCGCCGGGCCCGGTCGAACCGCACCACCCGGGCCGCCGCCTTCGGCGTGAGGCCTACCTCGCCAGCGAACTTCGTCCGCAGGTGGCGGGCGCTCCAGCCGGTTTCCTCCGCCAGCGCCGCCACGGTGATCCTCCCGCCGGTGGCGAGCAAACGCTCCCAGGCGAAGCGAACCTCGGCGCTGACATCCTGGCGGCCATCGACCGCGCCGGACCGCAGCCTGCGAGACAGCGCCTCGTCGAGCACGGCGAACCGCGCGCGCCAGTTATCGGCGCTCTGAATGCGCTCCTGGACTTCGGTCGCGAGCCCGCCGCATACCTCAGTTGCGTCAACGTCGTGGCTGACGAGCTCGCTGGCCGGTATGCCGAGCAAGGCGCGTGAGGCAAGCGGGCTGACTGCGAGCTGAATGCCAGATTGTGCTCCCTCGTGAGTGATCAGCGCCGGGGCAGTGTGCAGTCCGCCAGCCAGGGTCAGGTAGCTGTCACCTGGCTGCGCAGGGTCCGGGTGCGCGGCTATGGTGAGCGGCTCGTCCAGCGTGAAGATCACCGTCATGTAGGGAGACGGCAGTCCGGCGTGGATGGCGGGCGGCACGCCCGCCTGCCGGTAGCCGCTGTAACTGGCAATGAACGGCTGCAGCGGCGGAGCAGGCCGGCCCGAAGCTGACTCATTGACCGGTTCGCGGCGGGTGCGAGGTTCGCGCGCGAGGTCGGTCGTGGTCATCGCAAACCCCCTTCCCGGCGTCGTACTCCTGCTACCAGGCTAAATGGCAGCGCGAATCTTGCCAGCGAGCGCGTCACACTGGTCCGGAATGGCGAGCAACCGGGCCCGGCGCGCACGGCGCGGCACACACGGCACGAGATTCGAGTCAGCTCAGCTGGTATTCCCAGCCTTCTTGCCAGGCGAAGTCTGCCTCGGCGAGCTCCTCGAGCGGCGTCCCGTTCAGCCAGTGATCGAGTCCCCAGCGGGTCGCGACATGTCCGATCACCAGCACCCGCTGCCCATCCCAGTGCGGCAAGTCCCGCAGGAACCAGCCAACCCGCGCGACTGCCTGCCGCCAGCTCTCCCCGCCCGGGTACGGCACGTCCAGGTGATCCCGGCGCCCCGCATGCAGCTCGGCGACCGGCATGAGGGTTCGCTGCCCGTAGTCGCACTCGCGCAACCGCCAGTCATACAGCATGGGCAGGGACGTTTCGGCGAACGCGATCCGTGCGGTCTGCACGGCACGCTCCAGATCGGAGCAGAACACCGCCGCGATGCCGTCATCACGGCGGCGCCGCCCCAGCTCAGCCGCCTGGGATTGGCCATGCTCGGACAACTGGCCAGGCAGCCAGCCAGTGGCCGCGCCGCGCTCGTTGTCGAGCGTGGGCGAATGCGTCTCGAACACCACGCTGAGCGTCATCGGTATGGGGCCGGGTTCAGGGCGAATCGCGCCCGCTCAGCCTCCGCACCGCGCCGCGTACGAGCTGCCGGATGACGGCGCTCTTGCAGGGCCCGTTGAAGATGATGAAGTCATCGGATACGTGCACGCCAGGCTGGCCTGAGGCAGCCCTCGCAGCGTCACGAACCGCAAGGAGCTGCGCGACCGTCATCTGCAGCGGGGGCTCATCAGGCTGATACTTCGATCCGAGCGGGTAATCGCGGCCCGGCTTCCTGGTCATCTCGATGTGGCAACCCATGACATGCGTCACCCGCCTGGCAGCGGCGAACGCGGCAAGGCGGTCCAGGCTGGCGGTGAACGCCGGGAAGTCGAAGACGTACAGACGACCCGGGTAGACCGAGTCGCCGGTCAGCAGGAACCCGCTCCACGGGTCGAAGACCGCGATAGAGGCAGGCTGATGGCCGGGTATCCCGGTGACGTCCAATACTCGGCCGCCGAGGTCGAACCGCACAGTCTCCGCGGGCCATGAGGTGAAGCCGAAGAACGCTGCGACGCTCTCAGGGTCGTGCGGCACGACTTTCGTCATCGGCCGCCCCTCGAACTGCCCGTCGCCAGCCACGTGATCGCCGTGAGCGTGCGTATGAGCCACGACGAGCTCGTAGCCCTCACGCGGATGCTGGGCGAGCCAGCCCTCGATCAGGCCGTCGACCGTCTGCCGGACCGGGAAGACATCGGCATCCTTGGTGGCACCGGTGTCCAGCAGGATCGCCCGTTCATTGCCGAACAGCAGGTACAGGAACGGCGCCTCGTAACTGGTCGCCTTCGATTGCCTGAGCACGTACGTGTGCGGGTCGTAGGCGTGTACCTGCAGTGGCGCCTCGCCAGCCGCCCCGTGGTTCCAGCGGACGTCCAGGTCACCGGCAGCAGCAGGGCCGACCTCGAAATCAACGGTGCTCATGTGCGCCTCTCCAGAATTACACCCTCGCCGTGTCTTTCCTGAACCGCCAGATCGCTCCCCCGGCGAAGATCACCAGCCAGGCGACGGCGTTGAGTACCCACATCATGTGCACGTTGCCGCCGAGCTGCGGCGCGTGCACGAGCTTGTTCAGGCCGTAGAGCGGCGTGAACTTGGCCAGCGTCTGCAGCACGTGCGGATACGAGCTCAGCGGGATGAACAAGCCGCCACCGAATGCGAACAGCATCAGCGCGATACCAAGGAACTGCATGACGTTCTCGGTCGGCAGTAGGTAGCCCATGAACAGCCCGAACGCAGCGAAGACCAGCGAGCCGACCCAGACGCACAACGGGGTCACGAACCACAGCCAGGTGTAGCCAGGATTCATGGCAGGCACGCCAGAGAGCTTGCCGACGATGTAGACCGCGACGACGGCCGCAGCACCCAGCACCATGGCCGTCAGCATCTTGATCGTGATGTAAGCAACCGGCGACAACGGAGTGAGCCTGAGCTGGCGGCTCCACCCGGCGGCTCGCTCGATCGAGACCATGGCCCCGCCGGAGGTGGTAGCGAGAACGGCGCCGTACAGCGCCATGCTGCCCATGATGAACGCTGAGACATTGCCGTGACCCGCATTGTCGTGGGCGTAGGCCTTGTTCAGCCCGAACAGCAAGAAGAACACGGCCGGGATCACCAGCGCGAAGATCACCGTCCGCCGGTTCCGCAGCAGCCGCCGGATCTCGAGCCCGAGCACAGTCAGGTTGATGCCGCCCAGGTTCGGCGGCCGCTTGACGTCGGCGTCGCTGACCGGCATGGACGGGGCGGTCGAGGCGCTCATCGCGAGCCTCCGGTCGTGCTAGCCGGGGCGACGGCGCTCGCCGTGTCGTCCCCGGTCAGGGCGAGGAACGCGTCCTCAAGTCCGCGGGTGTTGATCTCCAGGTCCCTGGCCGATGTTGCCGTAAGCAGGTACCTCGCCACCGCGTCGCTGTCCTTGGAGTGGATGAGCACGGTCTCACCGCGCACCTCGACGCTGTCGACGCCAGCGATTGCTTGCAGAGCTGCCTCATCGACGTCGGGGATCGTGGCCCGCACCGTCCGGCCCGATGCCAGCGCCTTGATTTCGGCTCCGGTGCCATCAGCGACTATCTCGCCATGGCGCAACAGGACTATCCGGTCCGCGTAAGCGTCCGCTTCCTCGAGATAGTGGGTCGCGAACAGCACCGTACGGCCTTGTTCCGCATCCTTACGGATGGCAGCCCAGAAGTCGCGGCGGCCTTCGACGTCCATTCCGGTCGTCGGTTCGTCGAGAATCAGCAATTCGGGGTTGGGCAACAGCGCCATCGCAAATCTGAGCCGCTGCTGCTCGCCGCCCGAGCACTTCCCGACCCGCCGGTCAGCTAGCTCGGCGATGCCCGCCCGCTGCAGCACCTCGCCGACGGGCGTGCTCGTGGCGAACAAGCTAGCCGTGTACCTAGCGGTCTCCTCGACCGTGAGGTCTTTGAGTAGCCCCCCTGTTTGCAGGACGGCGGAAACCAAGCCCCGCTCGATCGCCTGGCGAGGGTGCGTTCCGTATACCGAAACCTGGCCATCGGTCGGCTGGGACAGGCCGAGGATCATGTCGATAGTGGTGGTCTTACCAGCGCCGTTAGGCCCGAGCAGGGCGACGATCTCCCCTGGCGCGATGGCCAGATCGACGCCGCGAACAGCTCTCACCTTTCCGAAATGCTTGTGGACGCCGCGCAGCTCGATCGCGACCGGCCCGGTCACCCCCGGTTGCTGCTGTCCGGTGCTCATGGTCGTCATGGCCACCATTCTGGCATCGCGTTCGTGGTACCGAGGCCATGTCATGTCCCGATATACGGATACAACCCGTGCAGTGCACAAGTGCGGCGGATGCGCACTGTTATCCTCCCAACCAAGCAAGCGTTTGGTTGGAGCGTCCGGCTTGGGGCGCCGCGGCTGGAGCGCTCGGCTGAGACGCGAGCGCAGCGCATGACCGGGAGGCGCGGATGGGCCGGCTGGACGGCAAGGTGGCGCTGATCACCGGCGGCGCAAGGGGCATGGGCAAGTCGCATGTCAGGCACTTCGTCGCTGAAGGCGCCAGTGTTGTCTTCGGAGACGTCCTCGACGAACTCGGCCAGGAGGTTGCCGACAAGCTCGGCACTGACGACTGCCGCTACCTGCACCACGACGTGACCAGCGAGGCGGACTGGGCCAACGCGGTCGCGACCGCTACTCAGAAATTCGGCCGGCTCGACATCCTGGTGAACAACGCCGGGGTGCTGGCGTTCGGCTCGATCAGCGAGATGCCGCTCGCTGACTTCCGCCGGATCATGGACATCAACGCGGTCGGTTGCTGGCTGGGCATGAAGTCGGTGATCGAGCCGATGAAAGCCGCAGGCGGCGGCTCTATCGTGAACATCTCCTCGATCGAGGGCCTGACCGGCGCCGCCGATTCGTCCGCCTACGCCGCGAGCAAGTTCGCGATCCGCGGCATGACGAAGTCGGCAGCGCAGGAACTCGGCCGGTTCGGCATCAGGGTCAACACGGTGCACCCCGGCGGCATCCTGACGAGGATGGTCCTGGAAACGGCCGGCGGAATGGATCCCGAGCGCGGCGAGCGCTACCTCAAGGCACTCCCGCTCGGCCGGTTCGGAAAAGCGGCCGAGATCTCGCCGCTCGTCGCGTTCCTCGCGTCGGACGAGTCGTCATACTGCACAGGCAGCGAGTTCGTCGCCGACGGCGGGATTCTGTCCGGGCCCGGTTACTGACCAAGGAGATTGCAGAACAATGGCTCACGACCTAACCCTGGACGGCAGGACGGCCATCGTGACCGGGGCTGCCAATGGCCTGGGCCGGGCCGAAGCGATCGCGCTAGCAGCGGCCGGCGCGGGCGTGGTGCTTAATGACCTGCCAGGACCTGGCCTGAACGAGGTAGCAAGTGAGATCACCGCGGCCGGCGGACGGGCCGTGGTGTGCGAGGGCGACGTAGCTGAATGGGCAACCGGCGAGGCGATGCTCGCGGCCGCTGTCGGCCATTTCGGCGGCCTCGACATCCTGGTGAACAACGCCGGCGTCCTTCGTGATCGCATGGTGTTCACGATGTCGCCGGAGGAATGGGATCTCGTGCTGCGCGTTCACTTGCGCGGCCACTTCATCGGCACGCGGCTGGCCACCGCATACTGGCGCGAGCAGAGCAAGCAAGCCGGCGGACCGGTCTATGGCCGGATCATCAACACCTCGTCCGAGGCGTTCCTTCTCGGCTCGGCCGGTCAGCCGAACTATGCCGCCGCGAAGGCTGGCATTGCGGCGCTCACAGTCACCACCGCGCGTAGTTGTGCCAGATACGGGGTCAGGGCGAACGCGATCTGCCCGCGGGCGCGAACGAGCATGACGGCCGACCTGATGGGAGCGCCGCCGGAAGGCACCGATCCGCTAGCGCCTGAACACGTCGCGCCGCTGGTCACCTACCTCGCCGGGCCTAGTGGTGCGTCGATCAACGGAGAGGTGTTCGTGGTGCATGGCGGCGTGGCTGCCGTGATGGACCCGCCACGGGTGCGAGAGGTTTTCCGGGCCGATGATGGCGGCATGTGGACGCTCGATTCGGTGGCCGCGGCGATCGCGCCGTCCTTCAGCGCGGACGGTATGGCAGCCGGCTTCGCCTGCGAGGACACTTTGTCGCTGGCCAGCGAGACGATCGGTTTCGGCGGCGGCTCGTGAAGCAGCGCGACCAGGTCGAGATGACGGCCGAGAAGGCTGCGGCCTTCCTGATGGCGGGCCGCAAGGTGCAGCTGGCAACCAACGGCCATGACGGCTTCCCGCACCTGGTCACCATGTATTACGTCATGACCGGCGGCCAGATCACGTTCTGGACCTATCGCCGGTCGCAGAAGGCACTCAACCTCGAGCGCGACCCGCGCATCTCGTGCCTGATCGAAGACGGCGAGGAGTACTTCGACCTGCGCGGAGTCCAGGTTCAGGGGGTGGCGCGACGGATCGAGGATCCTGCGGCGATTGCCGGGATCGGACGCCAGATCACCGCGGTCGTCGGCGGGGCCCTGGCCGGCGCGGGCGCCGACGCGCTGACCCAGTACGTAGAGCACGCGGCCCGCAAGCGGTGGGGCTACCGGGTCGAGCCCGGCAGGGTCATCTCCTGGGATCACACCAAGCTGGCAAGCTAATCCTGACGCAGACCCAGTTACCGAGGCAGCGAAGGAGCAGTCATGCCTACCCGCACCGCGCGCACGATCTGGAACGGCGGCCTGCAAGACGGCGCCGGCACCGTGACGCTGGTCAGCTCGGGAGTCGGCAGCTACGAGGTGAACTTCCCGAAGCGGGCCGCGGACAACGCGGACGGGACAACCAGCCCTGAGGAGCTGATCGCCGCAGCACACAGCGCCTGCTTCGCGATGCAGTTCTCCGCGCTGCTCGGCGCGGCTGGCGGCAGCGATCAGTCACTCGACGTCAGCGCCGACGTGACACTCGGGCCGGACCCCGCGGGCGGCTTCCGGATCACCGGCATCGTGCTGAACGTCAGCGGCTCGGCGGCGGGCGTGAGCGCCGGGGACTTCGCGAGGATCGCCGAGGAAGCCAAGAGCGCCTGCCCGGTGAGCAAGGCACTCGCGGCTACCGACATCGCGCTGAGCGTGGGCTGACCCTGATCAGACCGGCCATGTCTCCCGGCGGTAGCCCATGTCCCAGAACATCCACTCGTACCGGCTGGTCGTCCTGAAGTGCTGGTGGACCAGGCGCCGTTCCCTCTCCGACAGCTGAGGGCCTAGCGTGTCGGTGACCGCGATGACGTCCCTCACCTCGGCGTCGAATTCGTCGCCGCCGTAGGTGTCGATCCATTTCTGATACCGCGGATTCGGTGAACCGTGCCCCAGCAGGTGCTTGCCGACCTCGCCGTAGATCCAGTAGCACGGCAGCACGGTGCCGACGCCCTCGGCGTAGGACCCGCCGTGGGTGTTCGCCAGCAGGTAACTGTTGTACGCCAGCGTCGTCGGGGCCTCTTCGGCTGCGTCGACCGCCGCGGGGTCGATGTCCAGGTCACCCAGCAACGTGTCGTGCAGGCTCATCTCGACCGCCACTATGCCTGCCGCGTGCCTGGCGAACATCTCGGTCTGCGCTGGGTCGGGCGCGTGGGTGGCTACCGCCGCGAGCGCTTGGGCGTACCGCCGCAAGTAGAGCGCGTCTTGCACGACATAGAAGGTGAACGCGTCCGCCGGAAGGCTGCCATCGGTCATCCCGGCAAGAAATGGATGCGCCAGAATGGCCGCGTATATGTCGGCGATTCCGTCCCACAACTCGCCGGTGAAGCTCTCGCTCATTGTTCTCCTCAGGCGCTGCAGGGTCATTCCCCGGGACGGCACTGCGCGACATTATGACGCACGACCCACGACCCGCCCCATGTGGCCGGCCGCAGCTCCTCAGGCAGCCTGGGTTCTGCCGTCTCCGGCCGATGGCGCAGGCCGCCACGGCTGGGGGCGGGGCCCAACGCCGCACTCGTGCGCGACCGCTTCGACGGTCCGCCGCGCCGCGTGACCGTCGCCGTAGGGGTTCACGGCGTTGGCCATCTCCCGGTAGGCCCGCTCACTGCTCAGCAGGCTGTCGACCTGATCGACGATGTGGTCAGAGTCCGTGCCCACAAGCCTCGCCGTGCCTGCTGCTACCGCCTCAGGCCGCTCGGTGGTGTCGCGCATCACCAGGACAGGCTTGCCCAGGCTCGGGGCCTCTTCCTGAACGCCGCCGCTGTCGGTCAAGACGACCGTGGACCTGAGCAACATCCGGGAGAACGCGCCGTAGTCAAGCGGTTCGACGGTCAGCACGTTGGGGATCCCGCCGAGGACCGGAAGCAGCGTTTCGCGGACGGCCGGGTTCGGGTGTACGGGCAGGACCACCCGGAGGTCCGGGTGCAGGCGCGCGAGCCTCGATACCGCGTCGGCGACGTCCCGCATCCGCCTGCCCCAGGACTCGCGCCGGTGCGCGGTCACCAGCAGCACGGGCGATTCAGCGTGCTCGAGGGCCTCGAGCTCGGGGTTGCCGTAAGGAAGGTCCTGGCGAACCGCCCACAGCAACGCATCGATGACGGTGTTGCCGGTGACCACGATCCGTTCCGTGTCAATGCCCTCCCGCACGAGGTTCGCCTCACTGGACGGCGTCGGTGCTAGATGCAACGTGGTGATCCGGCTCGTCAGGCGCCGGTTCGCCTCTTCTGGGAAGGGCGAATAGATGTCGTCGGTGCGCAGCCCCGCCTCGACATGGACGACCGGTATCCGCTCATAGAACGCGGCCAGAGCGCCAGCGAACGCCGACGTGGTGTCTCCCTGAACGATCACGGCGTCAGGACGCTCGGCACGCAGCACCTCGGTGAGACGGCTGAGCACCCGCGCGGTCAGCCCGTCGAGTGACTGCTGCGGCCTGATGACGTCGAGATCGTGGTCGGGGGAAATGCCGAACATCGCGTGCACCTGGTCGACGATCGCCCGGTGCTGGCCGGTGAGCGTGACGATCGGCCGGAGCAGGCGCGACTCCCGCATGGTCTTGACCACCGGCGCCAGCTTGATCGCCTCCGGCCGGGTCCCGTAAACGATCATGATCCGCTTGCCGTACGTCTTTGCGACGTGCATGTGCCTCCTTAGCGCGAGCTCGCGGATACGAGCTGGAACGTTGCCGATGCGTCCTCGGCGTACAGGCCGACCCGTCCGGACAGGTAAGGGTCTTGGGTGTCGGTGACCCGCACGAGAGATTTGCCGTCGACGGTCACGTCGATGGCCGGGCCGTGCTGGCTGACGCGTACGACATACCAGCGGCCGAGCGCGAAATCCGGGCTGCTGCCGGTGGCGAGGTAACGCTGGTTGCCCGGATAAGCCGGATCCTCCTTACCGAGTTCCCACCCGTTCGGCTTCAGCGCCAGGTAATAGAAGTGCGTGTCGTCTTGGTAATGCCAGAGCAGCCAGCCGACCTCCCAGGGGTTCGGCTGCGGCCGGCGTAGCTGCCGGGTCGTGCGCATTCTGACCTCGATGGACATGTCCCGCCAGCCCCGGCGGGAGAGCACCAGCGCGGCATGGCTGCTCTGCGCCCCTGACGGACTAGCCGGGCGGAGCGCGATGATGTCCGCTGCGTGCCCGGTCCCGACCAGGACTGACCCGTAGCCGTTGTAGACGACGCGCCATGCCCGGCCAGACGAGCGGCCCGGGGTCGCTACGGCGGCGCAGCCAGCCAGGCCGACCACGGCGACGGCGGCCAGGCCAAGCGCGGCGCTGCTACGTTTCATCGGCCACCGGCTGCGGCTCGGCCATGACCTGGCGCTCAGCCAGCCGCTCGGTCTTGAGCCAGGTGCGCTTGCCGCCGATCGTCCTGGCCAGAGCCCAGTAGCCGGCCACGACCCACAGCAGCGAATAGATCGCGAACGCGTGCCCGAGCACGATCGCACGCCACGCTCGCAAACCTGGTTCGCGCCTGGCGTACACCGAGACGGTCAGGAACATGGCGATCGCGAATGTCAGCCAGTACCAGTCGAAGATGATCCCTGGCCGGTCGATCCACGCCAACGCGGCCGGGGACATCGCCGCGCCGGCCACCATCGCGCTAACGCCGACCAGCAGCACGAGGTTGGCCAGCAGCAACACCGGCACCATCAGGGTGTGCAGCAAGTGCGGGACTGTTCGCAGCGGAGCGCCCGACAAGATGCCCCTGATCTGCCGCCACGCCTGCAGGTGACCCTGGAACCAGCGCGATCGCTGCCGCAGCAGGCGGCGCGGGCTGACCAGCCCTTGCTGGTGAACGGCCACGTCACGGCAGTAGCGGGTACGCCAGCCAGCGCAGATCAGGCGAAGCCCCTGTTCGAGGTCTTCGGTCAGGCCATCGGTCCATGCCCACGGCGTCAGATCAAGCTGCGCGGCAAGGCGCACGAACTGGCCGTTTCCGCCGAGCCCCGCCACGCCCCACCGATCGCGAGCGCTCTGGAACACATCGGTGTAGGTGACGAACTCCATGTCCTGCAGGCGCGCGAGCACGCTGTCGTTCCGGTTGGCGATGCGCACGCCGATCTGCACGGCGCCGACCTCGGCATCGGCGAAGTAGGCCGCAACCCGTTCCGGCGCGTCCACGTCAAGCCGACCATCAGCGTCCATGATCCCGACGATGACCCGCTCGGCCGGCCAGGTGCCGACCTCGTGGATGAGCTGCCCGAGGCCTGCGTTCAGCGCCGCGCCCTTGCCAGCACGGGCCGCGGGAGATTCCCTGCGCAAGAGCCTGACCCGCGGGTCGGGATGGTGTTCGACGAGGCGAGCGGTCGCATCGTCGGAGTCGTCGTCGATGACCAGTACGAGGCTGTTCGCGACCGGCAGTTCGAGCAACCGGTCCACGGTCTGCCTGATCACGCGCTCTTCGTTCAGCGCCGGCACCATGAAGGCGAACAGGTAGCGGTCCACCTCGCCGGGCGTGACCGCGGGGCTGATCGTCGCACGGCTGACAAACCACAGCCGCACGACGTGGATGAACACCGCGACGATCCCCACGGTGGCGAGCCAGTCGAGACTGCGCACGACCACCGCGCTCACCTCGCCCGGTGCCGCATCGCGGCGGCGATGACCGAAGCGAGCAGCACGACCACGGCGTAGAGGCCGAAGACAGCGCCAACAACAGCCACCGCGAGGGTGGCGAATTCCAGCATTCTTATCCCTTCAGCACTGCGCAGTCGGACACGAACCTGTACCCCTCAGCCCTGATGCCGCGGATCAGGCGGCGCAGCGGGCCGGGCCCGAGGAACGGGTGGTAATAGACGCTCGCGACGTTGTCGCGAACCGCGGCCTTCTGCGTCGCCGCCGCGGCCAGGATCGAGCTGATCGAGCCTGGTCCTGTCGGCGGCACGTGCGGGCCGATGACATACCCGAGGTTCTCCGGCAGCAGAGGCCCGCCATACACATCGCGGACGAGGAAGGGCGGCGCCTGCTCGGTCAGCGTCTGCAGCTTCATATGGCCATGCACGCGCTCGGCGTAATTGCCGCGCTCGTACCTGGCGACGAACATCGACGCGGCGACCCGGTATTCGCTCGGTGCCGCGCCATATTCCGGGAACTGCCAGATGGCTGCCTTCGGCAGTCCTGCGGCACGGATCGCCGCTACCGCCTTCTCGATCCGGTGCCTCGCCCATCCGGCCACGTCGTGTCTGACCGGGTCGGCGTACTTGAGCACGTGATGCGCGTCGTAATGGACGCGCAGGAACTCATAGTCCTCGCCGCTCTCGCCGTTGTTGGGGTTATGGTCGTTGAAGAGCTGGTGGGTATAGCCGTGCAAGACCAGCGTGCCGCCCTTGATCAGCATGTACTTGAGTGCTTCAACGACCTCCGGCCGGTCCGCCAGCGAGAACCGCTCGCGCGGATGCTGCCCGACGGGCCCGAGATACTGCGGGTAGACCGCGACCGCGAACGGGATCCGCCGGGCAGATAGCACGTCCGCGATCTGCCGCAGCTGGACTGGGCTCGTCGCCGGCCCGACGTCCTCCAGCCTGATCAGCGCCCGGTGGCTGACCCGAACCTGGCCGAACAGGGACGCCATCAGGTCAGCAACTGCGTACGACCGGTCCCGCCCGCCGCCGGACTGCAGCGCCGCCTCGGCGACGTAAGTGACCCGGCCAGAACGGACCGCCCACGGCACTCGCGTGCCTGTTCTGGTGACGGCCCGGCCGAGCACCCGCACCTTATGCCGGTGGGCGATGTCGATAGCGCCGAGCTGCCTGGTGGTGATCGTCAGCCGTGCATTCCGGTAACGGACCATCGCGTAGCGTCCCGACCGGTCACTGGGTTGCAC
>DATELR010000065.1:0-5411 GCA_035276345.1 Streptosporangiaceae bacterium | reverse complement strand
AGCCGATGAATCGTCCGCATCGGCCGGGCGAGTTGCGTGCGCCGTTACCGATCCGCGCCGCTTTGGCGAGACGCAGCAGGAGGAACTGCCGTCATGAGCGAGCTCATCGCCCAGCCCTACCCTCCGCCCCCGGCCAGCCCGTACTCTCCCGGCCTGCTGACCGGCGACTGGATCTTCCTCTCCGGTCAGGGCGGCTTCGACCCGGATACGGGCGAGCTGGTCAGCGAGAACATCGCCGACCAGACCGCAAAGGCGTTCCGCAACGTCGAGGTTCTGCTGTGCGCGGCCGGCGCGTCGCTCGACGACATCGTCTCCTGCCTGGTGCACCTGCGCGATCTCGGGCAGTTCGCCGAGTTCGACGGCAGCTACGCAAAGCAGTTCCCGGGCCCGGTAAAGCCGGTGCGCACCACGGTCGGCAGCAACCTGCCAGCCGGAATGCGGGTCGAAATGACAGTAGTCGCCCGCGTGCCTGAACGTGCGGCGAGCGCTATAACCCCCGCGGGCAGGTGAGCAACGCATGCCCCCTGCCGCCGTGCCGCCCGCGACCCGCATATTCCTTGCCGGCAACGCGGTGGCGATGACAGGCAACGGACTGGTCATCGCGTTCATCCTCATCTACCTGCACCAGGCCCGCGGCATCGCGCTCCCCGTCGTGGGTCTGCTCCTGGCGGCCGCTGCGGGGGTCGGCCTCCTGGCCGTGACCCTCTCGGGTGTCTTGCTCGACCGGCTCGGCGCGCGCCGGGTCCTCACCGGCATCATCCTCGGCCAGGCGGCCGCCCAGGTACTGCTCGCATGGGCCCACAATGCCGCAACCGCGCTGCCCGCCCTGCTCCTGTACGGCGCGACCTGGGCACCGATGTTCCCCGCCCTCGCAACCATGATCGCAAGGCTCACCCCGGACCCGGCCACCCAGCAGCGCGTATTCGCCATCAACTTCACCGTGCAGAACGCCGGCATCGGAGTCGGCACTGTGCTCGGAGCCGCCGTCGCGAACGTGCATCACCCGGTGTCCTTCCAGGCCTTGTTCCTGGCCAACGCCGCGTCATGCCTCATTTTCGCCGCGGTGCTGACATTGCTGCCAGCGCCGCGCACCGCGCCGGCAAGGAAAGAGCAGCGAGCTGGCTACCGGGACGTGCTCACCCGCCCTGGCCTGCGGCTGGCCCTGGTCGCGTCGCTCATCATTGCTTTCACCGGATACCCGGCATTCGACTCCGGCCTGCCGGCCTACGCGTCAGTCGAAGCACACGTGTCGGCGCGGATCGTGGCTTTGTCGCTCACCATCAACACCGCCCTCATCGTGATAGCCCAGCTGTTCGTGCTGCGCCGCGTCCGCCGAGCCCGGCGAAGCAGCGCGCTGGCGGTCACCGGACTGATCCTCGCCGTCTCCTGGGCGGTGTTCGGCCTCGCAGCTCTGCCGGTCGCGGCCACCGGGCGAATTGCTTTCGTGTTCGGCTTCACCGCGCTTTTCGCACTCGGCGAGACCGTGCTGGCACCCACTATGAGCCCGCTTGTCAATCGCCTGGCCGACGACAGGCTTCGCGGACGGGCCAACTCACTCGCCGCCCTCTCCCAGTCCCTGGCGTTCATCGTCTGCCCTGCACTTGCTACCGGCCTCATCGCCGCCGGTGCCGCCGCAGTCTGGATCGGCCTGCTATGTGCCGGCTGCCTCGGCACCATCGCCGTCGGGGCCAGGCTTCGCCGCGCCCTGACCTCGGACCAGGACCACGTGACGGGGGCGCCCGCCACCCAGCCGGAGCCGGTGGCCGCCGCCCGCGAAGAATGATTGCGCCTCCCTGCCGGGAGCAGGGCACCGCGGTGACCGTCGAGCCCAGTGGGCAGATCGAGGCCGTCGGCGCCAGCCATGACCGCGAGCTCGGGATCGGCGCGTGCACAAGGGCGCTGGCGCTCGATCGCGTGCCTGCCGCAAAACCCGACCCCTCCGCCCGGTATATGAGCCGCCCGCGCGAACTGGGCGGCTCGCGAGCGCCCAGTTTCCCAGTGCCGTGGTGTATGCACTACCGACCGCCAGCACGATCCGCCCACCCGATCGTGCCGCAGCAGCCGGAAACGACCCTGGGAGATTGACGATGAAGTCCTCCGCATCGGCCGGGCGAGCGGCGTTCGGCGTTCTCGATCGCCGCCGCCGGGAGCGCTGATGAAGACGCGAGCCTCACACATGCACGGGAAAGCAGCCAACCGCAGGAAGCAACTGAGCACGATGCTCGCTCGTGTGTTCGGCGGCTGGCGGACGGGCCTGCCAGGGCCTGTCCTCGTTCTTCAGGCCGGGACCGCGGTCAACTCATTCGGCACCGGACTGATCCTTCCCTTCGAGATCATCTACCTGCACCAGGCCCGCGGTTTCTCGACGGCGACTGCGGGGCTGGTGCTGGCGGCCGTTATGGGCACGGCGGCGGTCGTCACGCCCCTGTCTGGTGCGCTGCTCGATCGTTTCCGTGCGAAGCCGATCCTGATCTCCGGCAATATCGCGAGCGCACTAGGTTACGCGGGCTTCGCATTCGTCGACCGTCCCTGGCAGGCCTTCGTCTGCGCGGCCGTCGGCGGCGCCGGGTTCGGAGTCGCGACCACCGCGAACCAGGTTCTGGGCCTGACCCTGGTCTCAGCCGAGCAGCGCGCCTCCTCGATCGCGCTCCGCCGAGTCGCAGGCAACTTCGGTCTCGGCGGCGGCGCGACAGTTGCGGGCTTCATCATCGCTGCCGCCGATAACCTCGGCGCGTTCCAGGCGCTCTACCTCTTCGACGGCCTCACCTTCGCTGTCTTCGCGCTGGTTGTGCTCGCGAGGATCCCAAATCCTGGCCTCGCCAAACCCGCGCCTGCGAGCGACAGGAGAACAGGCTTCCGAGCAGTTGCTCACGATCGGCTCTTCTTCATCATGATCGCAGCCAACATCGTGCTCGTGATGACCGGCGGCGCGCTGTTTTCCGACATCCTCCCGCCGTTTGCGAAGGCGCACACGCCTGTCGGGCCGGGGGAGATCGGCATTGTCATCTTCATCAACACCTTCTTCATCGTCATCGCACAGATTCCAGCCACACGGGTCGTCAAGCGGATGCGCCGCACACACGCTCTTGGCGCTACCAGCGCGCTCTTTGCGATCGGCCTGCTCGCGGTCCTGCTCGCACCGCTCACGAGCTCGACGCTCACCGCTACCACCGTCTTGGCCGGAGTCGCGATCGTGATCGCGATCGGCGAGTGCGCGCAGTTCATCGTGACCGGCCCCATCGTCGCCGACCTCGCACCGCCGCATCTGCTCGGCCGCTACATGTCCCTTTACGGCCTCTCTTTCACCGCAGGCGTGGCCCTCGGCCCCGCAGTCGGCGGCGCGCTGCTCGCAACATCACCGGACGCCGTCTGGTGGGGTGGCGCCCTGGCGGTAGCACTGACCGGAGTTGGCTTGCTGCGACTCGGCGACCGGATACCCGACCCGCTGTTGCACGCGCAACGCCCCCCGCAGCGAGCCGTCAGCGCCGCCGAGATGGACTCCGTAGGAGTCGTCCAGGGTCAATGAATGTCGTCCAGGGTCAATGAATGGGAGTGGCTGGCAAAGAGCACCGACTTGCCCTGCCGATCGAAACACCAGCCGCTCCGTCGGACGGTCCACATCACAACTCTCCGGCCCTACGCCCCGATCTCACTCAGTGGTCCAGAGTCTGAGTCGCTCGGCAGTATTACTTCAGGGCTCGCCAAACGCCCAGATCGGCGTTCGCTCATGCCGATGACAGGACCTCGCAGACGCGCGTAGCCTCGCGTCGTGATCCTGCCAACGGTGCCAGATCTCGGCCTCTTGCTCGTTCGGACTGACTACTCCGACGATGGGGCTTGGCACGCCGCGCTATCCGCCGCGACGGCCGTCTACGTCACGGACGATTACGAGCGCATGGGCGCCTTGCTGCAGCCAGTGGAGTCCCCGGACCTCTCGAACCTCACGCACCAGGAGTTGGTGGCGCTCCCGCGTGAGGGCTACATAAGCGAGATCGCGGTGGCGGATGCGCAGACGATGCGGGATCAAACCATCTTGTTCGTAGACTTCAACGGACTGAATGAGCAGGTCGGCCGTACGTTTCGCTCGATCCCATCGGAAATTGAGGACATCGTCGCGAATCTGTCGATCGCAAACATGAGCTTCTTTGAGTTCGCTGACAACACGGATCCAGATGGGATCTTTCGCGGATTCTGACTCGCCTCGGCACCCGGATCTGCCGCTTTGAGTTGCCAGTCGAGCTGCTATGCCGGGCTTCGGTCATAGACGATTACTTCGTGGGTGATGAAGTTGGGTACCGCATCAGCCGGAAGGCGCACGAGCGGTGGCTGACGCGGCTGAACCGTGACACCGCTGCCTTTGGATACATGGATGAGTGGTACAGCCAGCAATGCGGCTCCTGCCAGCGCTGGATACCACTAAGCGGACAGGCAGGTCTGGACTGGGGCGCTTGCACACACGAGCAAAGTGAATTCGACGGTCAGGTCCGGTTCGAACACGATGGCTGTTCCCACCACGAGGACGCTGGAGGATGGCGGATACCGCCAGCTCACGGCTAGGCGGGCAGAAGCCGTGGGCTACCGACGCACTCTCTTGCCGCTGGTGGTGCAGTCACCTACGACCCAGATGCCGATGCCGCCTATAGGCAGCGTTCACGTCGCAAGTGCAGCTTCGACAGCCTGGCAGGTCTGCTCGACCTGAGCCGCTCGCAGTCGATAACCGCGTACGGCTGCCGGCCGGCTGAAAACTCAGCGACCTGTGCATGGAGTTTCCGAACGAAGTCCGGGCCACACCGTTGTCTTCGATAACTTTGCTAACGGCATCCTGGCGCGGATCACCAGCCTTTGCCCGCTCCATACAACGATCGACCGCTGACTCGACATTCGCCATCAGCAGTATCTGGCAGTACTCGGCCTCGGCCGCTGATGCGGAAGACTCAAAGACTGCCATTTCCTCGGCGTTCACGTTCGTCATCATCTGCGGCAAGATCACGTCGTGGCCGCTGGCCAGGTGGACCCGCGCCATCGCTGTCGCCAGAAGCACCCCTGCCGCGAACGATTCCGAGAACCTGTCTCTGCAGCCGCCGACCAGGGCCGTTACCCGATCAATATCGAGGTTGAGGACACCGGGATGCCGATCAGCGAAGGTGCTCGCTATCGTCGATTTCCCTACGCCGGGCGGCCCGTTTAGGTGAATGAACCGTGCCACCCGAGAAGCTATCGTTGGCTTTCCTGAGCTGCGCTCGTCCCAGCGCTACGGTTCCGAGGAGCATGGCGCCGCGGCCCGCTCATCCCTAGCGCAGCAGTTCGGGACCATCAGCCTCCTTGCGCAACGCCACGGGCAGCGAGGTCCCGATGGGACATCACTTCGCGGCCATGTCCGGCATCGGGGAGTTCGTGATCGACCAGGTCGT
>DATELR010000064.1:0-5218 GCA_035276345.1 Streptosporangiaceae bacterium | reverse complement strand
GGCGGGCTTTCGACACGGGCGGGCTGAGCTTGCTGCGCGGTGCGCGCAATCTGGTCGCCGACGCAGCGGCCGGGCTCAGGACGCCGCGCCAAGTCGACCGGCGGTCTTTCAAACTGGGCGAGAACATCGGCGCCACACCAGGTGCCGTGGTGTTCAGGAACGACGTACTCGAGATCATCCAGTACGCACCGACGACGCCCAGGATCCGCGCCGTGCCGCTGCTGATCGTCTGGTCGCTGATCAACCGGTTCTACATCCTCGACCTGGCCCCTGGCCGCAGCTTCATCGAATACGCGGTCGGGCAGGGCATCCCGGTGTTCGTCACCAGCTGGCGTAACCCTGGCCGTGGTGAATCGGACTGGGATCTCGACACCTACGCCAGCGCTCTGCTGGAAGCGATCGCAGCGGTCAGGCAGATCAGCCGCAGCCCGGAAGTGGGGACCATGGGGCTCTGCGCCGGCGGGCAGCTGCTTGCCGCCTTGCTCGCGGTGACCGCCGGCCGCGATGCCGGCGCGATCCGCTATGCCTGCTTCGGCGTGAGCCAGCTCGACATGTCGGTGCCGAGCCCGGCCGGGATGGCGCTCGCTGCGCCCGTTCCCGCCCTGGCCAGCTTTGCTGGAAGACCCTCCGGCGTCGTGGACGGCCGCGACCTCGCGGCATTCTTCTCCTGGCTGCGACCCGACGAGCTCATCTGGAGCTACTGGGTCAACAACTACCTGATGGGCCAGGACCCTCCTGCCTTCGACATCCTGGCGTGGAACGCCGACACCACGCGGATGCCAGGAGGGCTGCAACGACAGCTCCTGACCATCGCCGAACGCAACCTCCTGGCGAGCCCAGGCGGGATGACGCTCCTTGGTAAACCGGTCAACCTCGGCGCATCCGCCGTGGACAGCTACGTGATCGGGGCGGAAACGGACCACCTGGTTCCGTGGCGCGGTGCCTACGCAACGACGGCACTGCTAGGCGGCGAATCAACCTTCGTGCTGTCGGGCGGTGGCCACATCCAGCACCTGGTGAATCCGCCAGGAAACCCGAAGGCCAGGTACCGAACTGGGCCGCGTCCTGGCGCAGGTCCCGACGAATGGCTCGCAGCGGCCGAGATGGCGGAGGGCAGCTGGTGGGGTCACTGGGCGGCGTGGGTGCACGCGCGGTCAGGGGCGTTCCGCCGCGCGCCGGCGAGACTTGGCAGCAGTGAGTTCCCGCCGCTCGAGCCTGCGCCGGGCAGCTATGTACGGCAGAAGTAGGCGACCCGTGGCCCGGCTGCTGTGGTCACGCGAGCGCGTGCAGATGGTGTCGGTGCGGGGAAGGCGGCTGCGGGTCGCCACCCGCCCCGGCAACCTCGTCGAGCCTCCGCTGCTGCTGTGCAATGGCATCGGCGCGAGCCTCGAACTGCTCCAGCCGCTCGTCGACGCTGTCCATCCAGGCCGGGCCGTCATCAGGTTCGACCTTCCTGGCATCGGCGGTTCGCCGGCCCCGGCGCTTCCGTACCACCTCATCGGGTTGCCCGCGATGGTAGAGGCGATGCTCGGGCAACTCGGCCACAGCCGCGTCGACGTGCTCGGCATCTCGTGGGGCGGCGGACTGGCCACTCAGCTGGCGCTCGCGCGCCCGCGCCTGGTCAGGCGCCTCGTGCTCGCCGCGACCGGGACCGGCGTCTTGATGGTCCCTGCCAGACCGGGTGTGCTCCGGCACATGATCACCCCGCGCCGGCATCGCGACGCCAGCTACTCCGTCCAGGTCGCTGGCGACATTTACGGCGGAGGCCTTCGAGCGCGCCCGGAACGCGCCAGGGAGCTCTTGCGGCCGCACACGGGCAGCGGGACCAGGCGCGGCTATTACTTCCAGCTGCTGGCCGGGGCCGGATGGACCAGCCTGCCGATGCTCCCGATGCTGCGTCAGCCGACGCTGCTGCTGGCAGGCGACGACGATCCGATCATCCCGCTGGTCAACGCCCGGATCATGGCTCAGCTGATCGCGCGCAGCCGGCTGCACATCTACCCAGGCGGTCACCTGGAACTGATTGACCGGCCCCAGTTGCTCGCGCCCGTCATCGAGGAGTTCCTGCGAGAGCAGGATCCCGTGGCCGGCCACAAGGAAGGCAGGGCAGGACTATGAACCTCGGAACTGCGCTCGGCACGGACTTCTTCTCGGTGCGTGACCAGTTCACCGACGAACAATGGAACCGCTTTATCACCGTCAGGCGCTTCGTCGACGAAGAAGTGGTTCCCTCAGCCGGATCGTACTGGGACCAGGCCGAGCTAGCGTGGCCGCTGATCCGGCGGCTGCCCGAACTGGGCGTCGTTGGCGAGGACATCGAAGGATATGGCTGCCCCGCCATGAGCGCCATGGCCTGCGGGCTGGTGACGATGGAACTCCACAGGGGCGACGGCAGCCTGGGCGTCGTCCTCGGAGTGCACTCGGGCCTCGCGATGCGGACGATCGCGACCTGCGGGTCGGCGGAGCAGAAAGAACGCTGGCTACCCGCGATGGCCAGGATGGAGAGCCTCGGCGCGTTCGCGCTGACCGAGCCCGACCACGGCTCCGACTCGGTAGCGCTGGAGACCTCAGCTCAGCGCGCAGGCGACGGCTGGCTGCTGAACGGCCGCAAGCGCTGGATCGGTCTTGGCACGCTCGCGGACCTGGTCATCGTGTGGGCGCGCAGTACCGCGGACGGCAAGGTCGGCGCATACGTTGTTGAGCAAGGTACGCACGGCTACAGCGCAAGCGTCATCGAAGGCAAGGCGTCGCTTCGCTCGGTGTGGCAGGCCGACATCACGCTCGAGAACGTGAAGGTGCCCGAGGCGAACCGGCTTCCTGGCGCGCGCAGCTTCGCCGACGTCACGTCCGTGCTCGCCGCAACCCGGAGCACCTGCGCCTGGGCGGCACTCGGCCACGCGACCGCGGCCTACGACGCAGCGTTGCGGTACGTCACGGCGAGACGCCAGTTCGGCAAGACGCTGGCCAGCTTCCAGATCATCCAGCAGCGCCTGGTCAGCATGCTCGCCGACCTCACAGCGATGCAGCTGTACTGCCTTCAGATCGGCCGTCTCGCCGACGCCGGGCAGCTCACCCCCACCATCGCTGGCCTGGCGAAGATGCACAACACCCGCAAGGCCAGGCAGATCGCTGCCGACGCCAGGGACATGCTCGGGGGTAACGGGATCCTGCTGGATCACCACGTGATCAGGCACATGGCGGACCTCGAGGCGATCCACACCTTCGAGGGAACCGAGACCATGCAAACGCTGATCGTCGGGCGCGACATCACCGGCATCGGCGCGTTCGCCTAACGTGCGCTCAGCGGGGTCCAGGCATAGGCGTCGCCATGACGCGCGACGGTTCCTAGTCCGGGAAACGGCATGTGGTAGGCGTGGACCAGCAGATGCTCATCCGCCGCGAAGTTCAGCAGCCTGCGACGGCTGCGGATCGCCCTGGCACTGTCGTGATCCCATGGGGTGCACCACTGCGGATGCGTGAGCTGGAGCGGGTCGTAGAACAGGTCGCCTACGCAGAGCAGCCGCTCGCCGTGGCTGCGCACCATCACCGCGGTGTGACCAGGCGTGTGGCCAGCGGCGCTGACGGTATGAACGCCCGGCAGGATCTCGGTGTCATCGTCGAACGCGTGCAGCCGCTCACCGAAGAGCCTGATTGCCTCGCGCGCGGATTCCAGGTGCTCATCGGCCGCCGCCCCCGAATCGGACCAGAACGCGACCTCGGCGGCGTGGGCGAACCCGATCGCCTCAGGAAACGTCAGCTGGCCCGACCACGTCGCTCCCCTGCAGTGGTCCTGGTGCAGGTGAGTGAATACGACGGCGGCCAGATCGGCCGCCGGCGCTCCAGCAGATGAGAGCCCGTCGCCGAGACGGCCGACTAGCGGCTCGATCAGCGGCCCGTAGCCGAGGAATCGCGCGCCGAGTCCGGTGTCGACGACGGCGTGGCCGTCGGCGGTCGTCGCGAGCAGGCAGTTGTATCCACAGGCGATGCTCGTCCTGTCCTGGCCCTCGGCGGCCAATGCCTCATGCAGTTCGGCGCTCGGTACTCCCGCCTCAGGGGTGAAGAATGCACTGACCGGTGGTTCCAGCGGCGGCGCCATCTGCCCGTCGCTGACAACAGCGCACTCGATCCCTCCGACCGTGAAGCGATAGATCACCGGGCCATTGTGTCGCAGGCCATCCTCGTCGTGGCGGGACGTCGGCGCCCCGGTTGATCGGTGCAGGCAGGCGCGCGGATACCGTAGCGCGGTGACAGAAAGTCAGCAGGCGGATACTTCTGGTGATGCCACTCGGGCGACCGGAGCTAGCAATGCGCAGGCGGACGCTGGCAAGCGGTCACGCGGTCGGGTGGGCATCCTCAGGATCTTGCGCACTGCCGTACGCACAGGCAGGCTGCACGGCGGGCCCATCCTTCTTGTCGCGACCGTCATCGCGCTGGCCATAGCCGTTGCCGAAGTCGTGTCCGATAACCTCATCGACCCGCGGAACAATGCTCTGTCGATCGGCGGGACGACAAGCGTTGAGGCGATCAGCTTGTTCGGCACCATTCTGCTGGCGGGATTCTTGTGCAAGCTTGTCGGCCGTGACAAGGATGGCCGCCCGGCCGGTGCGCCCGGCGAACGGGTCACGGTCATCGCGGTCATTCGGTCGCTGCCGTGGATCAGCCTGGTGGTGGCCGACATCCTGTTCGCTGTGCTGGTCGCCGTCGGGTTGGTGCTGCTGGTCATCCCGGGGCTGATCCTGTTCACCCTCTTCGCCGTGGTAGCCCCGGCGATCGAGGTCGAACACAGAAAACCGCTGTCAGGGCTTCGCAGATCCGTCCACCTGGTGCGCCCGCACTTCTGGGCGGCCGCGCTGCTCGTGTCGCTGCCGGAAGCCGCCCTCGCCCTGGCTGAATCCGTGCTGCCGTCGCCACATGGCGCCTTGCACATCTTCGAGGTCATTCTGATCAGGGGAATCGTGCTGGCCCCGTTCGAGGCCGCATTCGGTCTCGTTGTGGTCGCGCTTTTCTACCGGCTCATAGTGCTCGATGCAGCAGCCGCAGATTCTGGGTAGGGACACAGGTCTCGCAGCACGCAGTCGTCACACGATGGTTGCCTGGCCCGGCAGACGGTGCGGCCGTGGGTGATCATCGCGACGTGCAGGTCGTAGCGGATCTCCGCCGGCACGGCGGGAGCGAGCAGCTGATAGGCCTGGTCCGCCGTCGCATTTGGCGGAATCCA
>DATELR010000063.1:0-2024 GCA_035276345.1 Streptosporangiaceae bacterium | reverse complement strand
GTTCGCCTCATGCGTCAGATCAGCATGGGCTTGAATCCCGCAGTGCCTTCGCCGCTCAGCCACGGCCCCGGCGAGGAGCGCAGGACGGGACGAGACCCGGTTGCCAATAGCGAGGCGGTCGCCGAGCAGGCAGCAGCGGTCGCTGCGCTCTACCAGGCGAGCGCGCTAGGAATGATACGGCTCGCATACGTGATGATCGGCGACCTGAGCGGGGCCGAGGACATCGTTCACGATGCCTTCTGCGGCCTGTACCGGCGCTGGCAGCACCTGGATAACCCGGACAAGGCACTGTCCTACGTTCGGTCCTCGGTGCTGAATGCGTGCCGGTCCGCGCTGCGGCGCAAGCGACCCGAGCTGAGCGGCGAGGCGCCGGCCAGCGACCTGGATCGGTTGCTAGTGCAATGGTCCGGCGAGGAAGCAGCGATCACGGAAGAGCGGCGCCGTGCCGTCATGGCGGCGCTGCGCACGTTGCCGGCCCGGCAGCGTGAGGTGCTGGTACTGCGCTTCTACCTCGACCTGTCTGAGGCACAGATCGCTGCGCAGATGAGCATCGGCCAGAGCACGGTGCGCTCGACCGCGCACCGGGCACTGGCAACGCTCAGCCGGATGCTGAAGGACCTGGAGGAGAAGCCGTGACCCCGACAGAGCAGCTCGTTAGGGACGCCATTGCGGCCACGGCCCGACAGGTGCCGCCGGACCGACTGCCGCCGCTCGATCTCAGCACCGTCGCCGGACCGAGCCGCAGCCGCACCCTGGCCGGCCGGGCCTTCGGACTCGGCGTCGCGCTGACCGGCACGGCACGCCGGTGGCATCGACTGCTCGTTCCGCTCACCGCGGCATCCAGCGTGGCGGCCATCGCGGCAACCGCGCTTGTGCTCTCGCAACACGTGCACGCACCCGGGACGGAACACCCCACGCCCCAGCTGAGCCCGCTGCCGCGTCCCGCAAATCCTCTGCCGGTCAGCCACGCCACGCCGCCGCCCTATTTCGCGGCCCTGACCGCGACTAACCCTCACTGGCGTTATCACGCGCTAGTTGTAACCGTCCGGGCCACGGCAACCGGCCGGGTGCTAGCCACGGTCCTCCCCCCGAAGCCCTTCACCACGTTCACCTGGATCAGTGGTGCGGGTGACGACCGGACATTCGTGGTCGCGGCCAACAAGCTGCTGCTTCCCGGCGGTCCGTACACCGGTCAGCACACCTGGCCGCAAGCGGCGGTCCGGTTCTTCCTGCTGCGCTTTAGCCCGCAGGGCGGCAAGACCTCACTCACCGAACTGCCGATCACAGCGGTCACGTCCGAGCTGAGGGTCGCCGGCATCGCGCTTTCGCCGGACGGCGCTTACCTGGCGGTCGCGCTGAGCGGGCGGAAGATCTCGGTCTTCTCAGTCGCCACCGGCCAGACACGGACCTGGAGTTTGTCGCGGGCGCAAGCGCGTGACAACGTCCTCGGCAGGCTGGCCTGGACCGCCGACGACCAGACCATCGGATTCTGGGCCTCCGGCATGGGCTCCCTGCCCGCAGGGGAGTACCTGCTGAACACGGCGATAGCTGGCGGCAACCTGGCCTCGGCCAGCAGGGCGGTGCGCATCCCGCGCCACTCAGGGATTGTGTGCGAGTTCGGCGCGCTCCTCTCGCCATCTGGGACGGCCGTCACCTGCCCCGTCATGGAGCGGCCGAAGCACACGGAGGGTAACCTCGCCGAGCCGATCACGTCAGAAGTCTTCGCGCAGCTTTCGTCGCGGACCGGCCGGCTTATCCGGCATATCGATCAACCCGCTGTCAGAGGCAACCGGTCCTTCGTCTTGTGGGTCAGCAGTTCCGGAGATTCCTTCATCGCCTGGCTCAACTTCCCCCGGCCGTCGGTCATCATCTTCGGCCCCGGTGGAGTCACAGACATTCCGTGGCCGGCGCCGATCGCGATCGGGCAGTGGCCTATCCCGGATAGGTCGGTCGCGGCTTGTCTACCTGTTGCAGAAATTCGCGCGTTGACAACCATCTGTTGCTGTCGCTCGTTTGCATTGGCG
>DATELR010000062.1:0-16762 GCA_035276345.1 Streptosporangiaceae bacterium | reverse complement strand
TGGCCTGATCAGAAGCCTGTCCGCGCATCGCGCGTGACCCAACACAGTTGTGCCGTCAGGTGGTCCCATCCAGGCCGTTGCCGTCCGCTGACCGCACCCGGAAGAAGGGACGGCCGCTTATGGCCATGCTCGCAGACATCGTCGATGCCGTCGTCGGCGTCGGGCGGCAGGGCTTCTAGCAGGTGCGCCGGGTGTAGCTCGGTGATCGTAGCCAGCGCAGGACCCCAGCTGACGCCGCGTCAGCGACCAGGCCGCCCGGGCCGGGCACGCGATCGGGATGGCATGAGATTGGCTATTAGCGGTTACGAGGTCAGGGCCGGCCGGCTGTCGGCGCGCTGTCTCGTCGGGTGCACCTCAGATCCTGCTGAGCGCGGTGATTCCGCAGCTGACCGACGGTCTTGATGAACAGCCGGGGGCGACTGGCTACGCTGGGCGCCTAGTAGACGCTGCCCAGGCTGGTTCCGCCTGGCACCTAATGGTCCTTGATCATTCGCCGCCTTCCGGCCACCGTCATCGGCAAGGGCGTCGTGGAAGGAGGGTAAGGTCGAGACCTTCGCGGCAGGCTTCCCCGGCACCTCGCAGCAGCCCGGCCTGGTCGTCGGCCTGCCTGCAGCGCCAGGGCCTGCTTCAGAATTGACGGAGAGCCTGATGCCGGAAATCGCTGACCGGCTGTCCGCGGAACTGCCCGGAGTCCGGTGGAAGGTGGAATTCGTCTCCGACCGGCTGGCCGAGCCTCCCACCGACCTTAGCGATCTGATCTCCGCAGGGCGCCGGATGCTTCTCGACCGCGGCTGGCACCTGGCGGTTTGCATAACTGACCTCCCCCTACAGACCGCCCGGCGACCCGTTATCGCTCACGTCAGCGCTACCCACTCGGTCGGCGTGCTGTCCATGCCCGCGCTCGGGCCGGTCGCGGTGCACAGACGCGCGGTCGAGACGACAGTGCGCCTGGTCAGGCACATGCTCGGCGATCTTGCGCCGACCGCGGAACCTGCCGGGCGTCGGCGCCCGATGGGCCCTCGCCTGGCCCGGCGCCTGCTCGAACTGGGCAATCGCGTCGAGAGCAGCGAGAGCGACCTTGGACTTGCCGCGCGGGTCGTCACCGGCAACGTCACGCTGCTGCTGGGCATGCTGCGCGCCAACCGCCCATGGCGGCTCGCCCTGCGGTTGGTACGAGTGCTGGCCGCGGCGTTCGCGGCTGGCGTCTTCGCGCTGGTGACCAGCGACATCTGGCGGCTCGCCGACCATCTCGGGGCGCTGCGGCTCACTGTCATCTGTCTCGGCTCAGTCGCTGGCATCACCGTGACAATCATGATCGCGACCGGGCTGTGGGAGCGCAGCCCGCATCCGGCCGCTCGCGAGCAGGTCATCTTGTTCAACATCGTCACAGCGGCCACAGTCGGTATCGGCGTGAGCGCGCTGTACCTCGCCCTTTTCGCCGCGATGCTGGCGGGGGCTGTGCTGCTCGTGCCCGGAGACCTTCTCAGCACGCAACTCGGCCACCCCGCTGGCGTGGATGATCAGATTAAGCTCGCCTGGCTCGGCGCCTCGATCGCGACGCTGGGCGGTGCGCTCGGCGCTGCCGTGGAGTCCCGCGAGTCGGTGCGCGAGGCCGCATACACCTATCAGCCGGATACGGAGCTCACCGCCGCTGATGACCCGCCCGAGCCAGGAGGCAGCCAGGACATGGCGCAGAAGTAAGGTCACTGCAGTGCGGACGGGAAACCTGCCACTCCGCGCGCAGGTCCGCGCCGGGCCGAACTGCTAGGTGTAGCAGCGCAGCCGCTTCTCCGGAGTGGCTTGTCTCGGTGGCTCAGCTGGCGCACTGGTGGGCCGTAGTCCTCGCCGATCGGACCAGACCATCGGCGAGGCCGAGCTGGTCGCCATCGCGTACCCTGTGCGTCCGCCACAGCGGCGCTTACGTGACGGCGCTGGCTCTAGCAGCTGACGGCTGCCGTAGACTCGCGACTGAACGTGACCGGATGCCGGCTCAGGGTTGGCGTCTTCACATTGCGCCGTTGAGCAAGGAAGCAACGACAAGGTGTGAGGCTAATTTCACTTGCCGAGATAGCTCGCACATTGTCGCCAGCCGCGCAGATCTAGCTTGCGTGTCCGATCATCCGTCAGCGAGACGGGAAGTTTGGCTATGTCACCGCAGGCTGGAAACACCCTCGTCCAGCGACTATCTCGCGGGCCGCTCACGGCGGGCGCCAGATTGCGCGAGCCGGGCAGGGATCTAGGCGGCCGGTAGCCGTGGGCAGGTCGGGCGAGCCAGAATCACAGGAGATCCTCGCCCTCAAGACTGCTGCGGTCCATTCCCTGCAACCCAAGCGGCCGGTCGACCAGGCCGAGATCCTGGAGCTGACAGCGCATGCTGTTGGGGCGATTGCAGGCTGCCATATCTCAGGTATCTTGCTCGACCGGGCCTGGCAGGAAGTAGGGAACCGTGGCCGCGGGCTCTTGCAGGTCGACGTGGTGCAGTGCGGGAAGCACATGGATGGCGCGCCCATCGTCCAGGACGGTGTCGCCTGGGCCTGGGTCTATCCGATGTCGGTCGGCGGCGACGCCACGGGTTATCTGGTCGTCGGCGCATGCGAAGAGCCCGCGGTCAGTGACCGGGCCCTGCTCCAAGCCATTGTTGTCCTTGCCGGCGCCGCGCTTGCTGTGGCCAGGACGCAATCTCGCGAGCGAGGGCGGACTGCTGAGCAGTGCAGTGCAAACCTCGCATTGCGACGCAGCATTGACATGCACGATCGGCTTACTCAGGCAGTCATGACGGGCGGTCAGAGCAGTCTGGCGAGCGCGATCCGAGAGCTCACCGGCCGCGAGGCGGGTACGCAGGACGCATTCGGAAACGTCGTCGCACGGGTCGGCGTCGGGCGGCCTGACCGGGATCTCGGCCGCGGGCATCGACGCAAGCTGCCCACGATGAATCCGGTACTGACGCCCCCTGGCCCGGTCAGGGACGGTTCGTGGCTCGTCGCGGTGGCTCAGCTGGCGGGCAGGCCAGTTGGCGCCGTCTTCCTTGCCGATCCGCAAAGAACTGCTGGCGAAGCAGAGCTATCCGCCATCATGTATGCCAGCACACTGCTGGCCTTGGAGATCACGCGGCTGCAGAACCTCGGTGAATCGAGCGCCCAGGCTCGGGCCCGGCTAGCGCTCGACATCGTGAGCGGCGGGGACGAACAGAGCCTGCTCAGCCGGGCTCAGACGCTCGGCTACAACCTGCTGCGGCCGCACCGGGTCGTGTCAATTGAGCCTTCGCTGGGCAGTGCCGGCAGCATGGGCCTGCTCTTCGACGCTGTCAGCAGGGCAGCGCGTGCCTTCTCGGCTGGCGAGCTCCTGGCGCGGCGGACCGATGACATCATCCTGCTGGCGGACAACGAGGTTGCCTGGGAGCGCCTTCATGAGCGAATTGTGGCCGAAGTCGGCGGAGCGGGCTGTTCGATCGGAGTCGGCAGGCAATGTGAGCAGGTCACCGGCTTCGTCCGGTCACATCGGGAAGCGAAACTGGCCTTGCGGATTCAGGCTGCGGTCGGCAAGCCGGACAAGGTTGTCGTCTTCAACGATCTCGGCGTGTACCAGGTCCTTGCGACCGAGGCTGACACATCAGCGATGGAGTCATTCGTTGCGGACTGGCTTGGCGTCCTCATGCGTTATGACGCCGCCCGCGGCACCGAACTTGTCCTGACGCTGACCGAATTCCTCGAGAGCGGTGGCAGCTATAACAAGACCGCTTCCGCCCTGTCCGTCCATCGCAGCACGCTGAAGTACCGCCTGAGGCGAATCAGGGAGGTCTCAGGGCACGACCTGTCCGTTCCTGACGCCCAGTTCAACCTGCAGGTGGCGACGACGGCCTGGCGGACCCTGCAGGCGCTCGGCGGATCGTGACCCATCCTGCTCGCGGCCTGTCCGGTCAGGACGACACGTTGGCCCGCGGGGGACGATGCGTCGACGGCTCGTTTCCCCGATCCTGAGAACAACCCAAAGACGGATCGAGGTGAGCCGTGATGGGACTGGCCAACTCCCAGGCCTACGTTCACGATCTTGAGGAATACCTTAGGCGGCTTCTGTTCAGCCGGACTGGGGCCCCCGTATCCGAGGCCGCCGTGCTCCTCGTACGTGGCGCGCTCGCGGATGGCGATCGCCAGCGGGCCGCGCGCCTGGCAAGCGAAGCCAAGAACCTCGCGATGACCAGGCCTGACAATCCGGACATGACCGCGGCCGCGGCGCACGTTCGCGGCCTGGTCGAGCACGACTCAGCCGCGCTGGAGCATGCTGCTCGTACGTACACTGCGCCGCTGGCTAAGGCGGCAGCAATTGAGGATGCCGGACGAGCCTCGTCGGCGCACGGTAATCAGGATGACGCCATCGCCAGGCTTCGCATGGCGTATGAGCAGTACGAGAAGTTGGGCCGCCATGAGGCAATGGCGCGGGTCAGGTCGCAACTCAGGGTCGTCGGCGTTCGAGTCAGGCACTGGAAATGTGCCAACCGGCCAGCCTTCGGCTGGGGCAGCCTGACCGACACCGAGCGCCGGATCGCCGAGCTCGTCTCCCATGGCCTCAGCAACCGAGAGGTCGCGAATCAGGTCTTCCTGAGCGCTCACACGGTCGCCTTCCACCTGCGCCACATCTTCTGGAAGCTCGATGTCGGCTCCCGGGTGCAGCTGGCCAGGCTCGTGACCGAGAAGGTCATGGCCGAAGCCGAATAGAGCACGCAGGCTAAGGGGTCGGCCCGGAGCGGTAGCTAGCCGTTCTGACGATGTGCCGTGGTCCTGCCCTGGAGACCCTTGATCTAAGGGCACGAAGGGGGGCGGCGTGCAATGTCTGCGCTGTCAAGCAGAGCGACCGCGACGATCCGGAGCGCGATCCCGGCCCGCGTCGACCGGCTGAGCTGGACGCCGTTCCACACCAGGATGGTCGTCGCGCTTGGCGTCGCGTGGATCCTTGACGGTCTCGAAATCACGATCGCGAGTTCCATAGCCGGCGATCTGACCTCGAAGTCGACGCTCGGGTTGTCGTCTACCGCAGTCGGCGCGATCGCCACCGTCTATCTGGCGGGGGAGGTGGTCGGGGCTCTCGGCTTCGGTCGGCTTTCTGACCGCCTTGGCCGCAAGAAGCTCTTCATGGTCACGCTCGCCGTGTACCTGGGCGGCAGCGCCCTCACCGCGCTCACCGCAGGGAATACGACTGGCTGGATCGTCTTCATGTATCTGACCAGGTTCGTCGCTGGCAGCGGAATCGGCGGCGAGTACGCGGCCATTAACTCGGCGATCGATGAGCTGATCCCCGCCAGGTACCGGGGCAGGGTGGACATAGCGGTCAATGGCACGTACTGGGCCGGGGCCATCCTCGGGACCCTGGTGACCTCGCTCCTGCTGCACCAGCTGGCGCCGGGCCTCGGATGGCGAATCGGTTTCCTGCTGGGACCGGTGCTCGCCGTCGTCATCATTGTGATCAGGAGGAACCTGCCGGAGAGCCCTCGCTGGCTGCTCATGCATGGCCGCGCCGCCGAAGCTGAGGAGGCCATCCGCCGGATCGAGCGTGAGGCCCTCTCGGCCGGGCAGCAGCTCGAGCCGGTGGACGAGAGCAAGGCAATCGAGGTCAAGCCGTCCCCGCGTACGGGTTACCTCACGCTCGCCTACGTTCTGTTCAAGAGGTACTGGCCGAGGTCGGTTCTCGGGGCGACGCTGATGATCACGCAGTCGTTCTTGTACAACGCGATCTTCTTCACCTACACGCTGGTCCTGACCAGGTTCTACGGCGTCAAGGCGTCCAACGCGCCCCTGTACCTGATCGTGTTCGCGGTCGGCAACCTCCTCGGGCCGCTGACGATCGGGCGGTTCTTCGACACGATCGGCCGTAAGCAGATGATCGCCGGCACGTACATCACTTCCGGAGCGATGCTGGCCGTGACCGCCGCGTTGTTCGACCACCATGTGCTGACGGCCACGACCCAGACCATCGCGTGGTGCGTGATCTTCTTCTTCGCTTCGGCGGGGGCGAGTTCGGCGTACCTGACGGTAAGCGAGGTCTTCCCACTTGAGGTGCGCGCGCAAGCGATCGCGGTCTTCTTCGCGATCGCCCAGTGCTTTGGCGCCATCGGGCCGATCCTGTACGGTCACCTGATCGGCAAGGGCGCAAGTACGACGAACATCTTCATCGGATACCTGATCGCGGCCGGAGCCATGGTGCTTGGCGGCATCGTCGAGATCGTCCTCGGCATCGCGGCAGAAGGCAAGTCGCTCGAGGACGTCGCTGACCCGCTGTCGATGGTCCGTAGGCCGGTCAGGTCGGCATCTGGCATGGCGTCGGGCAGCGCCGGCCAAGTCTGGCGGCCGAACCAGACCGACTGGAAACCGGGCTGGTGAGGACGGAGCATTGTCGCGGCGGGTCAGTGATGCGGCTCCGAGACCAGGAGGTGGTTCTCCACCGTGGCTATGCCAGCCGCCGCCGCGGCCGCGGCGGCGGCAGCCGTAGCCTCGTGCAGCGAATGGACGTGCCCGTACAGGGTCGCAGTGTGGTCATGCACCTCGACCTTGACCTGCCTGGCATCCACTTCCGCCTCGCGCTTGAACGCTTCCTCGATCTCCGCCTGTACCGCATCGGGACTCGCCGGACGCGTGGCCGGTAGCGTGACCGTGATGTTGTTGGTGATGCCGGTCACGTCGCGGACGTGGCGGATCATACGCTCGACCTCTAGGCGCTGATGCTCGTAGTCCACCTGGCCATCGAGCGTCACCCAGCCGCTTGCCACCTTTGCGTGGACCTTGCCCGCGGGAACCTGGGTGTTCGGCTCGAGAACGTGCACGATGTCGCGTGCGATGTCAGCATCGTCCCTGGAATGGTCGGACAGGTGCACTCTGATCTGGTCGGCGACTGCCCTCACGCCGTTCACGCGGGTAGCGGCCTTCGTGGCCGCCACCTTCTCTGCGTAGCTCCGGACCTTTCCGGTCAGCATGACAGCACCGTCCTGAACGGCGACACCGATTGAGTTGGCGTTGGTCACCCGGGGATCCCATTGCAGCTCACGAAGAACGTCAGCCCTTATCTCTGTGTCGGTTCTCATGTTCGTCCCTCGCGACCATTCGTGCTCGATGATCTTCACAAGCGCCGTCAGGTCGGCGATCGTCGCCGCCGGGTCCCTCAGCAAGTCACCGCCTGCCATGGCCTCGGCCGGCACCGGATCCTCGAAGTCGCGGGCCACGGCGGCGCGATGCCGGACTTCCTACGCCTTGACCTCGATGTGCCGCGGCTTTGCCGCCTCGGATTTCGGCGCAGTGACATTCAGGACGCCGTTGCTGAGGGTCGCGCTCACCTGGTCCGTCTTGATGTCGCCGGGCAGGTACGTGCGGTACTCGAACCGGCCGGTCCGCCGCGTGCTGCGGTGCCGGCGGCCGTTGCTGGTGTCCGTGAGCTCGCCGCTGATGATCAGCTCCCTGTCCTGGACCTGGATGTCGACCTGGTCCTTCTGGACTCCGGGCAGCTCGACGTTGATCACATACGCGTCGTCGTTCTCGCGCAGGTCCGCGAGCGGTGCCCAGGGCATGTCAGCGGCTTCGACCATGCTGAAGTCGCCGAGCGCGAGATTCATCAGCTGGCCCATGCGGTTGTAGATGTCTTCGAATTCTCTGGACGGGTCGAGCACAGTGAGGCTCTGCCCAGAGCGGCGGGCTGGCAGTACGGCCATGTCTGACCTCCGTTTCTTCCCATCCGAGCCTTGCGTCCCGGCCCGGGCGGCGCATCCACAAAGCTGCTAGTTCGGCGGAGGGGTGCCTGCTGGAACTACCCGGCTTGGTGAAGTGGCTTGCGAGGGTTCCGTTCCATACTCAGCCCAAGAGCCTGAGCCAGCCGGTCGCGAGCGGGGGTGCGTCGTGGCGGAATCCATCCAGGTCATCGGCATCGGCGGATCGCTGCGAGCGGCTTCCACCAGCCGCACTGCCCTGGAGACAGCCGTGGACGGAGCCAATGAGTCCGGGGCTCAATCCACCCTGATCTGGGTTCGCGAGCTAGGCCTTCCGCCATACTCTGCCGAACGCTCGATCCCACTGGAGGCAGTGCGGTTCGCGGACACCATGTACGGCTGCGACGTAATGATCTGGAGCACTCCGACCTACCACGGCTCGATCAGCGGTTCATTCAAGAACGCGCTCGACTGGCTCATCCTGCTGGCCGAGCGGGACCCGCCGTATCTGTCCGACAAACCCATCGGGCTGGTAGCGACCGCCGGCGGGATTCAGGGCCTGCAGGCCGTCAACTCGATGGATTTCATCGCTCGGGCGCTGCGGGCCTGGAGCGTCCCGCTCGTCCAGCCGGTGGCGCAAGCGTGGCAGTCGTTCGGCGAGGACGGCCGGCTGAACGATCAGGCTGTCGCCGCCCAGCTTCGCGCGCTCGGCGCGGAGGTGACCAGGGCCGCGCGGCAGTTCCGGTTTGACGGGACCTGCGACTACGCGGACGCCAATCAGTTCGGCGGTGGCCGCGGGCAGGAGCAAGCTGCGACAGCGAGCCCGGCGTTGGCGGGGAGCGAGGAGATCGAGCCATGAGCGACCTGATTGTGATCGGCTACCCTGACGAGTCGACAGCGCAGACGGTCTGGCAGGAACTGATCAAGCTGCAGGAGGACTACCTGGTTGACCTGGAAGACGCGGCAATCATTCGCCGCGACCAGAAGGGCAAACTCCACGTCACCACGCCAGCGCATCACGCGGTGGCGTGGGGAGCCTTGAGCGGGCTGTTCTGGGGAACCATCATCGGGCTCATCTTCCTGTTCCCGCTCGCGCCGCTGACCGGCATAGCGGGCGGCCTGATGGGGGCCGCCCTCGGCGCCGGCGGCGACCTGGCGATCAAGGACGACTTCAAGCAGCGGGTACAGGACCTCGTGCAGCCAGGTACCTCAGCGATCATGGTGATTGTGAGGAAGGCCACGCCGGACAGGTTCCTCGAGGCACTGCGACCGTACGGCGGCACCGTACTTCAGACTTCGCTGACGCACGACGCCGAGCAGCAGCTCATGAAGGCACTGCACGGCGATGATAGGGCGGCCGTGACCTGGGAGCACGCGGGCAGCGCGCCGCGCGCCTGATCCTCGGCATCCGCGGTGAGAAGCCCATCCGCGCTGCGCGCGCTCGGCGGGCTCCTGCCGCGGATCGCCGGTGCGGTACGCCCGAAGGCCGCTCCCGTTGCCAGCCGGCTGGCGGGCAGCCAGGCGAGCATGGCGGTCAGGTCGGCCGTCCACAGCGCGCCGGCCACGCTGACGCTCGCCAGGCACAAGGCTCAGCCTGCGGCTGCCTGGATCGCCAGGCTGACGGTCACCGCGACCTTCGCCTACCTGCTCGCCGGGCTGATGCCCGCTGGTCAGCGATCCGTGCTAGCACCGCTGACAGCCCTTATCGTGGTGCAGGTCACGATGTTCCAGACAATCCGCAGCGCGCTACAGCGGGTCGTCAGCGTCGTCGCGGGCGTGCTCGTCGCGGTGGCTTTCTCTGCCTTCCTGGGATTCACGTGGTGGAGCCTGGCCATCCTGATCGCCGCGGGACTCGCCATAGGATCCGCCCTGCATCTGGGCAATCACATCCTTGAGGTGCCGATCAGCGCGATGCTGATCCTGTCGCTGGACACCAGGACGGCGGCGATCAGCCGGATTGTCGAGACGCTTATTGGCGCAGGTTCTGGGATGGTCGGCGGCCTCATCTTTGCGCCGCTGCGCGTTCAGCCCGCCGAGCAGGCGATTGAGGACCTGAGCCGGGACGTGGCTGGCCTGCTCGAGCGGATCGCCGCGGACCTAGCGGTCGGACCCGAGCCGGGACCCGCTGACGAACGGCTGTCCAGGGCCAGATTCATCAGCGGCGAGATCCAGCGGGTCGACCGTGCGCTAGCCGAGGCCGAGGAGAGCTTGCGGATGAACCCGCGTGCGCGCATGCTCGCGCACGCCAACGTCGCCCTGCGTGACGGGCTCGAAACCCTCGAACACGCGGCGGTGACGGTCAGGGGGATCGCTCGTTCGATCGCGGACTCAGCGCGCATGGAGGCTGGCCCGCTTCGTGACGAAGCGACTCGTGAGCGGGTCGCGTCCGCGCTGCGCGAGCTGGCGGCGGCGATCACGGACTTCGGCCGGCTTGTCCGCGCTGACATCCTGACCGGCGGCAGCGGCTCAGCGGTGCGCCAGCGGATCGAAGCCGACCTGACGCGCCGCCTGGCGGACGCCAGGCAGCATGAGGACGCGCTCGCCGACATCGTGAAGTATGAGCCGCTCGCGGGGGTCCCTGGCTGGCAGCTCGGCGGGGAATTGCTGACCCATCTCACCCGGCTGTCCGACGAGCTGCAGGTTGAGCACCGGGCGCGGGCACGGGACCGGTGGCCGCGGCCCGACGCTCGCTGGCCCGCACGCATCCGCCACGCGTGGTTCCACCTCCGTCGGCCTACCAACTGACCGGTGAACTGTGCCCAGCCGGACCACCTGATCTGAGGATTCGGGTAGGCCCAGGCTCGGGCAGGGTGTCAGTGTCGGCGAGCGCGGCTGCTCGCGGAGACAGCCCATACTTAACGCCAACGGCAGGGGAGGCTTGTGCAGACTGCGAAGGCCGGCCCGGCGGATGCGCTCGTCATCTTCGGGATCACCGGCGACCTTGCCAGGCGGATAACCTTCCGCGCGCTGTACCGGCTTGAAGCCCGTGGCCTGCTGCGCGTTCCTGTCATCGGCGTATGTAGGTGAGCATGAATGCGAGCACGGCTATGACACACCAGGCCCAGTCGGTGCGTGCGAGCACCGCGCTCAGGCTGACCTCGGAGAGCTGGGCGACCGCAAGGTAGGCCGCGGGAAGCCCGGCGATGAGGCTGATGAGCGTGCGCCGGCGAACGCGCTCGAATGGCGCGCGCCCCGCTATCCCTGCCGTGTGCCGTGACCGGTCCCCAGCCTGGCCGCGTGGTCATGCGGCCGCCCGCCGAGCTGCTGGCCGTCTGGCCCTGCCACGTCAGCTCCGTGGTTTCCACGAGGAGTTGAAGACAAGGCCGTACTCCTCAACCCCGCGTACCGCGCAGTCTGTCGAGGCGGCGAAGTCGACTCGTACGGCGGCCGCGACGCTGCGGCTCGCCGCAAGCGCCTGCTGATCGCGCCAGACGCTCTCGCTGATCGCGCGCCCGGTGCCCGGATCGACAAGCAGCAGCGTGCTGCGCATTCCAGCGGTCTCGGCAAGCCACGGGACGACGATGTCGCCGTATGCCTCGATCGTGTCCTCGATCTGAAAAGGCTCGATGTCGATCCGGGTGAGGCGCAGGCCTGCATCTGGTTCGAGCGGCGCATCCCGTTCGAACACCGGCAGCTGGAAACGCTCGACAGCGACCGTTCCCGCGGCGAGGCGCGCCGCCTGACGGCGGCCCGACGAGACCGTCTGCTCGCTCGCCCGCAACGCGTCTCCTGAGACCCAGAACGACTCGACCACTGCCGTCCCGAGCACCGGGTTGGTGTACAGCGAGAGCCCGAGGTTGCCCGGCCTGCTCTGCACCCTGTCCCGTACCTCGGACTCGATGAAGGAGACGGACTCGGCGAGCCTGTCCGGATCAGACGTAAGCAGGTTGAACCGCACATGCAGCATGACGTCCACGCTACGGAGCGAGACGGCCCGCCAATTCCCGCGATCGGGTAGTCCTAGCCGCCGGGGATGCGGCATCCAGGCCGCGCTCCAACGATGGGGACGGTGAGCGTGCTGTCCCGCTGGCAGTTCGGCGTGACGATCACCTACCACTTCGTGTTCGTCCCGCTGACGATCGGGCTGGCGATGCTGGTCGCCGTCATCCAGGTGCAGGCATACCGGCGGCAGGACGCCATTTGGGGGCGGCTGGCCAGGTTCTTCGGCGTGCTGTTCCTCATCAACTTCGCGATGGGAGTCGTCACCGGCATCGTGCAGGAGTTCCAGTTCGGCATGACGTCAGCGAATGTGTCGTCGGTCGAGTCGACAATCCACGGCAGCGGCCGGTGGCACTTCGCGCACCGCGGGGTGCCAGATGCCGCCGGGACGCGGTTCCTGCGGCGGCAGTTCGGGCATCGTACTAGGTCATCCGGCACTGCCGTGTCCGCCTTACCCCGGGTGCTCGAACGACACGGTCAGCTCCGCGTCTGCGTAGTCGACACGGATCACGGCGCCAGGTCCAGCATCGCCGCTGAGCAGGGCCCGCCCGATCCTGGTCTCGACCTCCCGCGCGATGAACCTGCGCAGCGGCCGTGCCCCGTAAACGGGATCGTAGCCCTGCGTGGCGATGTACCGGCGCGCGTCCTCGCTAATCTCGACCGTCATCTGACGCTCCGCCAGCCTGGACCGAAGATCATTGACCATCAGGTCCACGATCCGCTCGATCTCCGGTTGCGTCAGCGGCTTGAACAAGACGATGTCGTCCAGCCGGTTGAGGAATTCCGGCCGGAAATGGGAGCGCATCTCGGCAAGCACTTGTTCCCGTGCATCAGGCTTGATCTCGCCGTCGGACGAGGCGCCCTCGAGAAGATACATCGAGCCGATGTTGGAGGTCATGATCACGACCGTGTTCCTGAAATCGACGGTGCGGCCCTGAGCGTCGGTGAGCCTGCCGTCGTCCAGTACCTGCAGCATGGTGTTGAACACGTCCGGATGAGCCTTTTCCACCTCGTCGAACAGGATCACCGAATACGGCTTGCGCCGGATCGCCTCCGTTAGCTGGCCGCCCTCCTCATAGCCGACATATCCGGGCGGTGCGCCGACCAGCCTGCTGACCGTGTGGCGCTCCTGGTACTCGGTCATGTCAATGCGGACCATGTTGTCCTCGCTGTCGAACAGCGCAGCCGCCAGGGATTTCGCCAGCTCGGTTTTGCCCACGCCGGTCGGCCCGAGGAAGATGAACGAGCCGATCGGCCGCCGCGGGTCCTTGACCCCTGACCTGGCCCTGATGATGGCGTCGGCCACCAGCTGCACGGCTTCGTCCTGGCCGACGATCCGCTCATGCAGGATGGAGTCGAGCCGGAGCAGCTTCTCCCGCTCGCCTTCCTGCAGGCGGCTGACGGGGATGCCGGTCCAGCGCGACACGATCGACGCGATCTCGTCGTCGGTGACGACCTCACGCAGCAACCGTTCGCCGCCCTTCCTGGCCGACAGGCTCTCCTCCTCCGCGGCCAGGCGCCGCTCGAGCTCCGGCAGCCGCCCGAGCCTCAGCTCGGCGGCCTTGTTCAGGTCGTAGTCGCGCTCGGCCTGCTCCGCGTCGTGCTTGACCTGCTCGATCTCCGCGCGGAGCGCCTGTACCCGGTGCAGGGCCTGCCGCTCTGCCTCCCACTGCGCCCGCAGCGCGTCGGCCTCCGCGCGCCGGTCGGCCAGTTCCCTGCGAAGGTCCTCGAGCCGGGCCAGGCTCACCGGGTCGTCCTCGTTGGCGAGGCCAGCTTCCTCGATCTCGAGCCGCATCACCCGCCTGGTCAGCTCATCGAGTTCGGCCGGCATCGAATCGATTTCGGTGCGGATCATCGCGCAGGCCTCATCGACCAGGTCGATCGCCTTGTCCGGCAGGAACCGGTCGGAAATGTAGCGATGGCTCAGCGTGACGGCGGCGACGAGCGCGCCATCAGCGATCTTGACGCCGTGGAACACCTCAAGCCGCTCCCGCAGACCGCGAAGGATCGACACCGCGTCCTCTACCGATGGCTCGTCGACCATGACCGGCTGGAACCTGCGCTCGAGCGCGGCGTCCTTCTCGACATGCTTCCGGTACTCATCCAGAGTCGTGGCGCCGATCATGTGCAGCTCGCCGCGTGCCAGCATCGGCTTGAGCATGTTGCCAGCGTCCATCGATCCTTCAGCCGCGCCGGCGCCGACGACTGTGTGCATCTCATCGACGAAAAGCAGGATGCGCCCCTCGCCGGCTTTCACCTCACTCAGGACCGCCTTCAGCCGCTCCTCGAACTCGCCGCGGTACTTGGCCCCGGCAACCAGAGAACCCATGTCGAGGGCGAAGATCGTCTTATCCCGCAGCCCCTCTGGCACGTCGCCCCTGGTGATCCGCTGCGCGAGGCCTTCCACGATCGCGGTCTTGCCGACGCCGGGGTCGCCGATCAGCACGGGATTGTTCTTGGTCTTCCTCGACAGGATCTGGATTACGCGCCGGATCTCGGCGTCCCTGCCGATGACCGGGTCGAGCCTGCCGCTCGCTGCGGCGGCCACCAGGTCGGTCCCGTACTTCGCGAGCGCCTCGTAGGCCACCTCGGGCATGGCGGAGGTAACCCGCTGGTTCCCGCGGACCTTCGCGAGAGCCTCAAGAAAAGTGTCCTTGCTGAGGTCGGCGGACCGCAGCAGACGGCCGGCGGCCGTCGTCGGCCCCTCCTCGAGCATTGCGATGAGCAGATGCTCTACGGAGACGTATTCGTCCTTGAGGCGGGTGGCCTCCTCCTCGGCCTTGACCAGCAAGCGGGATAGCCGCTGGGTGATAGCGACCTGGCCGGGAGCCACGCCAGGGCCGCTGACCCGCGGCCGGCGCTCAAGCTCGGCCTCGACCGACGCGCGCAGCCGATCCGGGTCGACGCTCGCCTGGGCCAGCAGCCGCGGCACGATGCCCTCTGGCTGCTCAAGCAGCGCGAGCAGCAGGTGCTCTCCATCGACTTCCGGGTGGCCGTAGCGCAGCGCCTTGGTCTGCGCGTCGTGCAGTGCTTCCGAAGACTTCTGGGTCAGATGACTCGGGTCCATGGTCGCCCTCCTGGCCGTCGTGGTCGCTGGCCCACCGCCTGAATGGGCCGTTGCCCCTGGCTGATATGCGCGCTGCGCAGCGCCGCCTCCAGCGCCGCGATCCGATCGAGCAGATCGGTGACGAGGCCGATGGCCGCATAGTTCAGCGCGAAACCCGCGTGCAGCCGTTGCACCCGGCCAAGGGCCGCAAGCTGGCCGCGCGAAAACCACAGCTCGCCGGCCGGGTCCTGGCGCGCGTCCAGCAGACCGAGCGTGACAAGCCTGCGGATCAGCTCCGGATGGGTGCTGCTCTCGTCGGCGAACGCGGTGAGGTCGAGGGGAAATTCCCACCCGGCCCGGATCAGGCCATAGCTCACCTGCTTCTCCTCGGGTCGAAGTCGGACGCGGCCGCCAGCTGCTCGAAGAGCCGTCGTTCCGTGCTGGACGGCCTGGGCGGCACCATGATCTTGGCCTCGGCGAACAGGTCGCCTGCCTTGCCCCGCGGATTGGGCAGGCCCCGGCCGCGCAGCCGTAGCCGCTTGCCGCTCGACGTGCCATGCGGGACCTTCAGCTTTGCCTCGCCGCCCGGCGTCTCCACGGCCACCGACGTGCCGAGCGCCGCCTCCCACGGCGCGAGCCGGAGCTCCACGTACAGATCGCGCCCCTGCACCTGGTAGACCGGGTGCGGCAGGATGCGCACTATGAAGTACAGGTCTCCCGGCGGCCCGCCATAGCCGCCCCTGCCGCCCTGGCCGGCCAGCCTAATTCGCTGGCCGTCGGTCACCCCCGCCGGGATGTTGACATCGAAGGTGCGCTGTCCCGCTCCGCCCAGGGCGACTGTCTTGCGCCCGCCCCGGTACGCCTCCTCGACGGTCAGCGGCAGCTCAGCCTCCTGGTCAGCGCCTGGCATCGGCCCCCTGCCCCGCCCTGTGCGGCCGCCGAAGATCCCGCCGAGCAGGTCCTCGATGTCGATGTCGGCACCGCTGGGGCCGTACCCGAACCCGCCGCCTCCTCCTGCGCCCGCTCGGCTGCCGCCCGGCCCGCGCCCCGCGCCGGCTCTGGCCCGTTCCCTGCTGCGCCGCCAGGTCTCCGGATCCACGTCCTCAGGCACCTGGCGGAAGTCAGGACCGAAGGCGTTGTACCGTCGCCTGGTCGCCGGGTCAGACAGGACAGAGTAGGCCTCGGATACGTCCTTGAACCTCTCCTCGGCGGCTGGATCGGAGTTGATATCGGGGTGATACTCACGCGCGAGTTTCCGGTAGGCCCGCTGGATCTCGTCCTGGCTGGCGTTCCGCCCGATGCCGAGGATCTCGTAGAAGTCGCGGTCGGCCATCATTCCGCCTTGGCGACCACCACCTGGGCAGGCCGCAGCTGGTGTTCTCCGTCCCCGTATCCGGGCCTGACGATGTCGATCACCGTGCCGGCCGCCACGCCTGGGTCGCTGTGCACGGCGATCGCGTCGTGCCTGGCCGGATCGAAGGTCACGCCGATGTCGTCGCGGCGCGGGTAGCCGAGGCCGGCCAGAACGCGCAGCGCCTGTTCCCTGACGCTCCGCACGCCCTCGATGATGACGTCCGGATCGGCGTCGGAGTGCTCTAGCGCGCGGTCAAGGTTGTCCACGACCGGCAGCCACTCGGCGGCAACCAAGGCTCGGGCTTCTGCGGCGGCCTGCACGATCTGGGTCGCGCAGCGCTTGCGCAGGTTGTCGAGATCGGCGAGCGCACGCAGCCGCAGGTTCTCGACCTCCTTCACTCGGGACCGCAGTTCAGCTCGCTCAGCCTCCGCACCGGCCAGCTCCGTGCCCGCGGCCTCCTGCCCGGCCGTGTTGCGGCCAGCCTCATGCTCATTCATTCGACGTGAACTCCGCGTCGATCACGTCGTCGTCGCCGCCTTGCTGGCCTTGCTGGCCTTGCTGGCCTTGCGGGCCTTGCTGGCCTTGCGGCGGCGGGGTCGCGCTGGCGGCGCTGAGGCCCTGGTAGACCTGCTGGAGCTCGAGGGTGAGGTTCTTGAGCCGGTCGGCCGGGGCGTCTTCTTTCAGTGCCTGCCTGGCGTCGGCGACCAGGGTGCCGGCTCGTGCTTTCTCGTGCACGGGC
>DATELR010000061.1:0-5059 GCA_035276345.1 Streptosporangiaceae bacterium | reverse complement strand
CTGGCCGGCCTCGGCTACCCGCGCCGCGACGACGTCGGCGCGACCTTCGATCCGGCCAGGCACGACGCGATCGCCGTGCACAGCGACCCAGGCGTCGCGGCTGGGACGGTGATCCAGGTACTGCGGCCCGGATACGGAGATGGCGACGGGCAACAACTGCGGCCTGCCCAGGTGGTGGTCGCCAAGGCGGAATGATGGCCGACCGCGACTTCTACGAGATCCTTGGCATCGGGCGGAACGCCAGCCAGGACGAGATCCAGCGGGCCTATCGGAAACGGGCCCGCGAGTATCACCCGGACGTCAACTCCGATCCAGCCGCCGAGGAGAGGTTCAAGGACGTATCCGAGGCCTACTCTGTCCTGTCTGACCCGGCGACCAGGCGACGGTACGACGCCTTCGGCTCGGACTTCCGGCAGGTGCCTCCTGACGTGGATCCGGAGACCTGGCGGCGGAGCAGGGCAGGTGCCGGGGCCGGGGGCGCTCGCGCCGGCTCCGGAGCAGGAGGCAGCGGCGGGTTCGGGTACGGCCCCAGCGGTGCCGACATCGACATCGAGGACCTGCTCGGCGGGATCTTCGGCGGCCGTGCAGGGCGTGGGTGGGGCCCGGTTCCTGGCGCAGACCAGGAGGCCGAGCTGCCGCTGAGCGTCGAGGAGGCCTACCGGGGCGGCCGAAGGTCCGTCACGCTCGGCGGGGCGGGCCAGCGCACGTTCGAGGTCAACATTCCTGCAGGCGTCACCGATGGCCAGCGGATCAGGCTGGCCGGGCAGGGCGGGCACGGCGGCGACGGCGGGCGCCCAGGAGATCTGTACTTCATCGTGCGACTCCTGCCGCACCCGGTCTATCGCGTGCAGGGTCGCGACCTGTACCTGGATCTGCGTCTCGCGCCGTGGGAGGCGGCTCTCGGTACCTCGGTTGCCATCGATACGCCAGGCGGCGAAGCAAAGCTGAAGGTCCCGCACGGCACATCGAGCGGGAGGCGGCTGCGGCTGCGCGGCCGGGGCCTGCCCAATCCGCGGGGCAAGGCAGGCGACCTGTACGCCGAGGCCAAGATCATGGTTCCGGCCAAGCCGTCGAGCACCGAACGGGATCTCTTTGAGCAGCTGGCGGCGGCCTCAGACTTCGACCCCAGGAGCAGCCGGTGAGCTATGCCCTCATCCGTGTCAATCGTGACGTTCGCCTTAACCTCACTGCGTTCGCCAGTGAGAGCGGCACGCACCCCGAGCTGATCCGCAGGTTCGTGGCCCTCGGCCTGCTGGAAGCGCGGCAGGATCAAGCTGGCGAGCTGTGGTTCTCGCGCGGCCAGCTTGCCGCGCTCGGCCGGGTGCAGCGGCTGCGGGCAGGATTCGCACTGAACTACGCGGCGATCGGCCTCGTCACCGAGTTGCTTGACCGGATCGCCACGCTTGAGGCGGCGCTGCGCAGCGCTGGGCCAGAAGAACGACCTACCGGGACCGCGGGGCACCCCGCACGACGGCCAGGAGGGTGACGATGGACCCAAGCCATCTGACCCAGAAGTCTCAGGAAGCACTGCACGACGCGCAGACTAAGGCGCTGCGGTACGGCCACCCAGACGTGGACGGCGAGCATCTCCTGCTTGCGCTGCTGGATCAGCCCGAGGGCATCGTTCCGCGGCTGATCGCACAGGCGGGCAGCGACCCTGACCTGTTGCGAAAGTCCGTCGAGGCCGACCTCGAGCGGCGTCCGCGGGCGAGCGGCCCTGGTGTTGCTCCCGGTCAGGTGAATGTCACTCAGCGGCTGTCCCGGCTGCTCGTCAGCGCCGATGAGGAAGCCAACCGGCTCAAGGACGAGTACGTATCCGTCGAGCACCTGCTAATCGCGCTGCTGGAGGAGGGTCCCACCTCCTCGGCGGGCCGTCTGCTGCGAGACGCAGGGCTGTCGAGGGACGGGTTCCTTGAGGCGCTCGCGAAGATCAGGGGCAACCAGCGCGTGACCTCTGCCATGCCCGAGGTGTCGTACGAGGCGCTCGCTAAGTACGGGACGGACCTGGTCGCCGATGCCGCGAGCGGCGCGCTTGATCCGGTCATCGGGCGGGACGCCGAGATCCGCCGCGTCATCCAGATCCTGTCGAGGAAGACGAAGAACAATCCGGTCCTGATCGGCGACCCGGGCGTCGGCAAGACCGCGATCGTGGAAGGCCTGGCTCAGCGGATCACCCGCGGCGATGTGCCTGAGGGCCTCCGGGACAAGACGATCTTCGCGCTGGACCTGGGCTCGCTGGTGGCCGGAGCCAAGTACCGCGGCGAGTTCGAAGAGCGGCTGAAGGCGGTGCTCAGCGAGGTCAAGGCCGCGGAAGGAAGGATCCTGCTTTTCGTCGATGAGCTGCACAACGTCGTCGGCGCCGGGGCCGCGGAGGGGGCGATGGACGCCGGCAACATGCTCAAGCCGATGCTGGCACGCGGCGAGCTCCACATGATCGGCGCGACGACGCTGGACGAATACCGCAAGCACATCGAGAAAGACGCGGCGCTCGAGCGCCGGTTCCAGCCGATCACCGTCGACGAGCCCTCGGTCGAGGACGCCGTATCGATCCTGCGCGGCCTGCGCGAGCGGCTCGAGGTGTTCCACGGCGTCAAGATCGCTGACAGCGCACTGGTTGCCGCCGTGACACTGAGTCATCGCTACATTTCCGACCGGTTCCTTCCCGACAAGGCGATCGACCTCGTCGACGAGGCCTGCGCGGTGATCCGTACCGAGATCGACTCGATGCCGGCCGAACTCGACGAGCTCACCAGGCGGGTCATGCGGCTCGAGATCGAGGAGACCGGGCTCGCCAACGAGGACGACCCGGTCAGCAAGGCGCGCCTTGAGGATCTCCGCCGGGAGCTCGCCGACCTGCGGGCCGAGTCTGACGCGCTGCGCGCGCAATGGGAAGCCGAGCGGCAGGCGCTGCGCCGGGTGCAGAGCCTTCGGGAGGAGATCGAGCAGGTAAAGCAGGACTCCGAGCTTGCAGAACGCAACTACGACCTGAATAAGGCCGCCGAGCTGAGGCTCGGGCGGCTGCCGGAGCTCGAGCGGCGCCTGGCCGCGGAGGAGGAGAGCCTGTCGGCCAGGAAGGGCGGCGAGCGGTTGCTGCGCGAGGTCGTCACCGACGACGAGATCGCCTCGATCGTGTCGCGCTGGACTGGCATCCCGGTCAGCCGCCTGCAGGAGGGCGAGCGCGAGAAGCTGCTCAGGCTGGACTCGATCCTGCACGAGCGGGTCATCGGGCAGGACGAAGCGGTCCAACTCGTCGCGGACGCCATCATCAGAGCCAGGTCCGGCGTGAAGGATCCGCGCCGGCCGATCGGCTCGTTCATCTTCCTCGGGCCAACCGGGGTGGGCAAGACCGAGCTGGCAAAGTCACTGGCGGCGGCGCTGTTCGACAGCGAGGACAACTTGGTCAGGATCGACATGACCGAGTACCAGGAGCGCCACACCGTCAGCAGGCTCGTCGGCGCACCGCCCGGCTACGTCGGGTACGAAGAGGGCGGCCAGTTGACCAAGGCGATCCGGCGTAAGCCTTACTCCGTGATCCTGTTCGACGAGGTGGAAAAGGCCCACCCTGACGTGTTCAACACGCTGCTTCAGGTGCTCGAGGACGGCAGGCTGACCGACGCCCAGGGGCACACGGTGGACTTCAGGAACGCCGTCGTGATCATGACCTCCAACATCGGCTCGGTGTACCTGCTCGATGGAGCGACGTCCGACGGCGAGATCAAGCCGGACGCACGCGAGCGCGTCCTTGGCGATATGCGATCGCATTTCCGTCCCGAGTTCCTGAACCGGCTGGACGAAATCGTCCTGTTCAAGCCGCTCACCGAGGTTGAGATCGAGCAGATCGTCGAGCTGATGTTCAACGACCTGCGTGCCAGGCTCGCCGAGCAGCAGATGCGCCTTGAGCTCACCGAGGACGCGCGGCGGCACATCGCCACCCAGGGTTACGATCCTGTCTACGGTGCACGGCCGCTGCGCCGGTACATCGCCAGGGAAGTCGAGACCAGGATCGGGCGGGCTCTGCTCAGCGGAGACGCCGAGCCCGGCGCCGTAATCGGAGTCGATTACTCAGGCGGGGAGCTCACCGTCTCATTCCAGAACCCGGATTAAGGCCGATCACGATGGCGAATCACCTGGTGCGGTGCCCAAACTGCGACCGGACGAACCGCGTCCCGGCGGCGGCGTCAGGCGTTCCGCGCTGCGGGAACTGCCATCAGCCGCTCCCATGGATCGTTGAAGCGACCGACGACAGCTTCGCCGAAATCGCCGAGCAGTCCTCGCTGCCGGTCGTGGTCGACTTCTGGGCGCCGTGGTGCGGCCCGTGCCGGATGGTGAGCCCGGCATTGGCACAGGTGGCCGAGCAGCTTGCCGGACGGATCAAGCTGGTGAAGGTCAACGTTGACAACTCGCCACGGCTGCAGCAGCGCTTCAGCATCCAGGCCATCCCGACGCTGCAGATCATCAGGGACGGCAAGGTTGCTGCTCAGCGTGCAGGAGCCGCCCCGGCTGCCGACCTGCGGGCTTGGGTCGAGCAGGCAATTCCGGTCAAGAGCTGACTGATGACGCCAGCGTCGCGCTAGTTCTCTCCTGGCAGCCACGGGTAGCGCCACCGCGGGAAGCCGCGGACGACTAGCTCGGCTCGTGGCGGGCCGAAGGATCCCGGCGGGTAAGGCTCGACGGGAGGAGGCTGGTCAAGCAGCGGCTGAACAATACGCCAGGTCTCCTCGACGCAGTCGCGGCGCGCGAAAAGGCTGTGGTCGCCGCGCAAGGCGGCGTCAAGCAGCCGTTCGTACGGGTCAGGCGGCACACCGAGCTCGTCGGCGAACCGCAGATCCATGTGCACGGGCTCGCTGGTGACCCGCTCGGGTGCCTTGGACTGCAGGACAAGCCGTAGTCCAGGCTCGGGATCAACCCGCAGGATCAACTGGTTCGGCTCGGGGCGAGGCGGGGCCGGCACGAATGCGAGTCGCGGCGGCCGATGGAAAAACACCCTGACCTCAGTGCCGCGGCGGGCCAGCGCCTTGCCCGCGCGGATGAAGAAGGGCACGCCGTGCCACCGCCAGTT
>DATELR010000060.1:0-2070 GCA_035276345.1 Streptosporangiaceae bacterium | reverse complement strand
GCGGCGCGCCAGGTCAGCAGCCGAGCCGCATCCACCGAGGCCTGCATGTCCGCGAGCATGAACGCGACCGCCTGGTTCTGCCCGATCGGCTTGCCGAACTGGACGCGGCTTACCGAGTAGTCCCTGGCGTACTCGAAAGCCGCCCTGGCCACGCCGACGGCCATCGCGGCGACCGTGGGCCTGGACGCCTCGAAGGTCTTCATCGCGGCCTGCTCGCCGCCGGCCTGCCCTGCCGCCAGCCTTGCCAGCCGGGCGTCCAGCCGTTCCTTGCCGCCAACGAGGCAATGGCCAGGGATCCTGACGCCGTCCAGCACGACCTCGGCCGTGTGCGAGGCACGCACGCCGTGCTTGCGGAACTTCTGCCCTTGTGACAGTCCCGGCGTTCCTGGCGGGATGATAAAACTCGCCTGGCCGCGGCTGCCAAGCGCCGGGTCAACCGAGGCGACGACCACATGCACGTCGGCTATGCCGCCGTTGGTGGCCCATGCCTTCGTGCCGTTCAGCACCCACTCGTCGGTGGCCTGCGAGTACACCGCCCTGGTCCTGATCGCTCCGACGTCACTGCCCGCGTCCGGCTCGGACGAGCAGAACGCGCCGAGCTTCACATCTCCCGGGCTGCCGAACATCTGGGGCAGCCATTCGCCGATCTGCTCGGGCGTGCCGCTGCCGCTGACGGCGACCGCTGCCAGGCAAGTCCCTACGAGCGCGAGTCCGATTCCCGCGTCGCCCCAGAAGATTTCCTCGAAGGCGACCGGTGTGCCGAGTCCCGTGGGCTCGAACCACTGGCCGCCGAAGAAGTCGAGCGAGTACAGGCCGACCTTGGACGCCTCTTCGAGGATCGGCCAGGGCGTCTCCTCGCGCTCATCCCACTCGGCCGCAGCGGGACGCATGACGTTCTGGGCGAACTCATGTACCCAGTCCCGCATCTCGCGGACGTCGTCGGACAGGTCGAGCGTGAACCCGCCGTTGCTGGCCTCGGCATCGCTCATCTGGGGGGAACTCCTTGCGGCTTCGCACTTAAGTTACTGGACAGTAGTATGCCGCAGCCGGGGCCGATCGGGCCAGATGTCATCATTCCAAAGCAGATACGACCACAGTCCACCGAGGAGCCGCGCGGCATGGATTACAGCAGCTACGACCATCTGCTCTTCGAGCGGCGCGAGCACGGCGTGCTCCTGATCACGATGAACAGGCCCGAGGTCTATAACGCGGCCAACGAGGCGATGCACAGTCAGCTCGCGACCTTGTGGACCGACGTCGCGCGGGACGATGAGACCAGGGTCGCGGTGATCACCGGGGCTGGAAAGGCTTTCTCTGCGGGCGGCGATCTCGCGATGGTGCAGCGCATGGCCGGCGACTACGACCGGACGACGCGGATGCTCAGCGAGATGAGCGACCTGGTTTACAACATGGCCAGCTCTGACAAGCCGATCATCTCGGCGATCAATGGGGTCGCGGTCGGAGCCGGGCTGGTCGTGGGACTGCTCGCTGACATCAGCATCTGCGCGGAGGACGCCAGGCTAGGCGACGGGCACGTCAAGCTCGGCGCCGCCGCCGGTGACCACGCCGCGATCATCTGGCCGCTGCTGTGCGGCATGGCGAAAGCCCGCTACTACCTGCTGACCGGCGAGATGGTCAACGGCGTGGAAGCCGAGCGAATCGGCCTGGTCAGCAAGGTGCTGCCGCGCGCCGAGGTGCTTGACGAAGCGCTCCGGGTGGCCGACATGCTCGCGACCGGATCGCAGCTGGCGATCAGGCTCACCAAGCGGGCCATGAACAGCTGGCTGCGCACGGCCGGGCCGATATTCGACCAGTCAGCCGCCTACGAGATGCTCACGTTCATGGGCCCTGACCTCGCCGAGGGCGCTGCGGCGCTGCGCGAGAAGCGCCCGCCCAAGTTCGCATAACGGGCGCGCCACTGGTCGGCGTTAGAACGTAGCGAATGCGGCACATGCCGCCGCATTCGCTACCCGCTGTCGCCACACAGGCCCGCCAGAGGCGGCCCTCAGCCGTGAGGCGTTCCGGTATGACCATACGGGTAGAGGCAGGATCGTATGTGACGCCTAAGTC
>DATELR010000059.1:0-13686 GCA_035276345.1 Streptosporangiaceae bacterium | reverse complement strand
AGCTAGCCACCGGGACGATTGAGGACGCGCCCGCCGGACAACAAGATCGGCGGGCGGAATAGGAACGCGTGCCACGAGCACGCCAGGAACGAGGAAGCGGCGACATGCCGAAGATGAAGACGCACAGCGGTGCCAAGAAGCGGTTCCGCCTCACGGGCACCGGAAAGATCATGCGCCGCCGCGCCAACCGTGCCCACTACCTTGAACACAAGCCGAGCACGAAGACCCGCCGCCTGGCGAACTACGTGACCCTGTCGCCCGCCGACGCCAAGAACATGAAGAAGCTGCTGGGCAAGTAACCCGGCCCGTGCAAGGGAGTCGAACAACATGGCACGCGTGAAGCGGGCGGTTAATGCCCACAAGAAGCGCAGGGTCGTCCTGGAGCGCGCGAGCGGCTACCGCGGCCAGCGCTCGAGGCTGTACCGCAAGGCCAAGGAGCAGCAGCTCCACTCCATGAGCTATGCCTACCGCGACCGCAAGGACCGCAAGGGCGCCTTCCGCAGGCTCTGGATTCAGCGGATCAATGCCGCAGCGCGCGCTGACGGCATCACGTACAACAGGTTCATTCAGGGACTGAAGAACGCTGGCGTCGAGGTAGACCGCAAGATGCTCGCCGAGCTCGCTGTGAGTGACGCAGCTGCGTTCTCGGCGCTGGTCGAGGTTGCCAAGCAAGCGCTTCCTGCCGATGTCAATGAGGCGGTGGCCTGAGCGCGGCCGTTAACCGGTCGCCGCGAGTGCGGGCCGCGCGCGCACTTGGCAAGCGTGCGCTGCGCGAGCGGTCCCGCCAGTTCCTTGCGGAAGGCCCGCAGGCAGTGCGGGAGGCACTCAGGTCCGGCGGTGGCCTGACAGAGTTGTTCGTCACCGGCCCAGCCAGGTCGAGACACAGCGACCTGGTGGAATCGGCGGCCGCCGCGGGGGTGCCGGTGCACGAGGTCAGCGGCGACGTGATGGCCGAGCTCGCGCAGACCGTAACCCCGCAGGGCCTGCTCGCGGTATGCCCGTTCGTCGACGTACCGCTGGATGCGGTTATCTCGGCTCAGCCCCGGCTGGTCGTCGTGCTCGCGAACGTCAGGGATCCAGGCAACGCGGGTACCGTCTTGCGTACCGCCGACGCCGCCGGGGCCGGCGGCGTCATCTTCGCTGCCGCTTCGGTCGACCCGTACAACAGCAAGTGCGTGCGATCGTCGGCGGGTTCCATCTTCCATCTGCCCCTGGTGACCGGGATCTCCGCGAGCGATGCGGTTTCGGCGCTGCGGAAGGCGGGCCTTGCGGTGCTCGCTGCTGACGGAAGCGCCAAGATCGGGCTTGACCAGCTGGACGCCCAGGAGCGGCTCGGCGACCCAACTGCGTGGCTCTTCGGTAATGAGGCATGGGGGCTTCCTGGCGACCTCGTAGCGATCGCTGACGAAGCTGTTGCCGTACCGATATACGGCCAGGCCGAGAGCCTGAATCTGGCCGCTGCGGCGGCGGTATGCCTGTACGCGTCGGCGCGTGCGCAAGTGGGGGGTGCCGCTCAGGCCGGCTGACGCGCTAGGCTTTGATCACGTTGCGTCATGATCGGCACCGGTATGGGTCACTGGAGGTTCGGGGTGTCGCGACAACTGCCGACCGCGGGTTAGCCCCCGGACCCGGGACGGCAGCAGCGGCGTGCCGGGGCAGCGGCGCGGCTGGGGGCAGCAGTCCACTATGGACCGGCGAGCCAATATGAATCGGCGACTGAGCGCGGTGACCGCCGGAGCGGTACCGGCTTTTCCCGTCACACCGGCGCTGAAGCATGCCGACCTGCTGAGCGCCGATGAGCTCCCCGACGGGCTAGTGGTCGCCGATGAGTGCGGCCGGGTCATCATCTTTAACCGTGCCGCGCAGCGGCTCACAGGCATCAGCGCTGACCAGGCGATCGGTCGCGACCTGGTGGCGGCGCTGCCGCTCTGCGACGGCGAAGGCCGGTGCTGGTGGCGGCAATCCCGCCCGTACGACGGGCTGGCGATCAGGACCCGGCATCCTGAGCGATCGCTCTACCTGACCGACGGGACCGAGGTGCTCGTCACGATCGGCTACCTGCGCGGCCCGCGGCACCCGGCCGCGCGGGCCGACTGGCCGTGCGAGCGCGGCGCCGTGCGCCGCCTGACCATCACGCTGCGCAGTGCCGAGCAACGCGCCAGGCTCGAACGCAAGCGCGCCGATCTCGTGTCCACGGTCGCGCACGAGCTGCGCTCGCCGCTCACCAGCGTCAAGGGCTTCACGGCGACACTGCTCTCGAAATGGCCGCGGTTCACTGACGACCAGAAGCGGGTCATGCTCGAGACCGTCAACGCCGACGCCGATCGAGTCACCAGGCTGATCACCGAGTTGCTCGACGTCTCCAGGATCGAGGCCGGCCGGATCGAGCTGCACAGGCAGCTGGTGGATCTCGGCGCCAGAGCCGAGCAAATCGTGGCCGGCCGCGTCGCCGCCGGTGAGGTAGCCTCCAGATTCGCTGTCCATGTGGTCGACCGGCTGCCGGAGACCTGGCTCGACGCCGACAAGGTGGACCAGATCCTGGCGAACCTTATCGAGAATGCGATCAGGCACGGGGCTGGTACCGTTACTACCGTGATCGAGTCGGCATTGGTTCACGGCGAGCCCGGCGTCGCGGTATCTGTCCGCGACCAGGGTCCCGGGATCGCGCCCGAGTTCGCACCCAGAGTCTTCCGCCAGTTCTGGCGCTCGAAGCGCCGAGGCGGGGCCGGCCTCGGGCTGTTCATCGTCAAGGGCCTCGTGGAGGCCCACGGCGGCTCCATCGATGTTGCGCAGGCACCGGGCGGCGGTGCCGAGTTCCGATTTACCATGCCCGCTGGCGCGCCAGATCACGGCTGATCAGATCTGCGCTGACCGGCGGGCCTACGGGAGATCCTGGCAACGGCTCGTCCCGCGGTAGCCGCGTCCTCAGTCCCCGAGTATCCGGGGCCGAGCGGTCTTTGACGGCAACGCGCGCGTCCTGTTGCGGAGGGTCGTGAGTTCTCCCAAGCAGACCTGATAGCGCGAACATCTAGGAGACCAGAACGATGTCGGCCCCGAACAATGACTACGATCCGGTCCGTGCCGCCAACCTGGCGCCGGCCGAAATTGAACGGATGACGTCCGAAGGCCTGGCCACGATCGCGTCGGCTACGACCTTCGACGACCTGAAGGCCGCTGAGGTGGCGCACCGTGGCAGGCAGGCGCCGCTCACGCTTGCCAGCAGGGAAGTCGGCGCGCTGCCGCCCGAAGCCAAGGCCGAGGCCGGCCGCAGGGTGGGCATCGCGAGGAAGGCGCTCGACGACGCCATCGCAACGCGGAGAGCCGAGCTTGATGCGGAGCGGGATCAGCGGGTCCTGCTGGAGGAGACGGCGGATGTCACGCTGCCGTGGGACCGCAATCCGGCCGGCGCACGGCATCCGGTTCCCGCTCTCGCAGACCGGCTGGCCGATGTCTTCATCGGCATGGGATACGAGATCGCTGAGGGACCAGAGGTCGAGGCCGAGTGGTACAACTTCGACGCGCTGAACTTCCCGCCCGATCATCCAGCGAGAGAGATGCAGGACACGTTCTTCATCGCTGACTCGAGCGGCAAATCCCGATCAGGCATGGTTCTGCGCACCCACACCTCGCCGGTGCAGATCAGAGCCATGCTGACCAGGCCGCTGCCGCTATACGTGGTGAGCCCTGGCAAGTGCTTCCGCAGCGACGCGCTCGATGCCACGCACAGCCCCGTGTTCCACCAGATCGAAGGCCTGGCGGTAGATGAGGGGCTGACCATGGCCGACCTGCGCGGCGCGATCACCGCTTTCGTCGAGGCGATGTTCGGCGAGGGGCTTCGGACCAGGCTGCGGCCCGACTTCTTCCCGTTCACCGAGCCGTCCGCCGACGTGTCCATGGAGTGCCACGTCTGCCGCGGCGAATCCACGAAACCCGGCGCCCCGCCCTGCCGGGTCTGCAAGTCGCAGGGATGGATCGAGATCGCCGGGTGCGGCATGGTCAACCCGCGGGTGCTCATTGCCTGCGGAATCGACCCTGACCGGTACAGCGGTTTCGCGTTCGGGCTGGGAATCGAGCGCTCCCTGATGATCAGGAACGGCCTGAGCGACATCAGGGACGCGACCGAGGGTGACGTCCGGTTCTCGTCGGCGTTCGGAGCGGAGGCGTCATGCTAGTCCCACTGTCCTGGCTGCTGGAATACGCGCCGCTGCCGGAGCCCGTCGACGTTGGCGAGGTCGCGAGGCGGCTCACCGGCATCGGCCTGGAGATCGAGGGCATCGAGCACGTCGGGAACGACATCGGCGCGATCGTGGTGGCGCAGGTGCTGGAGATCGAGGAGCTGGCTGGTTTCAAGAAGCCGATCAGATACTGCCGGGTGACGACGGGCACCACCGCCGCCGACGAGCGGAGCGTGATTTGCGGCGCGGTCAACTTCAATGAGCGGGACAAGGTGCCCCTCGCGCTGCCCGGTGCGGTTCTCCCCGGCGGCTTCGAGATCGGTGTAAGCAAGCGGTACGACCGGTTGTCCGAAGGCATGATCTGCTCGCCGTCCGAGCTCGGGCTCGGGGACGATCACACCGGCATCATGGTGCTTGCGCCGGATGCGCCGCTCGGCGCGGATTTCGTGGACTACGCCGGGCTCCGGGATGTCGTGCTGGACGTCAACGTGACCCCCGACAAGGGCCACGCGCTGTCGATCAGGGGCATGGCCAGGGAACTGGCAAGCGCGTTCGGCGTGCCGTACACGGACCCGGCAGACGCGGACCTGCCATCGTGGACGGAGGTGCCCGGAGCGCCTGGATCGGTGTACCCGGCCAGCATCGCCGATCCGACCGCCTGTGACCGGTTCGCGCTGCGCGAGGTGCACGCGATCGACCCGGCAAGGCCGACGCCGCTGCCGATGCGGGTCAGGCTCGCCAGGGCTGACATGCGCAGCGTCTCACTGGCCGTCGACGTGACCAATTACCTGATGATCGAGCTAGGCCAGCCGCTGCATGCCTTCGACGCCCGGCACCTGAACGGGCCGATTGTCGTCCGCCGGGCCGAGCCGGGTGAGCAGCTTGAGACGCTCGACCATGTCGTCCGGACGCTTGACCCCGACGACATCCTGATCACGGACTCCTCGGGCCCGATCAGCCTCGCCGGGACCATGGGCGGTGTGGCGACCGAGGTCAGCGAGGCCTCGACCGATCTTGTGATCGAGGCGGCGCACTTCAGTGCCGCAGGGGTCGCCAGGATGAGCCGCCGGCACCGGCTGTTCAGCCAGGCATCAGCGCGGTTCGAGCGCGGCGTCGACTATGAGCTGCCGCTGCGCGCATCGGCGAAAGCTGCCGCCATGCTCGCCAAGCTCGGCGACGGGACCGCGGTCGAGGGCTACACGCTCGCGTCAGTGCCGATCACGCCGGTCCAGATCGTGATCCCGGCCGATCACCCAGACCGGGTGGCCGGCGCCAGGTACGGGACGCCGACAGTTGTCAGCAGGCTTCGCGAGGTCGGCTGCCTGGTCGAGGGCGCTGCGGCGATCGCGGGCCCGGCAGGCGGTGAGCGGGCCGGCGAACTGCTAACGGTCACGCCGCCATCGTGGCGGCCCGACCTGACCGACCCCAATGACCTGGCCGAAGAGGTGATCAGGCTCGAGGGCTACGAGAAGATCGGGATCGAGACGCCACGAGCGCCTGCGGGCAAGGGCCGAACCGCGACTCAGCGGCTCCGCATCGGGGTCGCGAACGCCCTGGCCGGAACTGGCTACATCGAGGTACTCAGCAGCCCGTTCGGCTCCGCCGCGGACTTCGACCAGCTCCAGCTCGACGCCGACGATGCTCGGCGGCGGGCGATCACCCTGGCCAACCCGATCAGGGACGAGGAGCCGCTGATGCGGACCTCGCTGCTGCCGGGCCTGTTCCGGGTGGCCGTGCGTAACGCCGGGCGCGGTTTCGCCGACCTCGCGCTGTTCGAGCTGGGCAACGTGGCGCGCGCGAAGACCGGCACCGGACCGAGCCCGACCGCACCAATCCTGCCGGTCGACAGCCGCCCCGCGCCGGCTCAGCTCGCCGAGCTTGAGAACGCACTGCCGGAGCAGCCCTTGCTGATCGCGGTGCTACTGACCGGCTTGCGGGAGGCAGCTGGCTGGTGGGGTCCCGGTCGCCAGGCCACCTTCCACGACGCGATCGAGGCGGCGCACACGGTCCTGCGGACCACTCGGGTGCCCTATGAGGTCCGGGCAGCAAGGCGCGAGCCGTGGCATCCAGGGCGCTGCGCGGAGTTCTTGATCCGGCAGACCGCGGAGGCAGGCGACGCTGGTGAGATGATCTCGGTCGGTTACGCGGGCGAGCTGCACCCCAGGGTGATCGCGGCGTTCCGGCTGCCGCCCCGTACCTGCGCTGTCGAACTCGACATGTCCGCGATCGAGCGGGTGGCAGCCGGCTTGCCGGCGGTCCAGGCGCCGGTCATCTCCAGCTACCCGCCGGCGACACAGGATGTGGCGCTGGTCGTCCCTGAGGCCGTGCCGGCCGCTGACGTGGAGGCGGCGCTTGTCGCCGGCGCTGCGTCCGGGGACCAGGCCGATTCCCTGCTCGAGGACGTCCGGCTGTTCGACGTCTACACCGGGGAGCAGGTCGGGCCAGGTCGCAAGTCGCTTGCGTACACGCTGCGGTTCAGGGCGCCGGACCGGACCTTGACCGACGAAGAAGTCGCGGTCGCCAGGGAAGCTGCGGTCGCGGCTGCCGAGCAACGCACGGGCGCCGTCCTCCGTAGCGCGCCTGCCAGCGCCTCGTCCGGTCAGTAGCGCGGCCGGATTCTGCTAGGAGGCTGAGGGTGAGGCAGGCGGCGGCAGAATCTCGAGGATCTCGATACCGTCTCGCTTGCACTTGGCTGCTTTGCCGGTCTGGAGCACAACGGGCGTAGCGAATCCCTGACAGGTCCAGCCCTGGATCTTCACCGGACCGCCGCCGCCGTTGCCCGGCGCATCCCCAGACCGGATGGCGCGCGCGTAAGCGAGCACAACAGCCTTGGCCGTGCCGCAGGCGACGTTGCCTTTGGCGATGAGAACCTTGACCGGGACTTCTGCTGCGGTCTTCGCAGTGCCGCAGGTGATGACCCTGCTCTTGGTCGCCGTGGAACCTTGCCCGCTGCACCCGGCCGCCGCGGCGCTGAGCAGCGCGACGAGCCAGACGGAGCGACGGATCGCGGCACGCGCGCGACCGGTCGCTTGAGCCGGCGATCTGCGGGGGTGCATGGCTGGCTCCTTCCTGCGCGACAACATCATGCCGTCTGATGACATCTGCCGGTAAGCCCAACCCTTCGGTTTCGGGGCTCGATCTGACACGCGTGGTACGGCAGTTCGGCCAGCGGTCCTGGTTTGAGCACAGGTCGGTTTGCATACTCAAACATTACGATGCATAATAATTCCAGCGGCCGGTTCTGCAGGGCCGTGGGGCAGCCGGAGCGTGTGCGGCGTCGCAAAGCAAAACGGGGGTGCGGCGCCGCACGCAGGCTTTAGAACAGGGTCGAAGGGTCGGAAACGATGCGTGTCGCAGTCGTCGGCGCGAGCGGCTACGCCGGTGGCGAACTACTGCGGCTGATCGCCGGTCACCCCGATCTGAACCTGGTGATGGCGACGGCGGACAGTAGCGCTGGCAAGCAGGTCGGGGACGTCCACGCGAACCTGGCCGGCTATCCCTTGCTGGCGAACCTGACTTTCGAGCAGCACGGCGCGGCCAAGGGCGCGGCCGCCGATCTCGTCTTCCTGGCGCTTCCAGCGGGGCAGTCCGCTCCGATGGCACTCAGCATCGCCGGGGACACCGCGATCGTGGATCTCGGCCCCGACTTCAGGCTCACCGACCCCGCCGCATGGAGCCGCCACTACGGCGGCGAACATGCCGGCGTGTGGGTCACGGGGCTGCCCGAACTACCGGGGATTCGAGCGGACATCCGCAACGCAGCCCAGGTCGCGGCTCCGGGCTGCTACGCGACGGCCGCCATCCTGGCACTGGCTCCGCTGGCGTCGGCGGGCCTGATCAGCTGCGACGACGTGGTCGTGGTCGCGGCCTCGGGAACCTCAGGCGCCGGCCGGTCACAGCGCACTGACCTGCTCGGCAGCGAGGTGATGGGTTCAGTCTCGGCCTACCAGGCAGGCGGCACGCACCGTCACACGCCTGAAATCGAGCAGGCTCTTGCCGCATTTGCGGGGGGGTCAGCAGGGCAGCCTCCCCGGCCGGCAGCAGTGTCGTTCACGCCGATGCTGGCTCCGATGCCACGCGGCATCCTGGCCACCTGCACGGCGCGACTCACGCAGCCGGATACCGACACTGCCGCGGTCCGCGCGGTTCTCGCCGATGCCTACGCCGGCGAGCCGTTCGTCTGCCTGCTGCCGGAGGGCCGCTGGCCTGCGACCGGGGCGGTGGCCGGCTCCAACGGGGCCCAGGTTCAGGCTGCCGCCGATCCGCGCTGCGGCCGGGTGACGGTCGTGACCGCGATCGACAACCTGGGCAAGGGCGCCGCAGGTCAGGCCGTCCAGAACGCGAACCTCATGCTCGGCCTGCCGGAAACCGCAGGACTCACCCCGATCGGAGTAGCGCCATGAGCGTCACAGGACCGCTTGGATTCCGCGCGGCAGGCGTCGCGGCCGGGATAAAGGCGTCGGGAAACCCGGACGTCGCAGTCGTGATCAACGACGGGCCGGTCAAGGCGGCCGCTGGCGTGTTCACCTCGAACCGGGTCAAGGCAGCGCCAGTCCGCTGGAGCCAGCAGGTCCTCGCAGGCGGTCAGGTGCAGGCGGTGGTGCTCAACTCGGGCGGTGCGAATGCCTGCACCGGGCCGGACGGGTTCGCCGACACCAGGCAGACAGCGGAGCACCTGGCGGGGCTGCTATCGGTGCCCTCGGGCGAGGTGGCGGTCTGCTCGACCGGCCTGATCGGGGAGCGGCTTCCGATGCACGCGCTGCTGATCGGAGTTGACGCGGCGACCGCGTCCGCGTCGGCCGCAGGCGGGCCCGCGGCGGCGAAGGCGATCATGACGACCGACACGGTGTCGAAGACCTGCGCCGTGCAGGGCAGCGGTTACCAGATCGGCGGCATGGCCAAGGGCGCCGCCATGCTGGCACCAGCGCTCGCGACGATGCTCGTTGTCCTCACCACCGACGCGGAGTTGCCCGCCACCGAGCTTGACAAGGCGCTTCGCGGTTCGGTGCGGGCTACCTTCGACCGGCTCGACTCCGACGGCTGCATGTCGACAAACGACACGGTCCTGCTGCTGGCCAGCGGCGCCTCAGGAGTCAGGCCCGACCCAGCCGAATTCACCGAGCTGCTGACGGAGGCGTGCGAGGACCTGGCGAGGCAGCTCCTCGCTGACGCCGAAGGTGCGACGAAGGCGATCGCTATCGACGTGATCGGCGCAGACGGGGAAGACGACGCGCTCGAAGTCGGCCGGGCGATCGCCCGATGCAACCTCTTCAAGTGCGCGATCGCCGGCGAGGACCCGAACTGGGGCCGCGTGCTAGCGGCAGCCGGGACGACCGCCGCGGCCTTCGAGCCCGACCAGATCAGCGTGGCGATCAACGGGGTCTGGGTGTGCCGCGACGGCGCTGCAGGGGCAGATAGATCCGGCGTGGACCTGCGGCCCAGGGACGTGACCGTGACGGTCGACCTGGCCGCTGGCCAGTCCGCTGCCACCGTGCTGACCACAGACCTGACCGCCGAGTACGTGCACGAGAACTCGGCGTATTCGACGTGACTCCGGCGGTGCAGCACGCGCATGCGAGCGCGCTGGCGAAGGCGGCGACGCTGATTGAGGCGCTGCCGTGGCTGGAGCGATTCCATGGCCAGGTCGTCCTGATCAAGTACGGCGGCCACGCGATGACCGACGAGAGCCTCCGGCTCGCGTTCGCGCAGGACGTCGTGTTCCTCAGGTATGCCGGGCTCCGCCCGGTCGTCGTGCACGGCGGCGGTCCCCAGATCAGCGCGCACCTTGACCGCCTGGGCATGGAGTCGACGTTCCGCGCCGGGCTGCGGGTAACCACGGCTGAAGCCATGGACGTGGTGCGGATGGTGCTGACCGGGCAGGTGAACCGGGACGTGGTGGGCCTGATCAACAGGCACGGCCCGTTCGCGGTCGGCATGTCTGGCGAGGACGCTCAGTTGCTGACGGCGCGCCGGGTCGGCGCCACCACCGACGATGGCCGCGTCGTGGACATCGGCCATGTGGGCGAGGTGGTATCGGTGAACCCTGGCGCGGTGAGCGCGCTGATCGCCGACGGCAGGATCCCGGTCATCTCGACTGTCGCCCGCAGCGACGACGGAGAGGTTCTCAATGTCAACGCCGACACCGCGGCGGCGGCTCTTGCCGTGGCGCTCGGTGCCGCCAAGATTGTGCTGCTCACCGACGTAGCTGGCTTGTACGCGAACTGGCCGGGTGAGGCGGCGGACGCGGGTGCGTCGCCATCGGGAGACGGCCGGCCCGCTGAGGTGATCAGTGAGCTGACCGCGAGCGGCCTGACCGCGATGCTGCCCGGCCTCAGCGGGGGCATGATCCCCAAGATGGAGGCGTGCCTGGCTGCCGTACGCGGTGGAGTTCCGCAGGCGCATGTGCTCGACGGGCGGCTGCCGCATGCCGTCCTGCTAGAGATCTTCACCGACTCAGGAATCGGCACGATGGTCGTGCCTGACGGAGAGCAGAGGGCAGCATGAGCACCCAGCAGTTGGCTGGCGCGGGGGGAGCATCGTCCGGCAGCGATGCGACCACGACGAGTTCGCTTCAGGAGCGCTACGGCGCCGTCATGATGCCGAACTACGGCACTCCGCCGCTGGCGCTAGCACGCGGTGAGGGCTGCGTGGTGTGGGACGTGGACGGCACGGCGTATCTCGACCTGCTCGGCGGGATTGCTGTCAGCGCGCTCGGGCACGCGCACCCGGCTATCGTCGCGGCGGTGAGCGAGCAGGTCGGCAGGCTCGCCCACACCTCGAACCTGTACCTGCACGAAGGCCAGGTCGCACTGGCCGAACGCCTGCTTGACCTGCTTGGCGCGGCCGGCCGGGTGTTCTTCGCTAACTCAGGCACCGAGGCGAACGAGGCAGCTCTTAAGCTCGTCCGCAGGGTGCAGGGCCCGGGCCGGCCTGTGTACGTGGCAGCCGAGGGCGGCTTCCACGGCAGGTCGATGGGATCGCTGGGGCTGACGGGCAAGAGCTCGATCCGGGATCCGTTCGGCCCCTACGGGGTTGAAGTCAGGTTTGTTCCTTACGGCGACGCAGACGCACTGGCGGCGGCTGTCGGACCGGATTGCGCGGGGGTCTTCCTTGAGCCGTGCCTGGGCGAGGGCGGGATCGTGCCCGCGCCGCCGGGATATCTCAAGGCTGCCAGGGCGGCGTGCGACGCCGCCGGCGCGCTCCTGGTGCTAGATGAGATCCAGAGCGGGATCGGCAGGACGGGCGCGTGGTTCGCCTGCCACCAGGCTGGCGTGCTGCCCGACGTCCTCACGCTCGCCAAAGGGCTTGGCGGCGGACTGCCGATCGGCGCCTGCATTGGCCTCGGCGCCGCGGCGACCGGGTTGCAGCGCGGTGACCACGGAAGCACCTTCGGCGGCAATCCCGTCGCGTGTGCGGCAGCACTCGCCGTCCTCGAGGTGATCGAACGAGACGGGCTGCTGGACCATGTCACGCAGGTCGGCGAGGTGTTCTCGGAGCGGATCGCCTCGGTCAGCCATCCGCTCCTGGCCGGGGTGCGTGGCAGCGGGCTGTGGCTGGCCCTGGCGCTGACCGCTCCGGCGGCAAGCCTGGTGGAGGGGGCGGCGCGGGAGGCCGGGTTCCTCGTCAACGCCGTCCAGCCTGACGCGGTCAGGCTGGCCCCGCCGCTGGTGTTGTCCGCCGATCAGGCCATCTCCTTCACAGATGCGCTGCCCGGCATCCTCGACACGGCGGGCTCACATGGCTAGGCCAGCCGCCGCCGGCCTCGGCGGGCGGGGCCGGGCATCCGGAGCCGGTTCGGCTGGCAATTCAGGCGGGCAGAACGGAGCGGGCACGAACGGCCCGGGCGGCGGCGAACGGGTCAGCCCGGCCACCAAGGCCGCCAGGCACGCGAAAATCTCCGCGATCCTGGTCCAGGCCGACGAGCCAGTGCGGTCGCAGGAAGACCTTGCCGAACGGCTCGCGGGAGTCGGGATCCGGGTCACCCAGGCAACGCTCTCGCGTGACCTCGACGAACTTGGCGCGGTCAGGCTGCGCGGGCCGGGCGGCTTCCTGGTCTACGCGCTGCCGCCTGAGCAGGCAGAGGCACCTCCTCCGGCATTCGATGACGAGGCGTACAGGCGGGCGGCGGCGACCATCGCCGGGTTGTCGGGGTTCGCTGCTGGCACGGCGAACGCCGCGGCAGCCGGGCTGGCCAGGGTCGCCGGGGACTTGCTGCTGTCTGCCGAGGCGAGCGGCAACCTCGTGGTGCTGCGGACGCCGCCCGGCGCGGCCCAGCTGATGGCGTCGATGATCGACAGGACCGCGATGCAGGCCGTGCTGGGAACCGTCGCCGGCGACGACACCGTGCTCGTTGTTGCCCGCGCCCCTGATGGCGGCAACGACCTGGCCAACCTCCTGCTGCGCCTGGCCGAACGGCGCCGCAGGGCGGAGCCGGGCGGGCGCGATCAGACCCGGGCACCGGATTTAATTCACGCCGATGGCCCGCAACCCCCTGGGCCTGGGCAGTACAAGGAGGAGAAGTGACACAGCGAGTCGTGCTGGCCTACTCGGGAGGCCTCGACACGTCAGTAGCGATCGGATGGATCGCCGAGCAGACCGGTGCTGAGGTCATCGCGCTTGCGATGGACGTCGGCCAGGGCGGTGAGGACCTCGAGACGATCCGGGCCAGAGCGCTAGCTTGCGGCGCGGCCGACGCCGTCGTGATCGACGCGCGAGCCGAGTTCGCCGCCGACTACTGCATGCCCGCGCTTCGCGCGAACGGCCTGTACATGGACAAGTACCCGCTTGTTTCTGCCCTGTCCCGGCCGCTGATCGTCAAGCACCTGGCCAGGGTTGCGCATGAGTACGGCGCGACCGTGGTGGCACACGGCTGCACGGGCAAGGGCAACGATCAGGTCAGGTTCGAGGTCGGGCTGGCCGCGCTCGCGCCCGACGTGAAGCCGATCGCGCCGGTTCGTGACTCCGGTATGACCAGGGACAAGGCGATCGAGTTCGCGGCCGCCAAGGGCCTGCCGATCGACGTCACTGCCAGGTCGCCGTACTCAATTGACCAGAACCTCTGGGGCCGCAGCTGCGAGACGGGGCACCTGGAGGACATCTGGGAGGCGCCGCATGATGACGTCTACGGCTACACGAGCGATCCCGCGGACGGCAAGCCAGCCGAACAGGTCACGATCAGCTTCGTCGACGGCATGCCGGTCGCAGTCGATGGCCAGGCGCTCACGCCCCTGGAGATCATCGCTGAGCTGAATGCGGTGGCAGGTGCGCACGGCGTGGGACGCATCGACATGGTCGAGGACAGGCTGGTCGGCATCAAGAGCAGGGAGATCTACGAGGCGCCGGCGGCAATGACCCTGATCGCCGCTCATGCGGAGCTGGAGAGCGTGTGCCTGGAGCGCGACCTGGCGCGGTTCAAGCGCCTCGCCAGCCAGCGGTGGACGGAGCTGACGTACGACGGCCTCTGGTACTCCCCGCTGCGGGCGTCGCTCGATGCGTTCATGGCTGAGGCGTC
>DATELR010000058.1:0-18762 GCA_035276345.1 Streptosporangiaceae bacterium | reverse complement strand
CAGCAGATGGCCGGGCCCGCTGGCGAGCTGGGCGGCCGCCGCTGGCGGGCTCGGAATCAGCAGGGCAGGATCGAGCGCGGCGATCCGCGGCCCGATGTCGGCGGCTGAGGGGCGCCTGGCCGGATCGCGGGACAGGGCGTCCACGATGATCGGCTGCAGCGGCGCCGGCAGTGTGTCCAGGTTCGGGGCTCCGTGCACGATCCGGTAGAAGATCGTCTCGAACGGCCCGGTCCCGTATGGCGGCCGCCCGGTTGCCGCGTACGCCACCGTCGCCGCCCAGGAGTGCACGTCCGATGAGGGACCGCTGTCCTTGCCTTCAATGACCTCAGGAGCCAGGTAACCGGGTGTGCCCATGAACATGCCGGTGAGCGTCAGCCTGGTCGTCTCTGGCAGCTGGGCAATGCCGAAGTCGATCACGACCGGCTCGCCGTCGGCGATCATCACGTTGCCCGGCTTCAGGTCGCGGTGCACCACCCCGGCCGCGTGCACCGCAGAAAGCGCCTCGGCGAGGCCGTAAGCGAGCCTGGCGAGTGCCGGGCCGGTCAGCGGACCCGCCGAGCCCACCACCTCGTCGAGGCTCAGCCCTGGGACGTACCTGGTGACGATGTACGGCGGATCGCCGTCCAGGTCAGCGTCGAGCACCTCGGCGACATACCGGCTGCGCACCCGCCGCATGGTTTCCACCTCGCGGCTCATCCGGCGCCTGGCATTGGACTCCTGGGCCAGGCCAGGATGCAATGCCTTGAGCGCGACCTGCACGCCCGACTCGTCCACAGCCAGGTAGACGACGCCCATGCCACCCTCGCCGAGCCGCCTCACCAGGCGATATCGCCCCAGGCGCTCGGGCGTGGTGTCCTGCACCGTCATGACCCCATAGCTTACGAATCGCTTTCCGATGGTTGGCCAGGCTGACGCGTGGGACTGTTGTTACCTCCTTCTGGCCCAAAAGTTGGCATAACAAACCACCTGCCCGCGGCTGGAGCCGCGGGTCATTGGCGTCTTCGTCCGCGCTAGGCGCACCAGGGGACGCTAGCCTCCTGCTACCAGCCGGCGCAGGGCAGTCGCCGCCGCCGCGTTCTGGTTGGCGTGCGCAACAAGGCCCTTGGCGAGTTCGGAAGCCCACTCGGCGATGGGCACCGCGTTGCGAGACAGGACAATGCCCCGGACCTCGTGACAAATTTCCGCTACCGGGGCGCCTCGCTCGACGCCGAGCGTCATGGTTTTCTCGCCGAGCCGGACCGAGACCCGCGTGACCGTGCCTGGCCGGTCTCGCATCCGGTCGGCCATGCTCCTTGAGCGGTCAACGGTCACGCAACCGGGGGGCAAGGACTCGCCAAGTGACTCGGTCAGCACCTGCGCATAGATGGCGATATCCGAGCTGTCGGCGCGCAGCGCCGCCGCCACCATGTCCAGGGAGAGCCCATCCTCGCCCTGGACGGCGTCACCCGGCTGTGTCATCTTTCGTCCTGTCCTGCTCCGCGGCTAGCGACCGGCAAACGATGCCCTCCCAGGTCCATTCTCCACGAAGCTGCGCATGCCCGTGCCCGCGTCCTCAGTTGCGAAGAGCCCGGCGAAGTGCAGCCGCTCGATCTCCAGGCCGGTCTCAAGATCGGCGTCCAGCCCGTCGTCGATTGCCTGCTTGGCGGCCCTGAGAGCGACGGCCGGCCCGCCGGCATACCTTGCCACCAGGTCGCGCGCGGCCTGATACACCTCGCCGTCAGGCACGACCTTGTCGACCAGGCCGATCGCGAGTGCCTCTGCGGCGGAGACGAACCTGCCGGTAAAGATGATGTCCTTGGCCCGTGCCGGGCCGATCAGCCTCGGCAGCCGCTGCGTGCCGCCGGCGCCAGGGATCACGCCAAGCAGGATCTCAGGCTGCCCGACCTTCGCCCCCTCGCCCGCCACCCGGAAGTCGGCGCAGAGCGCCAGCTCCAGACCGCCGCCGAGCGCGTATCCGGTGATGGCGGCGACCACCGGCTTGCCGATTTTGGCTACCGCGTTCAGCGCACCCTGCAGCCGGCTGCCGGTCAGCGTCATCGTCGTGTAACCGGCGTCGGCCATCTCCTTGATGTCGGCTCCGGCCGCGAAGACCTTCTCGCCGCCGTACACGATCACGGCCCTGACCTGCTCGTCCTCGTTCACCGCCGCGGCGGCCGCGGCGAGCTCTGCCGTGAGCTGAGCGCCAATCGCGTTCATCGGCGGCCGGGTGAGGCGGATGGTGGCGATCGCCTGATCGACGTCTACCTGAACGAATTCGCCCATGCCGACCCCTTCCTGCGGGACATTGCCCACGCAAACCCCGCCGTCCGGCGATCCTACGCAACAACGGAGGGCCCGCCCGTAAAAACGGGCAGGCCCTCCGTAATCGAACGCGAGATCAGTGACGGCTGAGTTATTCACCAACAGCGCGCGGCAGGTTGACACCCTGCCAGCTGTTCAGGAACCCGCGCACCTCGGACTCGCTGTACCTGCGGTGGCCGCCGGGGGTCCGGATCGAAGAGAGCTTGCCGCCCCGTGCCCAGCGCGTCACAGTCTTGGGGTCGACACGAAGCATCGCCGCGACCTCGGCAGGGGTGAGGAGCCTATTGTCCGGCTTGATCTGAGTTCTCACTGCTGCGGATCCTCTCGTTGTGTCCTCTGGTGACTAGAGCGTGACTCACAGTGACCAGTGCTGGCACTACTCCTTGAAGTCAACGAATCACAGGATGTCACAAGTCCCTCGGCTTTGCTGGCGTTCCAACCAGCAAGACGACAAATTTCCTAGGCGCTGTGGATGTCTTTGTTGCAATGGCGTCAGGTACCTCTAGATCAGGCGCTTTCGGGCCCAACTTCCCTGACACCGCAGGTGATCCCGCCGCTCACATAACGTCGGCGCCGACCGCTGGTTTGGCGGTCAGAAAAATGGCAGGACGGAGCGTTACCGCAGGTCGCCGCTGAGCATGCCGGCCGGTGCGACCGGCACGACCACCAGGCCCATCTCGGCAGGGCCCGACAGCTGCGGGTGGCGGGGCAGAACCCGGACGGTGTAGCCGAAGGGGCCTGGCTGGCCGAGCACAGCCTCGCCGCTGTACCAGGCAACCGAGTCCGAGCCAGGCGGGGACTCCAGGCGGAGCGGCGCGCGAGCAGGGTCGGCGATCTCATCGTCGTCGCCGGTGCGGCCCGACAGCACCTCGACCGTTACGTCGTCAGGGGACAGTTCGCCGAGCGCGACGCCGGCGCGTACCGCCAGGCGCGCGCCTGGGTGCTGGTCGCCGTCGTGGGATTCGACGTGCTCAATCCTGACGCCTGGCCAGGCCTTGATAATCCGCTGCTTCCAGGCGGAAAGCGCAGCGGCTCCCTCGAAAGGCCGCCCGTCCCCGTCGGTCAGCTCCCTGGACGACCGCGCTGCAGGCCGGTACAGATCCTCGGTGTACTCGCGGACCATCCTCGTCGCCTGCGCCTTGGGACCGAGCGTCCGCAGCGTGTGCGTCACCATTTCCAGCCACCGCCGCGGCAGCCCGTCTGGTCCCCTGTCGTAGAACAGCGGTGCCACGGACCTGCCGAGCAGGTCGTACAGCGCGGTCGCCTCGACGCTGTCCCGCCGCTCCTGATCAACGACCGAGTCGGCCGACGGAATGGCCCAGCCGTTGTCGCCGTCGAACCACTCGTCCCACCAGCCGTCCCTGACCGAGACGTTCAGGGCGCCATTGAGCGCCGCCTTCATGCCTGAGGTGCCGCAGGCCTCGAGCGGCCGCAGCGGGTTGTTCAGCCAGACGTCACAGCCCTGCACCATCGTCCGGCCGAGTTCCATGTCGTAGTCGGGCAGGAACACGATCCGGTGCCGGACAGCCGGGTTGTCGGTGAACCTGACCATCTCCTGGATCAGGGCCTTGCCCCCGTCATCGGCCGGATGCGCTTTCCCGGCGATCACGAACTGCACCGGGCGCTCGGGGTCCAGCAGCAACTCGGTGAGCCTGCCGGGATCCTGCAGCATCAGCGTCAGCCGCTTGTACGACGGCACCCGCCTGGCAAAGCCAATCGTCAGGATGTTCTCGTCCAGGGCATTAGCGATCCAGGCCAATTCGGCATCCGAGGCGCCGCGTTGCCGCCAGGAGGCGCGCAGCCTGGACCGGGCCTCGGCGACCATCCGTGCCCTCAGCAGCTGCCGGATCTGGAAGATTCTGGCTGGGTCGGCCGCCACCGCCTCCCAGGCAGGAGCCTCGTCGGCCAGCCATTCGGCCGCTCCCGCCTGGTAACCGTTCTCTGCCAGCCGCAAGATCTCCGGCGCGACCCACGTCGCTCCGTGCACGCCGTTGGTGACCGAGCCGATCGGGACCTCTGAGGTGTCGAAGCCGGGCCACAGGCCAGTGAACATCTCCCTGCTGACCTTGCCGTGCAGCGTGCTGACCCCGTTGACGCGCTGCGCCAGGCGCATTCCCATCACGGCCATGTTGAACCGGTCGGGACTCCCGCCGTCGTAGGTCTCTGCGCCGAACGCCAGGATCTGCTCGAGCGGCAATCCAGCCTCGCCGCTGTCAGGCCCGAACTGGGACTCGATCAGGACCTTGTCGAACCGGTCGATCCCGGCGGGCACCGGCGTGTGCGTCGTGAAGACGGTTCCCGCCCTGGTCAGCTCAACCGCCTCGGCGAAGGATGCGCCGTCTGCCAGGTACTCCCTGATCCGCTCGATGCCGAGGAACCCGGCGTGGCCCTCGTTGGTGTGGAACACCTCGGGCTGCGGGTGGCCGGTGATCGCGCAGTACGTCCGTACCGCACGCACGCCCCCGATCCCGAGCAGCAGTTCCTGGCGCAGCCGGTGATCGCTGGCGCCGCCGTAGAGCCGGTCAGTCACCTCGCGCAGCAGGGGCTCGTTGTCCTCGGTGTAGGAGTCGAGCAGCAGCAGCGGGATCCTGCCGACGTCGGCGACCCAGATCTGGGCGGCGAGCCTGGTGCCGCCTGGCAGGCCGACAGTGACCCTCGCAGGAGCGCCCTCGGCGTCGCGGAGCAGCGCGATCGGCAGCCCGGCCGGGTCCGATGCCGGGTAGCGCTCAGCCTGCCAGCCCTCGGCTGACAGCGACTGGGTGAAGTAGCCGTGCCGGTACAGCAGCCCGACGCCGATCAGCGGCACGCCGAGGTCGCTCGCCGACTTCAGGTGGTCGCCAGCCAGGATGCCGAGCCCGCCTGAGTACTGCGGCAATGCTGCCGTGATTCCGTACTCCGGCGAGAAGTACGCGATCGCCGCAGGGCCTTCATCAGCCTGGCCGGAGAGCTGGTACCAGCGCTGGCCGGTCTTGTACTCACCGAGTTCGGCTACGGCCTCGCCCAGCCTGCGCAAGAATTCCTGGTCGCGTGCGAGCTCGGCAAGCCGCTCGTGCGACACCATCGCGAGCAGCCCAGCAGGGTCAAACCCTGAGCTCTGCCATGCCACCGGGTCGATCTCCGCGAAGAGCGCCCGCGTCGGCTCGTGCCACGACCAGCGCAGATTGAGCATCAGCGTGCGGAGCTGGGCTAGCTCGGACGGCAGCGCTGGGTGGATGGTGAACCGGCGGATTGCTCTCACGGTGTGTGACCCTAATGCGTGATCGGAGCGAAGAGGACGCCTACCCCGTGCACGTCAGGCAGCAGCAGCCCGCCTCGAAGCCAAATTCAATCGCCTCGATGGCCGGCCGCGTGCATGTCCCTTGACACGATTGGGTAGCTTTTCGTGGTGATCGGCAGGATCCCCATTCTCGACATCCAGCCCATGGTTGCTTGCGGCGAGCGAACCGCCAAGGCGGTCGTGGGCGAGACCTTGCCTGTCTCGGCGAGAGTGTTCCGCGAGGGCCACGAGATGCTCGGCGCAGGCGCCGTGCTCCGAGATCCGGCGGGCAATTGTCGCCCAATTGTGATCATGCGGGAGCTGACGGCAGGCACCGATCGCTACGCCGCCGACGTCACGCCTACCTCCGAGGGGCTCTGGCACTTCCAGGTGCACGCGTGGGGCGACCCGATCGCGCACTGGCGGCACGACGCGGCGATCAAGGTGCCGATCGGCCAGGACGTCGACCTCATGCTGGAAGAGGGCGCCCTGCTCTTCGACCGCGCCGCCAAGGAGCTAGAGCCGACGCCCGCCGACCCGGCTCGCTCCGCCCGGGATCTCTACCGGAACGTCGCGAAGACCTTGCGCTCTGCCAAGGGGACACCGGTGGACCGGCTCGGCAGCGCGTTCACCGCCGAGGTCACCGAGACGCTCGCCGAGTTCCCGCTCAGGGAGCTGACGACCCGCTCGGACTGGCACCCGCTGCTCGTGCAGCGCCAGCGGGCGCTGTTCGGCTCCTGGTACGAGTTCTTCCCCCGCTCGGAGGGCGCCAGGGTTGACCCGCTCGGGCGGCGGCGGTCGGTATCGGGGACCCTGCGGACCGCGGCGAAGCGGCTCGACGCCGTCGCCGCCATGGGGTTCGACGTCGTGTACCTGCCGCCGGTGCACCCGATCGGGACGACGGCGCGCAAGGGAAAGAACAACGCCCTGCAGGCCGGGCCGGACGATCCAGGCTCGCCGTGGGCCATCGGCTCACCGGCCGGCGGTCACGACGCGATCCATCCGGACCTCGGCACGATCGCCGACTTCGACTACTTCGTCGCCAGGGCTACCGGCCTCGGCCTTGAGGTGGCGCTGGACCTCGCGCTGCAGGCCTCGCCCGATCACCCGTGGGTCGCTAAGCACCCCGAATGGTTCACCACCAGGGCTGACGGGTCGATCGCGTACGCAGAGAACCCGCCGAAGAAGTACCAGGACATCTACCCGCTGAACTTCGACAACGATCCAGAGGGGATCTACGCCGAGGTGCTGCGGATCGTGCGGCACTGGATCAGCCACGGCGTGACGATCTTCCGCGTGGACAACCCGCACACCAAGCCGCTGCCGTTCTGGGAGCGGCTGCTTGCCGAGATCGCCGAGACCGACCCGTACGTGATCTTCCTGGCCGAGGCATTCACCAGGCCGGCGATGATGCACGCGCTGGCCCAGATCGGCTTTCACCAGTCCTATACCTATTTCACTTGGCGCAACTCGGCGGCCGAACTGACGGAGTATCTGACCGAGCTTTCCGGGCCAGCGGCCGCCTACATGCGGCCCAACTTCTTCGTCAATACGCCCGACATCCTCGGCGGCTACCTGCAGCATGCCAACCCCGCCGCGTTCGCCGTGCGGGCAGTGCTGGCCTCGATGCTGTCCCCGTCATGGGGCGTCTACTCGGGCTACGAGCTCTGCGAGAACACGCCGCTCAGGCCAGGCAGTGAGGAGTACCTGGATTCGGAGAAATATCAGTATCGTCCGCGTGACTGGGCGCTGGCCGAGCGGATGAAGGTCAGCATTGCGCCTTTCATACGGCAGCTAAATGCAATCAGGCGATCACATCCGGCGCTTTCTCAGCTCCGGAACCTGCGATTCCATTATCCCGACCGGCCGGAGATTCTGTGCTTTTCCAAGACAGTCTCGAAGACAGACGGCGCCTCCGCGGCAGACTCCGTCATCGTCGTCGTAAACCTCGACCCTCACCAGCCGCGCGAGGCTACCATCTGGCTGGACAGGGCCGCCTTCGACCTCGATGTCAGCGCCGGATTCACGGTGACCGACGAGCTGAGCGGTGAGTCCTATCGCTGGGGCGAGGCCAATTACGTCCGCCTGGACCCGGCACGCTCGCCGGCGCATATCTTTAGCGTTACCGCCGACCAGCCAGGCGAGCTGACCTAGCAGCTCCCGGCCTTCCCATCAGAGTGTGGATTAGGCACAATACGGCGACAATACAGTGGATGTGAGCGCAGAGCGCAGGGCCCGACGACGCTGCCGGGATACCCGTTTGATACGCAGTGCGATTCGCGCCGTGTAGCCCCGCCAGAGACGACAGCAGGAAATGTAAGCATCAGTAGGAGCTCGCCTTGGCCCAGCCGGAATCAGCGCCGCACGGTACCCTCGCGCCGACCCCCTTCCTGCCCGGCGTTGCGGCTCGCAATGAACCCGTGCCCAACTCCTTCTCCTTCGACAAGCCACGTGACCCGCGCTGGTACCAGCACGCCGTGTTCTACGAGGTTCTGGTCCGCGGTTTCCACGACTCCAACAGCGACGGCACCGGGGACCTGCGCGGGCTGATCTCCCGCCTCGATTACCTCCAGTGGCTCGGTATCGACTGCCTCTGGTTGCTGCCGATCTACGCCTCCCCGCTGCGCGACGGCGGCTACGACATCTCCGACTTCACCGCGGTGCTGCCTGACTTCGGCACCATCGGCGACTTCGTGGAACTGGTCGAGGAGGCGCACAAGCGCGGCATCAGGGTGATCGCCGATCTGGTCATGAACCACACCAGCGACCAGCACCCGTGGTTCCAGGCGTCCAGGTCGGACCCGGACGGACCGTTCGGCGACTTCTACATGTGGTCAGACACCGACGACAAGTACCCGGACGCCCGGATCATCTTCGTGGACACCGAGCAGTCCAACTGGACGTTCGATCCGGTGCGCGGCCAGTACTACTGGCACAGGTTCTTCTACCACCAGCCCGACCTGAACTACGAGAACCCGCTGGTACAGGACGCGATGCTGGAGGTGCTGCGGTTCTGGCTCGACCTCGGCATCGACGGATTCCGGCTGGACGCGGTGCCGTACCTCTATGCGCGCGAGGGCACCAACTGCGAGAACCTCAAGGAAACCCACGAGTACCTCAAGCGGGTCAGGGCCGAGGTGGACCGGCTCTACCCGGACCGGGTCCTGCTGGCCGAGGCCAACCAGTGGCCAGACGACGTCGTCGAATACTTCGGCGACCCGGAGGTCGGCGGGGACGAGTGCCACATGGCGTTCCACTTCCCGCTGATGCCGCGGATCTTCATGGCCGTGCGCCGGGAGCAGCGCTACCCGATCTCGGAGATCCTGGCCAAGACCCCGAAGATCCCGTCCGGCTGCCAGTGGGGCATCTTCCTGCGTAATCACGACGAGCTGACGCTCGAGATGGTTACAGACGACGAGCGCGACTACATGTACGCCGAGTACGCCAAAGACCCGAAGATGAAGGCGAACATCGGGATCAGGCGCCGGCTCGCTCCGCTGCTCGATAACGACCGTGACCAGCTTGAGCTGTTCACCGCACTGCTGCTGTCGCTGCCTGGCTCACCGGTCATGTACTACGGCGATGAGATCGGCATGGGCGACAACATCTGGCTCGGTGACCGGGACGGCGTGCGGACACCGATGCAGTGGACTCCTGACCGCAACGGCGGCTTCTCGCGCGGTGACCCGCAGCGGGTCTACCTCCAGCCGAACATGGACCCGATCTACGGCTACCAGGCCATCAACGTCGAGGCCCAGGAACGCAACACCGGCTCGCTGCTGCACTGGACCCGCAGGGTGATCGGGATCCGCAAGCGGCACCCCGTGTTCGGACTCGGCGATTACTCCGAGCTGACCAGCTCGAATCCAAGCGTGCTGGCATTCATCAGGGAATACGGGGACAGCAAGCCGGACGGCGCCGAAGCTAACCCGATCCTGTGCGTCAACAACTTGTCCAGGTTCCCGCAGCCGGTCGAACTCGACCTGTCCAGGTTCAACGGCTACACACCGGTCGAGTGCATGGGCGGGGTTGCGTTTCCGCCGGTCGGCGAGCTCAGCTACCTGCTTACGCTGCCAGGACACGGTTTCTACTGGTTCGTGATGCAGCCGCCGGCTGGCTAGAAAACGACGCTGCGATCGGCGGATGCCGACCAATCGCCGCACCCGGAAGAACGTCACGGTGAGCCCGGATGTTTGACTCATGTGATGACCCAGAAACCCCTCGCCGATCTGCTGGCGGCCTGGCTTCCCGCGCAGCGCTGGTTCGCCGGGAGCGGGTCTGAAGTTGGCCGGATTGACATAAAGTCGCAGGTCACGCTGGCTGATCAGGAACCCGGGCTGGTGCATCTCATGGTCGATGCCTGGGTTGGCAGCAAGGCGGTCACGTACCAGGTTCCGGTCGGCATCAGGGCGTCACTGCCCGCCGCGCTGACTGCCGCGCGCATCGGCGCGCTGCCCGACGGCAGGGTCGCCTACGACGCCGCCGCCGACCCGGAGCTGACCGCGATGCTGCTCAACGGCATCGCTGCCGGACGGGAGGCCGGGCCGCTGCGGTTCGGCACCGAACCGGGAGCAGCTATCGACGTGAGCGCCCCGGCGCGCGCCCTTCCCGCGCTCGCGAGCAACACCAGCGTGGTGTTCGGCAACCAGGCGATACTCAAGCTGCTACGCCGGCCGTTCGTCGGTCACCATCCCGACCTGGAGGTGCCGGGCGCCCTGGCACAGCGCGGATCCAAGCTCGTCGCCGCACCGCTCGGCTGGATTGAGCTAACCGGCTCTGGGCAGAGGACGCCCGTGGCGGGTAACACGGCGGTGGCGGATACCGCGCAGGAAAGCCCTGTGCAGATAACCGACTCTGAGTCATCAGTCCTGGCCATCCTGTCGGTCTTCTTCGCGGACTCGGCCGACGGCTGGTCGCTGGCGACCGCCAGCCTGCATGAGCCTGAACCGGACTTCGAAGGCGAGGCAAGGCTGCTCGGCGAGGCAACGGCGCGGCTGCACGCCGAACTGGCAGCCGCGTTCGGCAGCAGCGCGCTGTCCGCGGCGGCCCTTGCCGACCTGGTCGAGGCGATGACAACCGAACTCACCGAGGCAGTTCGCGTCGTGCCAGAACTGCGCGGGCACGAGGACGCCGTCCGCGCTCGCTACGCGAGCCTGACCGAGCCAGGCAATGAGGTCACCGTCCAGCGCATCCACGGCGATTACCACCTGGCCCAGGTACTCGGCACCGACGGTGCCGGCACCGCAAGGCGCTGGGTCGTGCTGGACTTCGAAGGCGAGCCATCGGTGCCGCTCGCCCGCCGCAGGGCGTTCGCGCCGCCACTGCGTGACGTCGCCGGCATGCTGAGGTCGTTCGACTACGCCGCCAGGCACGAGGCGCTCCGGCATCCTGACGACCCGCACCTGGCGGCGGTCGCAACTGACTGGGTGCGGCAATGTCAGGACGCGTTCTGCGCGGGGTATGCGGACATCATGGGCAGCGATCCGCGGACAAGCGGCCCGCTGCTGCGCGCGCTGACCCTTCAGAAGGCGGTCTACGAGGCGGTCTATGAGGCCAGGCACCGGCCTGACTGGCTGCCGATACCGCTCGCCGCGATCGCGGAGGCAAGCAGATGACGACAGCCGTCGATCCGATCAGCCACGAAGTGATCGACCGTATCCTCGCCGGGCAGCACCACGACCCACATTCGGTTCTCGGCGCCCACGAGACGCCGGAAGGCACGGTGGTGCGCGCGCTCCGGCCACTGGCCAGGTCGGTGGAGGTCGTGCTGCCTGACGGAACCAGGTACCCGATGCAGCACGTGCACGAGGGCGTGTTCTCTGCGACGGTGCCGCCGGCTGGCACTGCCGACGGCTACCAGATCGCAGTCAGTTACGGCGAGGCCGCCGCGGAATTGCTCAGCGACGACCCGTACCGCCATCTCCCGACGCTCGGCGAGATGGATCTGTACCTGATCGGCGAAGGCAGGCACGAGGAGTTGTGGAAGGTCCTCGGCGCCCGGGTGCGGCCCGACCTCGGCGGCACCTCGTTCGCGGTCTGGGCACCGAGCGCGCGCGGCGTTCGCGTAATCGGCGACTTCAACCACTGGGACGGCCGGGCACATCCGATGCGTTCGCTCGGCGGCTCGGGGGTCTGGGAGCTGTTCCTGCCGGACGTCGGGTCAGGCGCCAGGTACAAGTACGAGATCTGCGGCCAGGACGGCAGCTGGCACCGCAAGGCCGACCCGATGGCGGCGCTGGCAGAGGCTCCGCCAGCCACGGCCTCGGTCATTTTCGATTCCGGCTACGAATGGGCCGACAAGGACTGGCTGGCCGCCAGGTCCGATCGTGATCCGCTCCGCGGGCCCATGAGCATCTACGAAGTTCACATTGGTTCGTGGCGCCCTGGCCTGTCGTACGGCGAGTTGGCGGAAGAACTTGTTCAGTATGTAAAGGAGAACGGTTTCACCCACGTCGAGTTCATGCCGGTCGCCGAGCATCCGTACGGAGGATCCTGGGGCTACCAGGTGACGTCGTATTACGCTCCGTCGGCGCGGTTTGGCACGCCGGATGAGTTCAGGTACCTGATCGACCGGCTGCACCAGGCGGGCATCGGCGTGTTCGTGGACTGGGTGCCCGCCCATTTCCCGAAGGACAACTGGGCGCTGGCCAAGTTCGACGGCACGCAGCTGTACGAGCACGCCGACCCGCGTCGCGGCGAGCACCCGGACTGGGGAACGCTGATCTTCGACTTCGGCCGGAACGAGGTGCGCAACTTCCTGGTCGCGAACGCCGTCTACTGGCTCGAGGAGTTCCATATCGACGGCCTGCGGGTGGACGCGGTCGCATCGATGCTGTACCTCGACTACTCGCGCAAGGCCGGCGAGTGGACGCCGAACGTGCTCGGCGGCCGCGAGAACCTGGACGCGGTCTCGTTCCTGCAGGAAGTCAACGCGACGTGCTACAAGCGCGCGTCCGGAATCGTGATGATCGCCGAGGAGTCAACCGCGTGGCCCGGCGTCACCAGGCCGGTGCATCTTGGCGGCCTCGGCTTCGGCCTGAAGTGGAACATGGGCTGGATGCACGACACGCTTTCCTACCTCGCGCACGACCCCGTGTACCGGCGCTACCACCACAATGAGCTCACGTTCTCGATGATGTATGCCTACAGCGAGAACTTCGCGCTGCCGCTGTCACACGACGAGGTCGTGCACGGCAAGGGATCGCTGTTCGGCAAGATGCCAGGGGATGACTGGAAGAAGTTCGCCACGCTGCGCACCCTGTTCAGTTACATGTGGGCGCATCCGGGCAAGCAACTGCTGTTCATGGGCTCGGAGTTCGGTCAGCGCAGCGAATGGTCGCAGGAGCGCGGCCTGGACTGGGATGCGCTGAAGGCTCCCGCTCATGAGGGCCTGAAGCAGCTGGTCAGCGATTTGAACGCTGCCTACCGCCAGCTCGAGCCGCTCTGGCGGGAGGACTTCTCGCCGGCCGGGTTCAGCTGGATCGACGCCAACGACGCGTTCGGCAACGTGATCTCGTTCCTGCGTTTCGCCGAGGGCGCTCCGGCCGTGGCCTGCATCGCCAACTTCTCGGGCGACCCGCACTACGACTACCGCCTAGGCCTGCCGGTCGCCGGGCGCTGGCGCGAGGCGATCAACTCCGACGCGACCAACTACGGCGGCAGCGGCGTCGGCAACATGGGCCAGGTCCAGGCGACCGACGTGCCCTGGCACGGCAGGCCAGCCTCCGCCGTTCTCACCGTCCCCCCGCTCGCCGTCGTCTGGCTCGTCCACGACCCCGCCCGCCGAGCGCGCCCCGGCCGCAGCCCCACTGCTTGATCTGGAAGGATTGCGGGTCCTGCAGCAACCACAATCCTCCGGGATCATGACCGACGCGCTCGACGCACCACGAGGCTGGCGACGTACTCGGCCACACTCGAGGTCTGTGCTTGCAACGTGGCCCAGTTGGCGACTAGGTAGAAGCGCCTCCCGCGTCGAACTTTCGCCGGGACACGCCAGTGCAGCCTGAACGAATGCGATCCTGCCGTGAGCACGCCGCGCGGATGGGCCAGGATCGGGTGAAGTAGGGGACGGCGGCTCTTCTGGCTGTAGCCAATCAGGCCGGTCGAAATGCCTAGCCACAGCGCTGACACTCGGGCCCGCTTCGGCACCGTCACTACCACGTCGATGACCAGCAGCCGACCCGACTGCACATCGAAATGAGGTGGTCGCTCGTACGCAGTGGTCGAAGCGGTTCGCCCCTTGATGGTGGTGGTGAACGTCAGCTTGAACGGGAGTTGAGGTGCCGGACACGCACACACTGGTGCTGGCGAGCAGGCGTTCGCACTCAGGACAGCGGCTGCGACCGCGGCCACAAGGCTTGCCCGACGTACTGCGAACACGCTGTCAGTGTGACGCACTTCGGCCGTTCATGACATTGAGCTCTATGCGAAGCCCGCCGAGCAGCACTTCAGCGGGCGTCAGCGGTAGGCCAGGCTCAGGAGACGAAGAATGTTGACGACTTGCCGGCTTGGCGGCCACGGGCCTGAAAGCCCGCCATTGGTATGGCCGGCATCGGGGTTCCAGTAAGTCAGTATCCGCGCTGGCCGCCGGTCGTTGTGGGTGGCGAACCACTGCGATATCAGCCTGAACCAGTTCCTGCGGTGGTTGTCCCACGGCGTATTGGTCTCATCGAGCCGGATCAGCGGATGGCGCTCACCAGAAGCCTTCTGGAGAGCGATCATGTTATTGGTCATCCGCGTCCAGAGCTTCTGCTTGTTCAGCGTCCGGTCGCGGTTCCAGTACCGCTTGTACTCGTCGTTCTGCTTTGCCTTCCCTCCCGGCCAGCACAATCACGCCCCGCGAGGGCTTGTCAGTCCGGGCCTCCACGCGGCGCCGAGCCCGATCGGGCGATCATGGATCCGGCAGGCGCTACCGTCACTGTCAGGGGCCGCGTGAGGAAAGCAGGGCAGCCATGGATGAGCAGCTCAAGTCGGACCTGCCGGAGCACGAGCCAGTGCCGGAGGACGCAGCCGCCCACGTCGCGGAACGGGCAGCCGCCGGCGCCGACGGCAGCCGAATGCCGGCCATGTACCTCGGCCACGGCGCGCCGCCGCTGGTTGATGATCCGCTGTGGACGACGCAACTGGCCGCCTGGGCCGGCGCACTGCCGAAGCCGGCCGCGATTCTGGTGGTGTCGGCGCACTGGGAGGCGGCGCCGCTGACGATTGGCGCGACCGCCAACGCGGCGCCACTGGTCTATGACTTCTGGGGCTTCCCCGAGCGCTATTACCAGGCCACTTACCCGGCTCCGGGAGCGCCCGACCTAGCGGCCAAGATCCGCGGGCTGCTCTCAGGCATCGAATCAGTGGCGGACGCCCCTGACCGCGGGCTGGACCACGGTGCCTACGTGCCGCTCACGGTGATGTACCCGGACGCCGACATCCCGGTCCTGCAGATCTCCATGCCTACCCTCGACCCCGGCAGGCTGCTGAGGATCGGTTCGGCGCTGCGGCCGTTGCGGGACGAAGGCGTGCTGGTCATGGGCAGCGGCTTCCTCACCCATGGCCTGCCATTCCTGCGCGACTTCCGGTTCGACGCACCGCCACCAGGGTGGTCCACAGAATTCGACCACTGGGCGGCCGAAGCGCTCGACCACGGCGACGTCGACGCGCTGGCGGCGTTCCGTCAGGCGCCGGGAGCCCGGTACGCACACCCGACTACCGAGCACTTCGCCCCGCTGTTCGTGACGCTCGGCGCCTCGGACGGTCCCGTCCCAGTCACCACCATCACTGGCTACTGGCTAGGCCTCGCCAAGCGATCATTCCAGGTCGCCTAGGCAGCAGAACAATTCACTCCCCCGCAACATCCCCCAGGAGGTCAGCATGTCCGCAGCCGGTGAGAAGCCGACCGGCCACGCGCCGCACCATGGCATCGCTTCCTTCGCGCGTGACCACCAAGATCCATCTGCCGCCACGCACTCCAGAACGCGGCCGTCCATGTCAGTTACCGATCTCGCCGACGACACGGGCTCCTGGTTCAACCGGGCGCTCCAATGGGTCCCGCGGATCCTGTCCAGCAAGCCGCACATCGTCTGGCTGATGGCACTCGGCGTCTACCTGATCGTGCTGCCGCTTCTGGGAATCGCGGTCAGCGCGAAATCGGAGCTGATTGGCGGCAACTACACGAACGTCACCAGCGACATCGGCGCCTGCATCGCCGCTGGCGGCACGCTGCACCTCGTGAGCCAGGGCCGCAGGCGGCAGAAGATCGACGCCGAGCGGCTGACGCTGCTCAAGGAGGTGCACACGCTGCTGCATCATCTGCACCCTGAAGCAGCCGCCGCAATCGGTCAAGCTATCCGTCAGGAGAGCGACGACTGACCTGTCCCATCCTGAGCAGCTGACTCAGAATTGGTCAAGCAGCCAGCGCGGGCCGGTTACCGCCGCGCCGGCTGACTCGCACCGCGCGCGCAACTCGCGATCTGCCGTGACGACCAGGCATGGGCCGGCCACGTCGGCGGCCTGCCTGACGATCTCGTCGTCGCCCGAACCCTTCGCCCGCACGACCCGCACACCGGCCGAGTCTTCAGACGGCGCCGCAGCGCCAGCGGCTCCCTCCAGCACGACGACGAACCTCGGGAACCATCTCTCAAGCGAAGGCACGTCGACCGACTCTGGCAAGCTCACGACTCCGGTCTTCGCCAGCCCGCTGATGGTGTCGATCAGGCGGCGCGCCGCCGCTGGCCGGTCTCGCCACCAGCCGTCGGGCCTTGAGCCGATCACGTTGGCGGCATCGACGACGATCGTCAGCGGAGTCAACGCCGCACGCAGCGAGGCCCATTGCCCCGCGAATCCGGGGTGCAGCCTGAGCCGCTCGACGTCGGCAACCGGCACCCACGCGACATGGCTGGTCTCCTCGCTGACGGCGGCTGCCGCCAACGGAAAGGCGGCGTTGGCCAAGACCGTCCGGTACGTCCAGCCGCCATGATCGTCCCGGAGCACGCCGTGAACCCTGACCGGGCGCGGGTCGATCGCGCATTCCTCGATTGCCTCGCGCAAGGCTGCCCGAACCACCGATTCATGACTGTCCCTGGCTCCGCCCGGCGGTCCCCAGGATCCGCCATAGCTCCCCCACCAGCTTCGCTGCTGCAGCAGCACGGCCGGTTGACCGGACTGATCGGTTGAGGCAAGCAAGAGCCCAGCCGCGCCATGCCGGCCCCAGTGCCGATGACCGCGGCCGCACCGGGTCCAGCCGTTCCCATCGTGCACGGTCATTGCTGCTGACCATAGCCGACAGTGGCGCCTCCCCATAGCCGACAGTGGCGCCTCCCCATAGCCGACAAAGCTCCGGCCGCAGACCGAAAGCCCGCGTCCCCCGCGATCGAGGCGTCCGACCTAGGCTGTGTCCATGGAATCGCCGCTGACTGGGTCCCTGACAGAAACCATCGCCGACACGCTCACCGGTCCGCTGGCAGGTCCGCTCGGCAAAATCGCCAGGCAGCGAACCGCGCCCCTGATCCTGGAGCTCGATCTCACCGAGGGGGTGATCGAGACCAGGCCGCCAGATCCGCTGTCCGCGATCATGACCAGGCACCAGCCGATGGTCTCCGACATCCTCGCTGCGCTGCGCACGGCCAGGACGGACGACCGGGTCAAGGCACTGGTCGTCAAGCTGGGGGGCAAGCCGATCGGGCTGGGCATAGTGCAGGAGCTGCGCGAGGCGGTCAAGCGATTGCGAGCAGCTCGGAAGCCGACCTGGGCCTGGGCCGAGACGTTCGGCGAGTTCTCGGCCGGCAACGTGCCGTACTACCTGGCGACGGCCTTCGACACCATCTTCCTTCAGCCCTCAGGCGACGTCGGCCTAACCGGCCTGGCCGTCGAGCGGGCGTTCCTCCGTGGCGCGCTCGACAAGCTCGGCGTCCAGCTGGAGGTGGGCGCCCGGCATGAGTACAAGAGCGCGGCCGAGCAGCTGACCGAGCAGGGCTTCTCTGGCCCATCGCGTGAGGCGACTGAGCGGATCGCAAATTCGGTCACCGAGCAGCTGATCGCCGCAGTCGCAGAACGCTCATCGATCCAGGCAGACAAGGCGCGCGAGCTGGTCAACGGCGGGCCCTATCTGGCGGAGCAAGCGCTGGCAGCCGGCCTCGTTGACGCGCTCGGCTACCGGGACGAGGTCTACGACTCCGTTCGCAAGCAGGTCGGCAACGACCCGGTGCTGCTGTACGTGGGCCGCTACCACCGGTCCAAGGAGCTCGCGAACCGCGCCAAGCAGCTCACCTCGCCGCGCCAGGACTCCGTAGCGCTGATCCAGGCGACCGGCGCAATCAGGCGAGGCAAGAACGGCCGCAGCCCGCTGACCGGCAACGCGATGGGCTCGGACAGCATCACTTCCGCACTCCGCGCGGCGACCAACGATCCGCACGTCAAGGCGATCTTGCTTCGGGTGGACAGCCCTGGCGGGTCCTACGTCGCCTCCGACGCGATCTGGCGCGAGGTGGTCAGGGCTCGCAATGCCGGCAAGCCCGTGGTCGTCTCGATGAGCAACGTGGCCGCGTCAGGCGGGTACTTCATCTCGATGGCCGCCGACGCCATCGTGGCCCAGCCCGGAACTGTGACCGGATCGATCGGCGTGATCAGCGGCAAGCCTGTGGTCAGCGACTTGCTCGGCAAGGCCGGGGTGACGACCGACTCGATCGTGCTCGGTGAGCACGCCGCGATGTTCTCCACATCTAAGCCATTCACCAGCGATGACTGGCGGATCGTCGACGCCTGGCTGGACCGCATCTACGCCGACTTCACCGGCAAGGTGGCGGCAGGCCGCGGCTTGTCAGCCGAGCGCGTGCACGAGCTGGCCAGGGGCCGGGTCTGGACCGGCGCGGACGCGCACGAGAACAAGCTGGTCGACGAGCTCGGTGGCCTGGAGGAGGCCGCCGACATCGCGAGGAAGAGGGCCGGGCTGCCCGTCAGCGCCCCGCTCGTCCACTTCCCGAAAGTCGGCCCGCTCGACCGGATCCGCCCGCCGGCTAACAGCGAGGACCGCCGCGCGGCCGCCGCCGCGATCGCCGCGGCCGGACCTCTCAGCCAGCTCAGCGGCCTCGGCCCTGCCGTCACCGCGGCTGGGGCGGCACTGCTCACCGAGAGCTGGGGTCCGGTGTGGCAGTTCGCGGCCCGCTGCGGGCTCCCGGCGACCGGCCCGTTGCTGCTCCCTGGCAGCTGGACCTTTCATT
>DATELR010000057.1:0-5094 GCA_035276345.1 Streptosporangiaceae bacterium | reverse complement strand
GGGTCAGCTGCTGCCAAAGCCGAACAACAGATCATCATTGACCTGCTCAGACGAGCCACTGCCTGACACTGGTGAATCGGGTCCAGAGGGCGCTGATGATGGGGGCAGGCATCAGGCATTCCTTCCCAGGTCGGAAAAGGCAACCCGATGATACGAGGAAACCTTTCCTTAAGGGCGCTGATCACCCCCGCGGCGTTAGGTCGAGCGCGAGGACGTTCTCGCCCCACATGACCCGGCCGGTGTCGGTGAAGCCGTAGCGGAGATAGAAGTCGCGCGGCGAGCCGGGACCATCCGAGCAGCTGGTGTAAAGCACGTCGGCGCCGGGCCGCGTCGCGAGATAGTCCACGACCGCGTCGATCGTCGCCGCGCCGTAGCCACGGCGCTGGAACTGATGGTCGATGAAGAGTTTCCAGAGGAAGTACGGCCCGACGAGATCGTCGTCCATCGGCTGCGGGATGTTGTCGCTGATCATCGTGAAGCCGACCAGCTCGCCGGTCTCCGCGTCGTGCACGGCCCACGGGTGCGGCATCGCACGCTGCTCATCATCGGCCTCGGCGAAGATGTCGTCGATCGAGTTGAGGTACCGATCCTGACCGGGGCCGAGGCGCAAGCCCATGACCGTGGCGCGGTCAGCGGAACTCAGAATGTCGCGCAGCCGGACTGTAGCCATAGCCGCCTCCTTCACACGCTGAGGCGTCCACGTCTACAGTCCGGTGGCGGGCCAGCGCAATACCGAAAGTCGACAGCGCTGGCGGACCGATCACGACCCAGCTGGACCGGGGCCCCCGTAAAGCAACCCGATGCCGTCAGACTCGCCGTAGCCGTCAGGCAGGCTGTTTGGGTCAGGCGGGGTGCTGCTGCAGGTGTATGAACTGCTGTCGATGAGCAGGATGTCGGCCTGCTGCTGGTCGGCGAACTGGCCCGAGGTGAGCTGGAAGTTGCCGATGCTGAGCTCGGTGCCCGCGGGATGGCCGACGGATCGATCATCATCGTGGGTTGCGCAACGGGCGTGAGAGTAGCCTCGCCGGACGGATTGGTCGACACGACCTGCGAGAAGCCGACCGGTGCGGGGTTCGAGGTGCAGAGACTGCCCCTAGTGACTTTTGCCGGGATGCCGTATTGCGCGAGGTCCCTCTGCAGGGCCGCGGAGTCGAGCAGCTCCGCCGGGCTGATGGTCAGCGTGGCGGTGCCATTGGAGTTGCTCGCCAGCGTGAACGACGCGGTCCGGATCGTGCCGGGGGCACGGGCCTGCGCCGCTGGATGACGGCGGACCTTCCGCCACGACATCCAGGCCTTCGCGAACGCCTCGGCGACCTGGTCTTCTGCCAGCTGCTGGCTGCCCGCTACTGCGAGTACCGCGCGCAGGCAGGGCTCCCAGCTTGCCTGGAAGAATTCCGCGAAGTCCGTCTGCTAGTCGCTCACAATCCTCTAACTCTGCCGAGCGCCGATCCGCATAGCTCATGAGCAGAAATCTTTCTGAACCCGGCGGCATCAGTGACGCCGATGCGGCAGCGCATCAGGCGGGCTCCTCGGGCTGCTCTGCGACCGCGGCGGCACATCGCGCCGCGAAAGCTGCGACGGCGGCCCGGAGTTCCTCGCAGCCCTCGACGCGGAAGGCGAACGGCATGGGCGCCAGCCACTCTTGCGCGTACATCGGCGGATTGCTGGTGGTGCCGATCAGCACGCATCCGCTGGCGTGCGGTTCGAGGCGACCCATCGGCGCCCGGATCCACGGAGCTACCTCAGAGGCGGGCGCCTTGAACACGACGCGGGTGGGGAATTCCCAGCCTGAACCGAGGTTCTCTTCGAGCGCCGCGACCGGGTCTAGCCCTTCGGGCGGGGTGAACTGGTCTCGAGTGTGCTCGACCGCGCGCACCCGGTCGACGCGGTAGCCGCGCACCGCGTCCGCAAGGTGGGAGTGGCACAGCAGGTACCAGCGTCCGCGCCTGACCACGACCGCCCACGGGTCGACGTCTTCTGTCCACTCGGCGCCCGACACGCTGCGGTACTGGAGCCGTACCCGGTGATTCGACGCCACGGCGACGACCAGCGCGCTGGTCACCGCAGGATCCGGACGGGACCGGCGGTCGGGTGCTGCGGAGAGATTGTCGCGCAGTGCCGCGGCCTGGCGGCCGACCTTCTCTGGCAGCGCCCTGATCACCTTGGCCAGCGCTGAACCGGCCAGTTCCTCTGTGCCGATTGCAGCCGGATGGCCCTCGAGCACGGCCATCACGAGCGCCAGCCCCTCGTCCTGCGTGAACACGACCGGAGGCAGCCGGACACCCCTGCCGAGGCGGTAGCCGCCGTACCGGCCGCGCGCGGACTCGACGGGCACCCCGGCCTCGCGCAAGATCGCGACGTACCTTCGGGCCGCGCGTCCGGTAACTCCGAGACGCTCAGCGATCTCGTCGGCGGTCGTGCCAGGCTGGAGTTGCAGCATCTCGAGTGTCTGCAGCACGCGAGCCGCGGGGCTGACGCTGGGTGTCATGCATGTGAGCTTAGAGATAGGCCGCGGGTAACAGGAAGTTGATCGTCCTGTTATGCCTCTAGGGTCTTCTGAAAAGGAGGCTATAACTATGGATTTCATCCTCATCGGCGGCCTGTGGCTCGACGGGTCCGCGTGGGACGCGGTCGTTCCGCATCTGAAGGCGCTGGGCCACCAGGGTGTACCCGTCTGGCTGCCTGGTCAGGGTGCGCCGCCGGCTGCGGCGACGCTTGCCGACCAGCAGGCGGCCGTGCTGGCAGCAGTCGATGCCGCCGAAGGCAACGTCGTGGTCGTCGGGCACTCGGCCGCCGGCACGCTTGCCTGGATGACCGCAGATGCCCGGCCGGACAAGGTGGCGCGGGTCGTGATGATCGGCGGCTTCTCGTCCAGTGACGGCGCGGCATACGCCGACATGTTCGAGATGAAAGACGGCGGGATGCCGTTCCCCGGGTGGGAGCCGTTCGATGGCCCTGACTCCGTTGATCTGGACGAACAGGAGCGCAACCGGATCGCGGGCGCCGCGATCCCCGTTCCGGAGGGCGTCGCGAAGGCCATCGTGCACCTGCGAGACGAGCGCCGGTACGACATACCGATCACACTGATCTGTCCCGAGTTCTCTCCGGCGGAAGCGCGGGAGTGGATCGAGGGCGGCGAGGTGCCTGAACTTGCCAAGGTCCGGCACATCGATTACGTCAACATCGACTCCGGCCACTGGCCGATGTTCACCCGTCCCGCCGAGCTGGCAGGTTTGCTGGCCGAGACTGCCGGCAGCTGACCGCAGCGCTGATCGGAATCACTGTGATCGGCGTCGGATGGCCGTTCAGGCGTCTGGCGTGAGGCCGCTGAGGATCCTGTCGAAGATGGCCGCGCACTGCTCCCGCGCTGCAGGCGGGTCCTCTGCGCGAGCGATGTAAAGCGCGCTCTCGTTAAGCGCCCCGACGAGGACATGAGCCAGCGGCACGACGGGCTGGGAAACGATCGCGCCCGCGTCCATCGCCGATTGCAGCGCGAGCTCCACCAGGCCCAGACCGTAGCGGCCAGCGAGGTCACGCCACGCCTCCCAGCCCAGGACGGCAGGGGCGTCAAGCAGGATGATCCGCTCCACTTCGGGCTCGGAACAGGCATCCAGGAAGAGCCGCGCACCCGCCCGCAGAACCTGCAAGGAGTCGGCTGTCATGTCTGCCACGCCCGCTGCGATGCGCCCGGCGATCTCAGCTTCGACCTCTTCGGCTACCGCCGCGTACAGGTCAGCCTTGTCGCGGAACTGATGGTAGAGCGCGCCGCGTGTCACCCCCGCAGTCCGCACGATCTCCTCGGTGCCAACGTCGGCGAAGCCCCGCGCACCGAACAGGGCACGAGCAGCGCTCACGAGCTGGCGCCGGGTCGCCTCGGATCGCACATCGTGCTTGGTCGGGGTCATACGCCTCTCACTCTCTGCTGATCGTGCCTCGCCGCCTCGTTGGCCTCTCCGAACCGGTCTTGAAATACAAGCTGTCTGTATGTAATCCTCGTACAGGCAGTATGTATTTTATCGACTCGATACGCGAGGTGGAGCCATGTCAGCGATGTCAGTTCCGATAACCCGGTCAGCCGCTTCCTGCGTGGAGCTGCCCGACGGCGCCGTGTACTACCAGGAATCCGGCACAGGTCCCCCGATCGTCTTCCTGCATGGCTACCTCATGGGCGGCTGCCTATGGGACCCGGTCGTCCGGCTGCTCGAGGGCGAGTTCCGCTGCCTCGTGCCCGAGTTGCCTTTCGGCGCGCATCCGGCGGCAATGCGGCCGGACGCCGACCTCACGCCAGCCGGACTCGGCCGCCTGGTCGCCGGCTTCCTCGACGCGTTGAATCTCCGTGACGTCACGCTGGTCGGCAACGACAGCGGCGCGGCGGTCGCGCAGGTAGTCGCGGCGCGGCACGGCGCGCGGCTCGGCGGGCTGGTGCTTGCCACCGGCGACGCATTCGACAACTTTCCGCCGAAACCGTTCCGGCCGCTTATCGCTGCCGCGCGAGCCGGCGCGCTGACGCCGCTCCTGTCCATGCTCAAGTCCAGGCAGCTTCGCTCGCTGCCGACCGCCTTCGGCTGGCTCACGCATGCCGAGCTGCCGCACGAGATGATCGACCAGTGGGTCGCGGCATATTTCGCCGACCCGGGGGTGCGACGCGATCTGCGCCGGCTCACCGCCGGACTACCGGACGATGAGTTCATGAACCAGATCGCTGCCGAGCTGGCCGGGTTTACCAAGCCGGCGCTGCTGGCCTGGGCATCCGACGACAAGTTCTTCCCGGTCGAGCACGCCCGCCGGCTGGCCGCCGTCCTGCCCGACGCACAGGTCGAGATGATCCAGGACAGTCGCACGTGGGTGATGCTGGACCAGCCCGAACGGACAGCGAGCCTGATCGCCGGGCTGGCGCGGCGCGCCGCCGATCTGGCACGTCGCGCTTCGGCCCGCCAGGACGCGTGAGGGCACGGCATGCGCAAGCCAACTGCAGCCGCGGGCAGCGCGCTGTTCTTCGCTGTCGCCCCTGGAGTCGTCGCAGGCCTGGTGCCGTGGTGGCTGACGCACTGGCATGTGCGCGGACCGCTGGCGCACTTGGCGGCGCTACGCATT
>DATELR010000056.1:0-2242 GCA_035276345.1 Streptosporangiaceae bacterium | reverse complement strand
CCGCGCGAACCAGCCGTACAGAGGGAGCAAGGCAGGGTGATTGGCCGAGGCGGCTGTCGACAGGTACAAGGCGTTCGGCCGCAGCAACTCGGCAACCGCCCGGCTTTTGGCCCGTCCGGCCGCGCCGAACTCCATTTCGCTGCCATGGCGATGGAAGATCCGAGCCGCCTTGCCATGCGGGTAGTGGTAGGCCCATTCTTCCTGGACGCTCTCATCATCGATGACGAACCCGTACTCGTAGCAGATCCCGCCGAGCACGAGGTCTACTTCAAACCGTGATGGCTTGCTGTTCCCATCAGGTGCGAGCAGATACGGCTGCCGGGAGATCCCTCCCGTCGGGCTTCCAGCCCGGAAGGAGTGCAGGACGTGCGCACGCATGTCGTGCATCGCCTTGACCACATTGGTCTTACCGGAGGCGTTAGCGCCGAAAACTGACGCTACAGGCAGTATGCCGACCGGGCGGCCGTCCTCACGCCAGGTCACGTAGCGGACGGCATCCTCGTCCGCGAGCCTGGTCGCGAGCATCGACAGCTCGAATTGATCGCGGAACGATCGGGCGTTCTCAGCTCGGAAACCGAGCAGCACGGACGCATTACGGGCCGGTTCCGTGGCATTCATGACCCGGTACTTCCCAAGAAAATTAACTTCAGTCATTGGCGGCTGAGCTGTTGCTGGCGGCTCACAAGCGCAAGGCCGCGGGCAAAGGCTCGACTAAGTCCGCCTGCGCTACGGCATCCGGAGATGACGTCTCAGGCAGAATCTGATGCGCCGGGAAGCCAGGATTCCGTTACCGGCGGAGCTGGTGGCCCAGCGGTCAGCCACGCGTGAAGGGCGTTGATCAGCGGGCCGGGATTCTTCCTGGACCTTGGGAAGGCCCGGCTGCTGGTGAACAGCAGCCCGCAGCCGGGTGGTCCGCCCGGCAAGGCGCGCAGCATGATCGGCCTGACGTCCTTCACGTTCTCCGTGAACAGCCATCGTCTCTCCGCGCTGGCCCACGCGAATATCTCCTCGTCGGACTTTGCGCGCAGGTCAGGCCGGTCCGCTACCACGATGACGTCGTGACCGCGTTCCCGCAACTCTGCAGCGATGGCTGGTGAGAACATCTCGTCCAGCAGGAGCCTCGCGGCAGGCCGCTGGTTCATGAGATGAGCTGCTGCTGGACGCGCCACGCCTCTTCGGCACGTGCCGAAGCCTCGTCAGCCTCTGCTAGCTCCACGTCGATCTCGTCGGCGTAATCCCCGTAATAGCTGATCGCCGTGGCGATCCGGCTGCTGTCGACCGCGAATACCTCGGCCGCGGCGTCGATCGCGGCGGGTCCGCGCTCATCGATCTCGCGGAGGAACTTGATGACCTCCCAGACATCGGGTCCGTAGGCCAGTGCGGCCCGGCGGCCGGACGGGCCGTCCTTGAAGGTCACGCCCGGGTGATCGGCCATCCGCAGACCCTCGGCGATGAGCCGCTGCGCCAGCCCGGCAGCGCTGGCGCCCGTCATGGCCCTGGCCCGCTGCCGCAGCCGGGCCAGCAACGACGGCGTGAAGCGGATGGACAGCGGAGTAGTCATAACTACATTGTAACTGTTGCACTACATCCAGGTCGGCCCGGTCGGTCAGGAGATGAATTCTCAGAAGGAGGTCACTTGGAGGCGTGCCTTACAGCGAGCGCCGCAGGAACATGCTCGGCTCGCCGGCGGCGGAGATGTAGAGATGGTCCCGGGCCCTGGTACAGGCAACGAACAGCACGCAGCGTTCCCGCTGCAGGTCCTGGGCATGGGCGACGGCGTCCTCGCTTTGCGGGGTGACCGCGGCTGGTTCGGGAACCAGGCCCTGCTCGACGCCGATGACCGCGACCGCCTGGAACTCCAGGCCCTTCATCGCGTGCATGGTGCCGGCCTGGACAGCCTGCGTGCTGCCCCGGCCGTTCAGCGAGGCCGTCGCGATGCCGTCGGCTCTCAGTGCCTCGCGGGCCTCCCGAACCAGGCTGGCGGACCGGGCCGTCACGCCAATGGCCTGCGCCTCGATCCCTGAGGCGAGCCACGAACGGATCCGTTCGGTCAAGAAATCAAATTCCTCGGCCCGGGTGGCGGCCGCCCGAAGCTGCGGGCGCTGGCCGCGCATCGGAGACCGGTAGCCGAGTAGTGAATTCACCTCGCCATCCAGGCCGGTCACCGGCTCCGCGCCGAGCAGCGGCACCGCCCAGGCCAGGATCTCCTGAGTAGTCCGGTAGTTCAGCGACAGCCGACGGC
>DATELR010000055.1:0-7935 GCA_035276345.1 Streptosporangiaceae bacterium | reverse complement strand
AGCGTTACCTCGATCCAGCTGATCTCGCCGCCGAACTCCCAGGTGGCCGCGAAGCTCTTCGGCCGGTCGCAGCGTTCGATCGTTCCGCTGGCATTGCCTTCGAGGTGGAACCGGCCTCCCACGCTCAGGTCGCCCGACACCGGCAGGAACCACCGCCTGATCCGCTCTGCGTCGGTGCACGCGTGCCACAGGTCATCGGGCGTAGTCGCGTAGCTCTGGCTGATCGTCATGACCCGCGCGACACCCGCTTCGAGGACGCGGGTGCCGAGCTGGCGCCGGACGGCGCTGATCTGATGGGTGACTTCAATCATGGCTTTCCTCCGTTACTGTCGCCTGACTCACCGGCTAGGCGCCGCTCGCGCTTGCCGCGGGCCACCTCGGTGGCCAGCGCGTCCAGGTGCGGCGTCCAGGTGCGGCGGAACCGATCGAGCCACGCATCGACATCCCGCAAAGCACCAGGACTGACCGCGTACATGCGCCTGGTTCCCTCCGGCCTGACCGTCGCGAAACCAGCGTCGCGAAGCACCCGCAGGTGCTGCGAGACGGCGGGCTGGGAGATCCCGAACTCCTTCTGGATAGCACCGCTGACCGTTCCGGAGCTTTGCTCGCCGTCGGCGATCAGCTCGAGAATCCTCCGGCGCACCGGATCCCCGAGTACCTCGAACGCATGCACAGGGTCACTCTATCAACGGCGGCTTATATAAGCGAGAACTTCTGATGAACTCTCCAGCCAACCGTCATGCGGTTCGTCTCGTGCATCATGAGCGGATGCCTTTCTTCGCTTTCGAGGGTCAGGCGCCAGCAGTCAGCCCGCAGGCTTGGATCGCTCCTACGGCCACCCTGGTGGGCGACGTGCGGGTCGAGGCGCATGCATCGATCTGGTACGGGGCCGTGCTGCGGGCCGACTTCGGCCCGATCATCGTCCGCCGCGGCGCGAATGTGCAGGACGGGTCGATCCTGCACGGCGGAGCCGACCCGGTCACCGAAATCGGGCCTGGCGCGACGATCGGCCACCTGTGCGTAGTGCATTCGGCGCTGATCGGCGAGGAGGCACTGATCGGGAATGGCGCAACGGTGCTCGACGGAGCCGTGATCGGCGCGCGGGCCCTCGTCGCGGCTGGCTGCACGGTCCCGCCTGGTATGACGGTGCCCGACGGGATGCTGGCGGTCGGCGTGCCGGCCAGAGTCGCTGGCGAGCTGACTGGCTCGGCGCTGCGGTGGGTTCAGACGAACCCCGAGACCTATCGCGCGCTGGCCAGGCGGCATGCCGCGGCCACCGTTCCGGTCGATAGCGGGTCAGAAGCCGCCAGCTAAGTGACCTGCTCCCAGGGGATGATGCGGTAGGCCCTCGCTGACTGGCGGCCCGGCGTAGGGTCGGTGCCGTGTCCAACCGGGAACTGGTGGTTCTCGGCACCGCGAGCCAGGTTCCGACTCGCCGCCGCAACCACAACGGCTACTTCCTCCGGTGGGACGGCGAGGGCCTGCTGTTCGATCCGGGGGAGGGAACGCAGCGCCAGATGCAATTCGCCGGCGTGACGGCCAGCCATATCAGCCGGATCTGCATCACTCACTTCCACGGAGACCATTGCCTCGGGGTGCCAGGCGTGCTGCAGCGGATGTCACTCGACGAGGTCAGTCACGAGGTCGAGGTCTGCTATCCGGCGTCCGGCCGTGAGGTGTTCGGTCATCTGCGGCACGCGGCGATTTACCGCGATTCCGTCAGCCTGGTGGAGCGCCCGATCGCGGTGGACGGGCCGGTCAGCGTCGATGAGCCTGCCGGAGCCGCCGGGCTGGCCGGGGTCGACGGGCCCGCCCAGGCGATCGTCGACGGTGTGGCTGGACCAGGGCAGGCCGCAGGGTTCCGGCTGGAGGCCAGGCAGCTCTCGCACACGGTGCCTACCGTCGGCTACGCGGTGGTTGAAGCCGAGGGCCGCCGCATGCTTCCTGACAAGCTTGCCGCGGCTGGGGTAGCCGGATCAGATATCGGGCGCCTGCAGCGCGATGGCCGCCTTGTCGTGTCCGGCCGTACCGTGACCGTTGAGCAAATGAGCGAGCCAAGGCCTGGCCAGCGGTTCGCGTTCATCATGGACACCAGGCTGTGCGATGCCGCGTTCGCGCTCGCGGAGAACGCCGACATGGTCGTCTGCGAGTGCACTTTCGCCGATGCCGATGCCGGGCTGGCGCGTGAGTACGGCCATCTGACCGCGGGCGAGGCCGGCCGGATCGCAGCCGAGTCCGGTGCCCGGTGCCTTGTCCTCACCCATTTCTCGCAGCGCTACGACGAGGAGACCACCGACCGGCTCCTCGCCGAAGCGGGTAACGCCTTCGGCGGAGAGATCGTTCTCGCGCGTGACTTCGACAAGATCGCGCTGCCTCGGCGGCGCGAGTCGGCACCGTGGCTCGAACACCGGGCATCGTGACGGCGGACCTCCGGGCGCGGAATGCGCCCTACCGCCTCGCGGGGCACGTACTTAGGTGTCGTCGCCGGCTTCCTTCATGTTCACGTGGTAGGCGTCCGGCGGCCAGGGACGGTAGACCATGTGAGCGGGCGCGAACGCGGGCTGATTGAAGTTGAAGGCCTTGGCGAACGCGTAAGCGGACGCGTCGTTGACGGTGAGCGGCTTCAGGCCGAAGGTGTGCTCGGTGAAGCCAAGGATGCCGGCGAATGTCGTGGGGTGCGTGTCGGTGAAGGACTTCTTGGCGAACGGGCTGACGATCAGCAGCGGACTCCTGGGTCCTTGCGCGGTTCCGTCGGGGTTGATTCCTGGCTTCACCTGGTCGTAGAAGCAGCCGCAATCGTCCCAGGTGATAAAGAGCACGGTGGAGTTCCACTGCGGTCCGTGCATGACCGCCGATGCGATCTGACCGATCCAGTCGTCGCCTGCAGTCATCGAGAAGCCGTTGTGCTGGCTAAGCCGGGCGTCGGTTCCGCCCGGCGTGATGATGGCGAAGTTCGGGAGGCGGCCGGATTTCGCGTCGTTGACAAACGACTCGCTGTGAACGTTGTTCGCCTTGCGATTCGTGTACAGGCATTCCGCGAAGGACGGGCAGATGTCCCAGCCATACCCCCTCGCGGTGGGCGAGCTGGCGGGCGGCGGCGCCGGCTCGCCGTAGATCCGCCACGACAGGCCAGCGTGCTGCAGCCGGTCAAGGATGGTCGGCACATGCTTGACCGGCGTGTGCCTGAAGGCTCCGCCGTTGGGCAGCCCGAGGGAGAAATCCGGCACGCAGCTAGGAACGTTGCTGACATGGCCGCTAGGTGCCGTCCACGGGGTGACGAGCTTGGAGTCGCAGCCCCACCCCTTGCCCGGCTTCACCCCGGGAGCGGGGACCGGGTTCTGGCCCTTGAATCCGTCCAGCGAGCCCATCACGGCGTACATGTGACCACCCCAGGACGGGCTGTCGGCCATCGAGAAGGTCCGGTCGCTGATCGCGAACCGGTTCGCCAGCCTGACCACATTGGGCACCTGAGCGGGCTTATAGCCGCTGACGCAGGCGTAGTTGTCAGCTGCGGTGCAGCCTTCGATCTTCTGCCAGCCGTCCATCTGGCCGCCGTTGATCGCGCGGCGCTGCGAGCCGATGCTGTGCGACACCTTCGGCACAATGTCCGGCGCCTTCCGCGGTCTGATGACGGTGTTATCCGAGAGCTTCACCAGTGCGGGCATGCCGCCGGCTGGGCACCGCGCGGCGTGCGTGTCGCACCAGAAGCCCAGTACGTTGTCGAAGCTGTGGTTCTCCAGATAGAGCACGACAACGTGCCGCACCGGTGACCGCTGAGAGCTGGCATGGGGAGCCAGCGGGCGGGCGCTGGCCGTGCTGGCCAGAGCGAGCCCAGCCAGGCCTGCCGCGGCTGCCGTCAGTGACGCGATGACTTTGCGCATGAGGTAAGTGTCATGCTTAATGGCAACGAATGCGATAAGCCCGGTTAGACGCCAGGGAACTCTAACCCGAATGCCAGGGGTCGCGGCGAGCTAGATTTCGGCCGCTAGCTCAGACGCCCAGACGACCACCCTGGTGCGGTCGCCACGGAACAGGTCACGCGCGAACTCGAGCGGCAGGCCCGACCGCGCATAGGCGGTGCGCTCGACCAGCATCAACGGGGCTCCCTCGCTGACGCCGAGCGCTTCGGCCTCGCGCACCCCCGCGAGCACCGGCTCGAGGCTCTCTTTCGCACGATGCGGACGCTGGCCGTACCTTTGCTCCAGCAGCTCATAGAGCGACCCGTCCAGGCGGTAATCCAGCAGCCCAGGGCACCGTTGCGCGGGGAAGAGCGAGTGCTCGATCAGAATGGGCTGTCCGCCCGCCAGGCGCAACCGCCGTACCTCGTAGACCGGCGCGCCCACGTCAATCTCAAGAGCCGCGGATGCCGCGGGGCTTGCCTTGATCTCCGTCGCAGCGAGCACCCTCGCCCCGGCGACCAGTCCATGGCGGCGAAGCTGCTCGGAGAAGCCGGCCAGGACGGTGAGGTCCTGCTCGACCTTCGGCTCGGCGACGAACGTGCCGCCGCTGCGGCCCACGGCCCTGATCACGAGACCGCGCTGCGCGAGCTCGGCCAGCGCGTGCCGCAAGGTCATCCGGCTAACACCCAGCCACGCCGCGAGGTCCTGCTCGGTGGGGAGCCGGTCGCCGGGCGTGAGCCTGCCCGCCGCGATCGCGTCGGCTAGCCAGTCCTCGATCTGGCCGTGGACGGTTAGTCCAGGGCCGCGGATCAGATTCGGTGGCTTGCGGCCTGGCAGCCGCGGATGCCAGATCCCGCCAGGGCGGCCGCCGGCCGGATAGGCGCGCGGATTGCCGTCAATCGCAGCGTCGATCTGATGGGTGAGCGCAGGTTCGGCGGCAGCGGTGTCACCAAGCCGCGGGCTAGGCGGCCGGATCTCCACCGGCCGGGACACCGCAGCACGCGAGCGAGGTCGCCGCGCGGCCTTCTGGTCGACGGCCGTGCCGATTTGCCGCACGGCTGTCGGTCGCCCCCGGCCCGCTGTGATCGGGTCGGCGTCAGAGCCGTCCGGGTCTGCCTGGTCCCCGCTCGGTACTGGCTCCATTGCCATCAGATGTCCTCCCGCTGCGCAGAAGCACCGCCGTCACGTTATCGCCTCTCCACCAGCGGAAGGGCCACACCGAGCGAGTTCGCAGCTGCGTTTCCAGCCATTGTGCAGCCGGGCCCGGCCGCGACGAACATCCGAGGCCGGGCCTGGCAGTGGTTTGCCTACCTCACACCACCAGCGGCGCGTCGTCCCCCTCCGGTGTTACGACTGCGGGGAACTCCTTGTTCCTGCCAGCCGCGGCAAAATAGATCAGGCCGATCAGCGCGATGACGATCACGACCGTCCACAGGATCGGGATCTTGTTCAGGAAGCCGATGTGGAAGTCAAGCAGCTGCGTCGCGCTCTTCCCGGTCCCTACGACGGTCTGGTTGGGCTCGGGGTTGCTCGCAATCCTCGGCCAGGCGAAGTTGACGAGCATTGCGCCGCCGTACAACAAGCCGATGATGTTGACGACGATCCCCCACCTGCCGAGATTGAACGGCGCTGGCGTCTTGGGCCAGCCTTTGAGCCTGGCCCTCAAGATCGCGATATTGCCGACGAAATAGCTCAGGTAGATCATGCCCGTCGCCGCGATCGCGATGATGCCTGCGCCGGAGAACTGGATGAGCGGCACAGCCGCGAGGATGCCGACGACAATGCAGGACCAGACGGGGGTGTGCAGTTTGGGCGCGACCCGGCTGAGCGCTCCGGAGAAGGGCAGCTGGTTGTCGCGGGACATGCCGAAGCACAGCCTGATCGTCGCGGCCATGATGGACAGGCAGCAGACAAAGATCGCCGCGGTGACAACCAGGAGGTAGATCGTGGCGAACGGCCTCGAGAAGTTGGCCTCGATTATCTGAGCAGGACCGAACGCGCCGCTGATCGCGCCCTTCATGTTCGGAATGGAGATCAACGTCCCCAGCAGGAACACCCCTCCGATGATGAACGCCCCGACCACCGCGTAGAGCACTGCCTTTGGCGCAGCCCGGCGCGGATCCCTCGTCTCCTCGGCCAGCGTCGACGCTGTGTCGAACCCGTAGATCACGAAGAGCGACATGAACATGCCAAGTACGAAGGAGTGGTCGCCGCTGAGGAAGGTGATGTGCGCGCCGGCCGGGTTAGTGACTACGCCTGCGCCCTGGTGATTGTGGAATGCCAGCAGGATCAGGGCGAACACGAACATGCCGAGGATCTCGAAGAGCACGCCCGTGTTGTTGATGATCGCCACTAGCCTGACGCCGTAGATGTTGAGCAGCGTGATCACGACAAGCGTGATCAGCGCGATGACCAGCTCCGTGTGCAGCGTGAGCTGCAGGCCCTGCCAGCCGAGGCCGTTGAGAGCCGGCACCAGGGCAAGCGGGATAGTCGCGATCACTGCCGTGACTGTCAGGATGCCCGCGAAGAGGTAGAGCCAGCCGGTAAACCAGGCGTAACGGCGTCCGGCGAGGTACTTGGTCCACTGGAACACCGAGCCAGCGATCGGGTAATGGCTCGAGACCTCGGCGAAGTTCATCGCGATGATGAACTGGCCTGCGGCGACTACCGGCCAGGTCCAGATCAGAACGCCGCCGAGCGTCGTGAGACCCAGCGCGAACAGGGTAAAGATGCCGGTCGACGGCGAGATATAGCTGAATGCGACCGCGAAGGAGCTGAAGGTCCCTAGCGAGCGCTTGAGCTCTTGTCGGTACCCGAATTTAGCCAGGTCAGCGCTGTCGCGCTCGCCGCCTGCCTGCTCGGTGGTTGCGCTCATCGGGGGTCCTCCAGCCAGACGGGGCGCAAGCGCGCGTGGGGCGCAGTTTGAGGCGTTAGCGTAAGGGCCGGAACCCTTAGTGTCCATACCCTTTGCATATCGACTCGGTCATCCGAGCGATCTTTCGGAAAAGTTCTCCAAGATAGATCTAGACCTTTTAACCTCAACTGCCTACGCTTCGCACCATCCACCACATGGAGTGAGCTTGGAAACAAGCGCCGCTGGCGATCTCGACGTGATCTTCGACCAGGTTCCGAGCCTGGCCGGCCGATCACGTACGGTCACGGAACTGCCCGGCGGGCTGACCAACAGGAACTTCAAGATCGGCACGGATAACGGGACGTTCGTGGCCAGGGTCGCCTCAGGGGGCAGCGAGTTGCTCGCCATTGATCGGGGGCGCGAGTATCGCAATTCGGTGCGCGCGGCCGCGGTCGGCGTCGGCGCACCGGTGATCGAATATCAGCCGTCGCTGAATGTGCTTGTGCTGCGATTTCTCGACGGCACGACGCTGACCAATTCTGCGGTCGGGGAGCCATCCAGGCTCGTCAGGGTCGCCAAGGCATGCCGCCAGCTGCATAGCGCGGAACGGTTCGACGGCGACTTCGACATGTTCGAGATCCAGCGGCGCTACCGGTCCGTCGTAGCCGAGCGCGGCATCAGGATCCCGGCGGGCTACGACGACCTGATGGTCAAGTTCGACGCCATGGCCGCAGCCCTCGCCATTCGCGCTGATGGGACGGTGCCCTGCAATAACGACCTGCTCGCGGCGAACTTCATCGACGACGGAGACAAGATCTGGCTGATCGACTACGAGTACTCCGGCAACAATGACGCCTGCTTTGAGCTCGGCAACATCTGGGCTGAATGCCAGCTCACTGACGAGGCGCTCGCCGCGCTCATCACGGAGTACTACGGCCGCCCGTTGCGGAACAAGATCGCCAGGGCCACGTTGCTCGGGCTGGCGGGAAAGTACGGCTGGACGCTATGGGGCGCGATCCAGGCCGCGGTCAGCCCCATAGATTTCGACTTTTGGTCCTGGGCGATGGAAAGGTTCGAGGGTGCCGCCGCGGGATTTTCTTCGCCCGGTTTCGCCGATCTCCTGGAGGACGTGCAACGAACTGACTGATGGCACCGTCCAAGGACAGACAGCCCGAGAGGACA
>DATELR010000054.1:0-7561 GCA_035276345.1 Streptosporangiaceae bacterium | reverse complement strand
GCGCACGAGGATCTCGCCTTGATCGAGGACGCGATCGACCGGATAAAGGACGGCACATACGGAATCTGCGGCAGGTGCGCGCGCCCCATCGGCGCGGACTGGCTGAGTGATACGCCGTATGCCAGGGATTGCCCAGGTTGCTGTCTGAGTCAGGTCATCCGGCAGCCTGCGGAAGCACCATACGCCGCGGGCGCACCGGCGATCGCTAGCTGACTCGCTGCACGCTCGGTGGGCGGGCACCGAGGGCGCCAACTTCGTATCGGGGACGTGATTTCGGGCATATGGGGCTGCCACGCATTGGGGCAACCGGCTGGCTCTACGGCACCGGCAGACGCAGTCGCACCTTTTTCGGGATCGGCCAGCTCGGCCGTCGGCTGGCGCTGGTGTTCGTGACTGTCGCGCTCGCGGCAATCGCCGTGAACGCGACCATCAGCGCCGAGAGCCTCGGTTCTGACATCAACAGCATCGCCCAGAAGGAAGAAAGCACGCTCACGCAGTCCGCCGCGGTGATGGCGGCCGCCGCCTATCAGGGTGGGACATGGAAAGACGCCCAGCTCGACCCGGCATTTCACCGGGCGATGCGCGGCGACGCCGCGTTGCAGATACGAGACAGATCCGGGCGCGTGGTCCGGCAATCTGAGCGTTTCAACAAAGACCCGGTCGCCCACGAGCGGTCCGTGCCCATCAAGCTTGGCCGGGACCCGATCGGATCACTGAAGGTCCGGTTCAGCCCAGAGAGCCCTGGCGCTGTGGTGCGGCGTTTCCAGGCGGACAGGTGGCGCGCTCGTCTGCTGGCCGCTGGCATCGCCGCGGTCATTGCCCTGGTTGTTTCGCTGATCGTGGCCAGGGCGATCACCGGGCCGCTCGAGCAACTGCTGGCCGCCGTCCGGTCCCGCGGGATCGGTAAGAGGTCGGCGGTGATTAAGCCGGTGCGGGGCACGGGTGTCATCCGCGAGCTGATCGCATCTTTCAACGAGAGTGCCCTAGCGCTCGACAAGCAGGATCGGCTCAGACGCAATCTGGTCGCCGACGTCGCTCACGAGCTGCGGACGCCCGTCGCGGTCCTGCAGGCCAGCCTCGAAGCCATGCAGGATGGTGTCACTGATGTCACCCCTGACGGCGTCGCATCGCTGCGCGATGAGGTCCTCCGGCTGGGCAATATGGTCGAGGATCTGCAGCGGCTGGCAGCGGCAGAGTCAGCCTCACTCCAGCTGCGACTGGCTCCGAACGACCTCGCTGTCGTTGCCGCAGAGGCAGCGGACAGCCTTGGCGACGCGTTCCATGTCGCGGGCGTCAGGCTGGAGCGGCAGCTGGCCGAGGTGCACGTGCAGTGCGACCGCGAGCGTATGCGCGAAGTGATCTCCAACCTGCTGACGAACTCGCTGAAGTTCACGCCTCCGGGAGGCATGGTCAGTCTCCGAGTCGGCCCGGACGGCGGCGGCATGGCTGCTATCAGCGTCAACGACACAGGTGTCGGCATCCCGCAGGACGAGCTCCCGCACGTCACCGAACGCTTCTTCCGCGGCGGTCAGTCGTCGGAGATGGCCGCTGGCAGCGGTATCGGCCTGACCATCGTCGCCGAGCTCGTGGAAGCCCATAACGGCCAGCTCGACATTGCCAGCGAGAAGGGCAGCGGAACCAACGTCACGGTTACTCTTCCGCTCGCCGCCGCCGAATCGCGTCGCCTAGCGCTCGTCCGCTCAGGCGTCGGCCAGGACCGGTGAGGTTCTTCGGGTGAGACCCCGGAGTGGGGCTTTGCGGTTTCTCCTCGCGGTGACCGCGACCGGGGCTCAAACAGATTCGCGCCCGGTCACGCCAGCTGAACCGGATGTTCCCCCGTAATCCGGCTTCCGGATGCTTCCCCCAAAACATCCGGATCAATCTGGCGCGACCAGGGCGCGATCACACTGGGATGGCACCTCCGGCGGGAGCCGAGTGCTCTATCCCTCCCCCAAGCCTCTCTGCGACTAGGTGTTCACTAGATGTAACACAGAGACGTTGACGAGGCCGTGCAGCCGAAGTGAAGGCTGTGTGAATCTGAGATTCGCGATGTGAGCTGGACGAACTCGGCAAATCGACAGGCACGTGGAAAGATTAGGGCCACCCGGCGCGCTGCCGCCGGATCTCCGGGGACGGTGAACGGACCGCCATGACCGCTACGGTGCTGCTCGTAGAAGACGAGCGCAAGCTGAGGGAGCTCGTTCGCTCCTACCTGGAACGAGCCGGATTCTCGGTGTTGTCGACCGAATCTGGCGCCGAGGCCATCAGCGTCGCTGAGACCGCGTCACCCGACCTGATCGTCCTGGATCTTGGCCTGCCCGATGTTCCTGGAGAGACGGTTGCCCGCGAGGTCAGGGCAGCGAGCTCGACGCCGATCCTCATGCTGACCGCTAAGACCAGCGAAGAGGACAGGATCGCCGGGCTAGAGCTCGGCGCCGACGACTACGTGACGAAACCGTTCAGCCCCCGCGAGCTGGTCCTGCGCGTCCAGGCCATCTTGCGCCGCAACGCTCCGCCGACGAGCGAACAAGGCGTCAGCAGCTTCGGTGACGGCGTTCTGCTCATTGACGAACCGCGCCGGGTCGCTGAGGTCCGTGGCGCTGAGGTGGAGCTGACGCCGACCGAGTGGGGCATCCTCGTCGCGCTTGCCACCGTTCCCGGCCGGGTGTACTCGCGGTTCGAGCTGATCAACCGGGTCCGCGGCTATGACTTCGAGGGGTACGAGCGCACCATCGATTCACACGTGAAGAACCTGCGACGCAAGATCGAAGAAGACCCAGGCAATCCGATCATCGTGCAGACCGTGCTCGGGGGCGGCTACCGCCTCGGCCTCAACCGGGATGGCTAAGCCTGGCCGACCATGGATCGGGCAGCTAGGGCTACGGCTCGCCCTCGCGTTCGTCGGAGTGGCACTGGCCGCTGTGCTCGCGTCAATCTTGCTGGGCACGGTGACCACGTCGAGGGACGTCGATGAGCTGATCGCAGCGCAGCACCATGACCTGGCGCAGGCTACGGCCAAGGCCGCCGCTGCCGCCTACCAAGACGGTCACTGGGTGCCGCAAGACCTGGCTCCCGTGCTCGACTTCGTCAAGCGGGCCGGTGCCGTCGTTGCGGTGCAGACACTCGACGGACGGCAGCTCAAGTCATCACGACAGTTCGAGGCGGGGAACCAGGCGTCGCAGATCCGTGCCCCGGTCAGAACGGCGAGCGGCGCGCCCGTTGGCTCAGTGACGATCAGGTTCGAGAACCAGGGACTAGACGAGACGATCACCAGGTTTCAAGCCCGGCGCTGGCCATCCAGGATCGGTGCCGCCGGGGTGGCAGCCCTGATCGCGCTGATTGTCGCGCTGGTTCTGTCGCGCAAAATCACAGCGCCCATCGAGAGCCTGATCGATACGGCGCGGGCCAGAGGGCGCGGAGAGTTCGGCGCGCGTGCCGGTGATGTGCGAGGAATAGGGGAGATCCAGGAGCTTGCCGAGGCTTTCGACGAGATGGCCGCTGCCCGCGAGGAACAGGATCAGGTGCGCCGCAACCTGGTCGCTGACGTGGCCCACGAGCTGCGCACACCGATCGCCGTGCTGCAGGCGGGACATGAGGCCATGCTCGATGGGCTGACCAAGCCGACCTCGGCGAACCTCACCTCGCTGCGCGATGAAGTGCTGCGACTGGCCAGGATGGTCGACGACCTGCAGCGCCTGGCCTCAGCCGAGGCCGCTGCGCTCCAGCTCCGGCTCGTTCCTCGCGACCTGGCTGGCACAGTGGCCAAGGCGGCCGACAGCCTCGACGACGCATTCGCGGCGGCCGGCCTCACGCTCGAGCGGAAGCTGGCCGAGATCCAGGTCGACTGCGACCCGCTCCGGATCCACGAGGTGACCACGAATCTGCTGACGAACGCGATGAAGTTCACTCCGGCCGGCGGCCGCGTCGTGCTCGAGGCCGGCCCGGACGAGGACCACGAGGCCGGGATGGCGGTGCTGCGGGTCACCGACACGGGCATCGGCATCCCGGCTGGCGAGTTGCCGCTGGTGACCCAGCGGTTCTTCCGCGGTCAGCGGTCTGCGGGCATTGCCGGCAGCGGCATCGGCCTGACGATCGTCGCCGAGCTCGTCCGTGCCCATCACGGGCGGATGGACATCACCAGCGAGGCCCGCGCTGGCACGCAGGTCACGATCATGCTTCCCGGCGTCGTCAGCGCCGCCGCCCGTGATGAGCATGCGAAGCGAGGCGCGGCAGAGGCGCACGTTCTGCAGGATAGGCAGCCGGAAATCAGCACAAAAAAAGCGTCGGCGCCGCACCCGGCCGCACCACCATGTCCGGATGTACCCCCGTAACATCGGGACCAGGTGCGGTCGGATGCGGTCACCGACCGGAACGCAGCCGCCTGGCCAGGCGGGCTGCTAGTTCCGCTCCCCCCGGAGCGCTTTCGGACTCGGCAAGCGAATGCGTGCCGTGAACGTGCTCACAAGATGTAAGGATCGCCGGATGGCGTGACCGTGCACTCGGTGTGGAAGCGATGTGGAACCGAAATTAGGTACTGCCGGGCCAGCAGCCAAACGGGCTTCAGGTTGGGTGACTTATGCCAGAATATGAGGCGCAGAACCCCGACGGAGGAGCCGTGGCGGAGACCGAGCAAGCTCCCGCCGGCATAGACACAACCAGGCCGAGTCCGGCCCGGATGTATGACTACATGCTCGGCGGCACGCACAATTTCCAGGTCGACAGGGACGCAACCGAGCAGTTCCGGGCGCAGATGCCCGACCTGGCCGATGCCGCCTGGGCGAACCGGGGCTTCCATGGCCGTGCGGCGAGATGGCTCGCGACCGAGCGCGGCATCCGCCAGTTCATCGATATCGGGTCAGGCCTGCCCACCCAGAGCAATACCCACGAGGTGGTCCGCGCGGTCAGTCCGCAGGCCCGGGTGGTTTATGTCGACAATGACCCCATGGTCGAGGTTCTGGCCGCGGAGCTGCTGACCGACGACGGTGCCACCTCGGTCATCATTGCCGACCTGCGCGAGCCAGATGCGGTGCTCGGCCATCCGAAACTGAAGGCGCAGATCGACTTCGCCGAGCCGATCGGGCTACTGATGACCGCCGTCCTGCAGTTCATCGCCGACGAGGACGATCCGTGGGGGCTAGTAGCCCGCTACATCGCCGCGCTGCGCCCGGGCAGTTACCTGGCTTTGTCGCATATCACCGGAGATAAGCTGCCGCCGCGCTCGGTCCGGACCGGGGTTCAGGTCTACCAGCGCGCAACGGCTCGAGCCTTCCCGCGGACGAAGGCTGAGATCGAGCGGTTCTTTACGGGTCTGGAGCTCGTGCCGCCCTACGCCGGCGCCGCGTTTGAGCTCACAAACGTGGGGCTGTGGGGTTCTGAGGATCCGGCGTCGGCCGACACCGACGGATCAAGGGCGTTCTACTGCGGAGTCGGCCGCTGCGCCTGAGCGCACCGCTGACCCGCATACCCGGCCTAGCTCAGGCGGCACGCAGCGGCTGCTCCCCGCATCGTCCTGCGCACCGATGGAGCGGACGACCCGATTGTGGAACATCCTGAACAGCCTGCGGACTACCGTCATACCGATGGGACGGTCTGGACGTGGCACCAGCGATGGCGGCTGGTCGGCAATGCGGGCACAGGCAATCGATGGCGTGGTCCAGTCGTTCGATGCCGAAGAAGGCTGGGGCGTCATCAGCGCACCGGAGGTCCCAGGCGGTTGCTTCGTGCATTTCTCTGACATCCACATGGCTGGATACCGCTGTCCCGCCGCTGGCGAGCGGGTGAAGTTCACATTCGAGAAGCCGCCCGGTTTGCAAGACGGTTATGCCTACCGGGCTTTGGAGGTCTGGCTAACCCCCCTCCGCGACGGCTGAGTTCACCAGCTGCTGGATATGCGCAGGTAGCAGGCCTGACGATAGCCTCGCTGCGGTCCCACTACCCGTGCTTCTGCTGGCTAACGAGACTCAGCTGGCGGGCTGAACAGCTCGGCGTAGTCGTACGCCTTCTCGGGCCGCGCCCGGACCGCAGCGTCGAGGGCCTCGGCATCCTCGCCGACCAGAATCCGCCATGACCCGGCACGAACGCCGTCGAGGATGATGGTCGCGGCGTCGGCGGCGGTGAGCGGAGCGCGGTCACGGAAGTCGCTGTTCGCGCGCACCAGAATCTGCCGCAGCTCCTGCGCAGTCGCAGCGCCGGCCGCGGCGAACCGGCTGAGCACCGGACGGAGCGCCTCGACGTCGGCGTCGCTCATGTTCTCCGGATCCGCCTCACCGAGAATACGCAGGCTGTTCGCAATGATGTCGGTACCGACGTGCCCCGGCATCACGACTGCGACGCGGACGTGCGGCGCGTTGACGCGCAGATCTTCAATCAGCGCTTCAGAGAAACCCTTCACGGCGAACTTCGCTGCCGAATAGGCAGTGTGGGGATGGCCGGGCCCGAGCGTGGCCCAGAAGCCGTTGACGCTGCTGGTGTTGACCAGGACTGCCTCGTCGCTGGCGATCAAGAGCGGCATGAATACGCGGGCGCAGTTGTAGACGCCCCACCAGTCGATGGCGAAGGTGCGCTCCCACTCCTCGCGGGTGGCTGTGACGAAGCTCCCGCCGCCACCTATGCCCGCATTGGCGAAGACAAGGTCAACGCTGCTACGGGCGTGCTCGGCCAGCAGCTCATCGCGGAACCGCTGCACCTGAGCCTCGTCTGCGACGTCGCAGACGTGGCTGGAAACTACGACGCCGGGCTGCGCGCCTGCCCGCGCGATCGCAGCGGTCTCGGCCACAGACTGCCCGTTCAGATCGCACGTCGCGACCGAGCATCCCTGCGCCGCTAGCTGGCGGACGAGTTCACGGCCCATGCCGGAGCCGCCGCCCGACACCACCCCGAGCTTGGCCGCGAACTCCATTGCAGCACCTCCGCGTCGTCAGAACTCACATCTGGTCAGGTGTGTGCCGCTCGTGGCGTCAGCCCGAGCCGGCCGGCCAGCCTGCCGAGGTAACCGGCAACCTCGTCTGGCGAGCGGTCGGGCATGCCGAAGAGCGCCTCGGTCACGCCGCTGTCACTCCAGCGGGCGAGCACAGCAGGGTCGGGCTTGCCGACCAGCGCGGCAACCTGCGGGGAGCCAGCCCGGCCAGCATCACGCCAGGCGCTGACCAGCCTGGCGATCTTCTGTTCTACGTTCTGCTCGCCGGGCGTGGTGATCCAGCCGTCTGCGGACGCGGCGATCCAGGCGAAGGTTCGGTCAGTGCCGGCGGCGCCTACCAGGATCGGCACCCGAGGCTGCTGGACCGGTTTCGGCCACGCCCAGGACGGGCCGAAACTGACGAACTTGCCCGTGAAACTGGCCTCCTCCTGCGACCACAGCGCCTGCATCGCCTCGAGATACTCGCGCAACGCTTCCCGCCGGCTGGCCGCTGTGATTCCGTGATCGGCCAGCTCATCGGTGTTCCAGCCGAATCCGACGCCAAGCGTCACCCTGCCGCCGGACAGATGGTCGAGCGAGGCGATCGTCTTGGCCAGCGCAATGGCGTCATGCTGGACAGGCAGCGCGACCGCAGTGCCGAGCCTG
>DATELR010000053.1:0-2537 GCA_035276345.1 Streptosporangiaceae bacterium | reverse complement strand
TCGGGCCGCCGGCCGCGGCCGACCAGCCCACGAGGGCCCCGTTCAGGCTGAAAAGCCAGCTGCCCTCGGTGTAAGGCGCAGCTGCCGAGGCACCCGTTTCGGTGCCGACCGAAGCGGACCTGACCGCGCACAGCATTGCGCGGGTGGTGGTGACGCGCGCGACGTCAGGGAGACAGTCGTCGGCCCAGATGGGTCCGGTGCCCCGGTACCGTGCTGGGATCGGGTCGCCGTCGCTGTACCAGCCCACGCCGAAACCGTCGACGTTCATCGTGCCGTGCCGCTGCCGCCTGGGTGACCAAGCCTGGTGCACAAGGCCGTACGGCGGGTCGAACAGGGCGGATTTGATGCTGACCGCGTCGCCGAGATACGCGAAATGCCGGCACATCAGGCCAGCTCCGCGTCGCGGGCAGTGCGGAACCCGGCGAAGATCTGGCGCCTGATCGGGTAGTCCCAGTTCCTGAATGTTCCGCGGCAGACGACCGGATCAGCCGAGAACGCGCCGCCGCGCAGGACCTTGTAGTCAGGCCCGAAGAAAACCTCGGAGTATTCCTTGTAGGGATAGGAGCGGAAACCGGGGTACGGCAGGAAATCGCTCGCTGTCCATTCCCAGACGTCGCCGATCAGCTGGCGGGCTCCCGAAGGCGCGGCCCCGGCCGGGTAGGAGCCGGCGGGCGCAGGCTGCAGATGGCGTTGCCCGAGGTTCGCGCGCTCGGCGCTCGGGTCCTCGTCGCCCCACGGGTAGCGGCGAGACCGGCGGGCAGCAGGGTCGAAGCGGGCCGCCTTCTCCCATTCGGCCTCGGTTGGCAGCCGCCGCCCGGTCCAGCGCGCATACGCGTCCGCTTCGTACCAGCACACATGCATGACTGGTTCAGCAGGCGGCACAGGTTCGGTCAACCCGAACCTGCGGCGCAGCCACTGACCGGACCCGCCTTGCTCCCAGAACAGCGGTGCGGTCAGGTCAGCCTTCTGCCGGTAGGCCCAGCCGGCCGGATTCCACAGGTTCTCGCGCGCGTACCCGCCGTCGCCGATAAAGGCGGCATAGCTGGCGTTGGTAACGGGCGTGGTGTCGAGGTAGAAGGACTGCACGTCGACGTCGTGGGCGGGTCGTTCATTGTCCAGCGCCCATGGCTCGGTCGATGTGCCCATCGTGAAGGAGCCGCCGGGCACGAGGACCTCGGCGGGCAAGCGCAGCACATCAGCGGGGGCTGGTGCAGGCGCTGGCGCGGAGAGCACGGGACGACCAGTCCTCAGCTGGTGCGTGGCCAGCATCGTCTCGTCGTGCTGCTGTTCGTGCTGAGCGATCATGCCGAAGACGAAGCCCTGGTCTACCAGCGGGTCCGCGGTGAAGCTGACCCGTTCGATCAGGTCGAGCACTCGCCCGCGGACATCGCTGGCGTAGCTCCGCGCCTCCGCTGGATCGAGCAGCGGCAGCGTCGGCCGCTTGGCCCTGGGGTGCTCGAAGGCGTCGTACAGCGGATCGATCTCCGGGTGCAGTGGTTCGCGGCCGCCGACACCGCGGAGCAGCCACAATTCCTCCTGGTTAGCGACGTGGGCGAGATCCCACACCAGCGGCGACATCAGCGGAGAGTGCTGGCGGATCAGGTCAGCGTCATCGATGCAGTCGGTGAGGCCGGCAGTCCGCTCCCTGGCGGTGATCAGCCGGGCCGCGATCTCGTCGCGCAGCGTGCTGGCGTCGGAGGCGATGGTCATGACTGTCCTTCCAGGTGGGCGATGCTGTCCAGGATGTCGTCGGCAGGGCACCGGCCCCGCTGCACATAGCGTTCGGCGAAATCTTCGACCGCTGTCCTGGCTGCGAGCGGCGCGCCGGCTCTGGCTAGCGCCTCAGCGGCCGCCTCGAAACAGCGCTGGGCGGCTCTGGCGAGGACTGGGTCGGCCAGGCCCAGCCGTGCCGCTCGCAGCCAAGGACTCGCCTCGTCCCTGTTCCGGCCGCCTGCGCGCTGCCGGGACGGAATTCCCGTGCCGCCAGGGGCCGAGCCGGCCAGCTGCCAGACCGGTTCGGTCGCCGCCATCGCCGCGTCGGCGGCTGCCGGGTCGTCGGTAAGCGCCGCGACGACGGAAACCGGGACGATCCAGCCATCGCCAGGCTGGGCATCGATCATCCGCAGCTCCAGATGACCACGCGGCCGCACCGGCGGGAAAAGCGTGGACAGGTGATAGTCGAGGTCGTCCGCCGTGGGCGGCCCCGGCACATCGGGATCGGGGCGGCCTGGTGCCCGCGGTTGCCCGGAGCCGCGCAGCCAGTCCCTGAAGGTGAGCCCGGCCGGCACCGTCCAGGGCTGACCATCCGGGCTCCGGACGCATAGAACCTCGGCATCCATCGCGTACCTGACCCAGTGCTCTCGCGCCGTGTCGGACGCGGCGTCGGCCGGCAGAGAGGTCGCAGGATCGCTTGGCTCAGCTCCTGCGGGCGACCTGGTTCGCCCTGGATCGAGCCTGGACCACACCAGCTGACGAGTGCATTTCCAGCCGGTTGGCTGGCCCCGCCTGAGCGGTGAGTTCGCGAAGGAGCCGACAAG
>DATELR010000052.1:0-17289 GCA_035276345.1 Streptosporangiaceae bacterium | reverse complement strand
TCCCATGCACACAGTATTGAGCCTGTGCGGCTGAACTCTGTACCATCGCCACCCCAGATTTACGTGACGAGCTGGCATCAGGCACCATGCCTCCGACTCCGGTCTGTGCGCGGGCAGTAACCCTGATGCGGCAGAATGAGTGATCGTGAGCCCAACCACGACACGTCAGGCCGAGCCGGATCAGGCCTGCGCAGATGCGGTCGACCTGGCTCGCGCCGCGGCCGAGGCCGATGCGGGTACCGGCCAGGTGGGGGAGCACGTCGGCAGCGAGGTCGAGAGCGACCGCGTCGTGACCCACCTGTTCGCCAGCCTGGATCCCGGCTACGTGGGCTGGCGCTGGGCGGTAACCGTAGCCAGGGCGTCTCGCTCGAAGACCGTCACGGTAAGTGAGAGCGTGTTGCTCCCCGGTCCCGACGCGCTGAAGGCGCCGGACTGGGTGCCGTGGACCGACCGGGTACGTCCCGGTGACCTGAAAGCAGGCGATCTGCTTCCGGCCAGGTCAGATGACGAGCGGCTCGTGCCGGCGGTGGCAATCGCCGGGGACACCGGCCTGCTCGACTGGGATGAGAGTGGCGCCTGGCGGCTGCCCGGCACTGCGGGCGATGCTGGCAGTGAGGCCGGGGGCCAGGGTCAGCCTGGCGAAGACAGCGCGGCCCAGCTAGCAGAGACGGACCAGGCCGGGCAGGCGGGGGAGTCAGGCGAGGCAGGGGAGTCCCCGTCTGGCGAGGCCGCAGCCGATCAGGGCGCCGCTGCTCGCGGCACTGGCGCTCAGGGCGAGCCGCGCACCAAGTCGCAGGGCGGCCGGTCCAGGTCACGGCGTCGGTCAGGCTCCCGTGACCGCGACCGCACGCCTGGGCTGCTCCGCCCGGCGCGGGTGCTGTCCGCCGTCGGTCGTGACGAGGCTGCCTACCGCTGGTACACCGGCGAGCAGGGGCCCAGGTCAGAACTGGCGAGCACTGCGCCGGCGAACTGTGTGACGTGCGGCTTCCTGGTCAGGCTCAGCGGGCCGCTCGGCCAGGTATTCGGGGTCTGCGCGAACGAGTTCGCGCCTGACGACGGCAAGGTTGTCGCTTTCGACCACGGCTGCGGTGCGCACAGCGACGGGGCCGTCGCCGCGGAGCCTGCCGCGCCGGACATGGCAGCGCCCACGGTCGATGAGCTCGGCTACGACATGCTCAACACCGGCGCCACAGTGCCGGACAGCGTGCTGGAGACCCTGGACCACGAACAGCTCTAGCTCGGCCTGCTCATCTCGCTCGCAGAACCGCGGTCATCTCGAGCGATATCCCGGCGCGCCTGATGGCCTAGCGGCCGTTCGTCGCCGCGGCGCGGCGCTCGGCGGCGCGAGCACGCGACCTCTGCAGGTACGGCACATAGACCACGCCGAAGAGACCGAGCCCGACGCCTGTCACGCACGTCCAAATCCACCAATGGCTGCCGTGCGGCAATTGATCGCGCAACAAGAACACCACGATGAGCGCGACCGCCCAGACGGCAGTGCCGATTGCGGCGATCTGCCGGTCATTGCCTTCAAGAGGCGGCGGCACCTCGCGATATGGCTTAGCCACTCGATCAGGCTAGCCGAACAGCATGCGCGGTCTACCAGGGCGTCCAGCGGGACGCATCCCGTTGCGAACTCGGCATTTGTGCGGATCGGCCGAGGATATCGCGCGGTGTGGCATTGGTGGCGTACCTTGTTTCGTGCCTGGCCGGTGCCGCTGACGCTGGCGTGCCAGGCATTCGTCCGGCCGGCTGCTAACCGCTGCCCGCGGAATGAATCCGCGCAGTATACGGTTAGCAAGAGTAATGAGCGAAGCTAACGATTATGACAACTCCCCAGTCCAGGTCGGACGCGGGGCTGGCAACGTCCCTGCGGATCTCCGTAAGTCGGCTAGCCCGCCGGATGCGAGCCGAGCGGGTCGCTCAGGGCCTGCAGCCAGAGCTCTCCGACTCACAGCTAGCCGCCTTGGCGGCGCTGGAGAAGCACACGATGACCCCCGGCGAACTCGCCGAGCACGAGAAGGTGCAGCCGCCCTCGATCACGCGAGTCATCGCGTCTCTCGAAGAACGCGGCCTGATTCAGCGGATGCCGCATCCAAGCGACCGCCGGCAGGTCGTACTCACTGTGACCGTCCAGGGCCGCGACGTGGTGCGCCAGGTACGGCAGTTGCGGGAGGCGTGGCTGGCCCGCCGGCTGAGGGATCTGACCGAGGCGGAGCAGGCGGTGCTCAAGGAGGCAGTGCCGATCCTGGAGAAACTGAGCCAGTCCTGACCCAGGCGGCCCGCGCGGCCGCCAGGGCGGAACCTGCTGACTCCGCGACTTCGGCGGCAGGCACGCCAGACCGGTCGTCTTCGGCGGCCGATGCTCCGCCGCCCGCCAAGTCGAGCCGGCGGACGTTCAGTTCGCTGGCAGTCAGGAACTTCCGGTTGTTCGCGACCGGTCAGGTCGTTTCGAACACCGGCACGTGGATGCAGCGGGTCGCACAGGACTGGCTGATCCTTCAGCTCACGCATGGCAGTGGCGCAGCGGTCGGGATCGCGACCGGACTGCAGTTCCTGCCGATGCTGCTGTTCAGCCTCTGGGGCGGCATGATCGCCGACCGGTATCCCAAGCGCCGGGTCCTGATGGTGACCCAGGCGGCCATGGGCGGCCTTGCGCTGACCCTCGGCACCCTGGCAGTGACCGGTGCCGTCCAGCCGTGGCACATTTACCTGCTGGCCTTCGGGCTTGGCCTCGCCACCGTGGTCGACAACCCGACCAGGCAGTCGTTCGCGATCGAGATGGTCGGCCGCGACGACCTGCAGAACGCGATCGCCCTGAACAGCGCCGTGTTCAACCTGGCCAGGATCACCGGTCCGGCCGTCGCTGGCCTGGTGATCAGCCTGGTCGGAACCTCTGCCGCCTTCTTCCTGAACGCGACCTCGTACCTGACCGTGATCATCAGCCTGCACTTGATGCGCGAGTCTGAGTTGCGTCCGGCGGAACGGATCGCTCGGGCGAAGGGACAGCTGCGTGCGGGGCTCGCGTACGTGCGGTCCAGGCCTGACCTGCTGATGACGATGGTGCTGGTCTTCTTCATCGCGACGTTCGGCATGAACTTCCAGGTGACAACCGCGCTGATGTCCAAGCTTGTATTCCACACCGGGGCCGGCCGGTTCGGTATCGCCTCGGCTGTCTTCGCGCTCGGCGCTCTGGCCGGCGCGCTCGCGGCCGCCAGGCGCAGCAACACAGGCATGCGGCTGCTGATCTGGACCGGGCTGGCGTTCGGGCTGCTCGAGGGCGTGACTGGGCTGATGCCGTCCTACTGGTCGTTCCTGATCTTGCTGGTGCCGACCGGGATGGCCGTGATCAGCTTCACCACTTTGGCGAACGCGTCCGTGCAGCTTTCGGTGCCTGCCGAAATGCGCGGCAGGGTAATGGGCATCTACATGCTCGTCTTCCTGGGCGGAGCGCCGCTCGGGTCGCCGCTGACCGGCTGGGTCGCCGAGCAGTTCGGCACCAGGCTCAGCGTGATAGCGGGTTCGGTGATCTCCGTGGTCGCAACGCTCATCGTCGCCGTCGTCATCGCCAGGTTCCGTGGCATGCCCGTGCGCAGCTACCTGCGCCAGCCAGGTTTCGCCCGCAGCGCCGCCTAACCCGCAGGGCGGGTGGCGCCACCAACGGGTTCATCCATGGACCTCGGGGCGGGTGGCGTGGGCTGGTAGCAATGGGGGATGCGACTGTTTGTGGCGCTGACGCCGCCGCAGGAGGCCCTCGCCGAACTGGAGGACGCGGTCGCGCCGTTCCGGTCCGAGTGGCCAGGACTGCGCTGGGCCAGCGCCGACCGGTGGCACGTGACCCTCGCATTTCTCGGTCAGGTCGATGAATCCCGGCTGGACGGATTGCGCGAGCGGCTCGAACGGGCCGCCCGGCGCCATCAGGCTCTCCAGCTACAGATCGGGCGTGGCGGAGCGTTCCCGTCTGCTGGCCGGGCCAGGGTGCTGTGCACGCACATTAGCGGGGAATCCGCGGCGCTCGAGGGGCTCCGCGGTCTCGCCTCGTCGGTCGCCGCCGGAGCGCGGCGTGCTGGCGCTCCGCCGCCAGACGAGGGAAGGCGGTACCGGCCGCACCTCACGCTGGCCCGGTGCCGGCAGCCTGCCAACCTCAAGTCGCTGGTCGAGTCGCTGAGCGGATTTTCCGGCCAGGCCTGGGACGCGACCGAGGTCGAGCTCATCCTCAGCAAGACCGGTCCGCAGCCTAGCTATCAGACCATCGCAAGCTGGCCGCTGCGACCCCAGCAGCCACCAACGTAATCCGAACCCCGCCGAAGTCGGCACGGCCTTGTGACAGCCCGCGACCGCCTGGCTGGCGACCGCGGGCCGCTGTGATCGCCCGTCCCGGTAGCGCTTGAGCCACTCGGGCGACCCGCAAGGTTAGAGAAAGTTCGGGGGCTTGCCGGTTGCGGTCTCACGCACTGTTTCGCCGGGACGTTGGTCCCTAGCGCCCGGCCGTTATCTCCGAGTAGCAGGCCAATGAACTGAGGTAGCTTATGTACCTTGACGGTTACGTAACCATGTTGGTACATTCGAGCTGTGGAAGTGGTTCTGCGGGCGCTGGCGGACCCGAGCCGGCGGACGATGCTGGACACCTTGGCTGGTGGCCCGGCGACTGCAGGTGAGCTGGCGGCGCTGCTGCCGATTGCCCGCCCTGGTGTATCGCGGCACCTGCGGGTACTTCGCGAGGCAGGGCTCGTCGAGGTCCGGCAGGAAGCGCAGCGTCGGGTTTACAACCTCCGCCCCCAGCCGCTTTCCGAGATCGATGAATGGCTGGGGCAGTACCGCGCCCTGTGGGGGCAGCGGCTGGACGCCCTGCACACCGAGGTGGCCAGGGGGAAACGCGAACGGAGGAGCTCCAGATGACCCGCAACGCAAGCGGCAGCAACCGCATTCTCGGCAGCCTGAGGTCGGCCGATGGCAAGGGCATCGTGCGCATGGAAGACCGCTTCGACACCGACATCGACGACCTGTGGGCGGCACTGACCGATCCCAGCCGGCTTGCCCGCTGGTACGGCGAGGTAGAGGGCGACCTGCGCCTCGGCGGTGAATTCCGCGCAACCGTCTTCGCCAGCGGATGGGACGGGACCGGGCGCATCGAGGCGTGCGAGCCCCCGCGGCGGCTGGTGGTGGCGAGCAAGGAGCCTGATCAGCCGGAAGAGGATGTCATGGAGGTCACGCTCACGGCCGACGGCGACCAGACGATCATGATCCTCGAGCACCGCGGCTTGCCACTAGAGTTTCTCGCCGGCTACGGAGCCGGGACCCAGGTCCACGTGGAAGACCTCGAGAGCCACATCGCGGGGCGCGAGCGTGCCGATGCCAAGCCCCGGTGGGACCTGCTCATGCCGCTCTATCAGGAGCTGGCGGCCAAGATCGGCTAGGGCGCAAGAGCGCGCCGCAGCGGCCTGAACTCAGTTGTCGTGGTCGAGCACATCCGTCGCGCCAGGGACGTCGCTGACCGAACGGGCAGCCGGGCCGACGTATCTGGCGCTCGGCCTGATCAGCCTGCCGGTCTGCTTCTGCTCGAGGATGTGCGCCGCCCAGCCCGCGGTGCGTGCGCACGTGAACATGGACGTGAACATGTGCGGCGGAACCTCTGCGAAGTCGAGCATGATCGCGGCCCAGAACTCGACGTTGGTGGCAAGGACGCGGTCTGGCCGGCGGGCGTGGAGCTCGTCGAGCGCGGCCTTCTCCAGCGCGGCTGCTACCTCGTACCGCGGTGCGCCCAGGTCGCGGGCGGTCCGGCGCAGCACGCGGGCGCGCGGATCCTCGGCCCGGTACACCCGGTGCCCGAAGCCCATCAGCCGCTCGCCCCTGTCCAGGGTCTCCTTCACATAGGCGTCTGCGTCGCCGGTGCGCTCCACTTCCTCGATCATGTGCAGCACCCGGGCAGGAGCGCCGCCATGCAGCGGACCCGACATAGCGCCGACCGCACCCGACAGGGCAGCCGCGACGTCCGCGCCGGTCGACGCGATGACCCGCGCCGTGAACGTTGACGCGTTCATGCCGTGCTCAGCGGCGGACACCCAGTAAGCGTCGATCGCTTTCACGTGCTTGGGGTCCGGCTCGCCGCGCCACCTGATCATGAAACGCTCGGTGATCGTCTTGGCCTCGTCGACCCGGCGTTGCGGCACCATAGGCTGACCAGTCCCTCGCGCCGCCTGGGCGACGAAGGACAGCGCCATGACCGACGCCCTGGCCAGATCATCGCGTGCCTGCTCATCCGAGATATCGAGCAGCTGGTGCATGCCCCAGGCCGGGGCGAGCATGGCGAGGGCACTCTGGACGTCGACCCTGATGTCGCCTGAGTGGACCGGGATCGGATAGGGCTCGGCTGGTGGCAGGCCAGGCTCGAAGGCATTATCCACCAGAAGCCCCCAGACATGTCCGTAGGTGACATGCGCGACAAGCTCCTCGATGTCCACGCCTCGGTATCTGAGCGCTCCGCCTTCCTTATCCGGCTCGGCGATCTGCGTTTCGAACGCGACGACCCCTTCAAGGCCAGGCGTGAAGTCGGACATCTGGCTCTCCTCTTCCTGTCGGCCGGCCGTGCCATGAGGGGCGGCAACCCCGGCCAAACGCCGCTAAGCTTACGACCCTTCCTGAGCGGCCACGCGGCCGCTGTCCCACGCGCGCTCCGGCAAGCTCTGTCTTTAACTTCTCACACCGGCGGCCACCGATTGCCACCCGAGCATGGGGTGTCCATGACGTAGGCATGGCTGTGTGAAGATCTGTACCCATGAACGTGGCGACAAACGCGGCGGACTGGCCGACCTCGGGACTCGACGAGACCATGATCGCGTCGGACCCGCACGAGCAATTCGACCGCTGGATGGCCGACGTCATCGAGCTCGGCCTGCCCGAGCCCACGGCGATGGTGCTGGCCACGGTCTCGGCGGCCGGGCAGCCGCGCGCCAGGACCGTGCTGCTCAAGGGGCACGACGCGGAGGGCTTCAGGTTCTACACGAACCGGACCTCGCGAAAGGGCAGCGATCTGGACGAAGTCCCGCGGGCTAGCCTGCTGTTCCCCTGGCATCAGATTCACCGGCAGGTCATCGTCGAGGGGACCGTGACAAAGCTGTCGGCCGGGGTGAGCGAGGCGTACTTCCACACCAGGCCGCGGGCATCGCAGCTCGCGGCGTGGGCGAGCCGGCAGTCGACGGTGATCGGCTCGCGTGGTGACCTCGAGGATCGCTATGCGCGGATGGAGCAGCGCTGGCCCGGCGAGCAGGAGGTCCCGCTGCCAGAGTTCTGGGGTGGGTACCTGGTCAGGCCGCAGGTGATCGAGTTCTGGCACGGCAGGGCCAACCGGATGCACGACCGGCTTCGCTACCGCCGTCTCGACTCCGGGTGGGTCATAGAGCGATTGGCACCCTGAAGCGGCTTTCTGAGCGCTGGCCTGGCCGCATAGCCTCACGCTGGGCGGTGCCTGCAGTGCCCTATTCGCCGTAGCATCGGAGCGAAGGGAGGCACCGGTGGCGGCGCACGGCCTGATCGATACAACTGAAATGTACCTCCGCACGGTCTTTGAGCTGACCGAGGAGGGAATCGTTCCGCTTCGCGCAAGGATCGCCGAGCGGCTCTCGCAGAGCGGCCCGACCGTCAGCGAGACCGTTGCGCGGATGGAGCGCGACGGCCTCCTCACGGTCATCGATAACAGGAGGCTGTCGCTGACCGACGAGGGCCTGCGCCTGGCGACAAGGGTCATGCGCAAGCACCGGCTCGCGGAATGCCTTCTCGTTGACGTAATCGGACTTCCGTGGGAGGAAGTGCACATAGAGGCATGCCGCTGGGAGCACGTCATTTCCGACAGCGTGGAACGGCGACTAGCTGACTTGCTCCATTATCCGGTCCGTTGTCCGCATGGAAATGTCATTCCGGGACTTGCGGAGCTTGATGTCCCAGAGGTCGCAATTGACGGGGCGCAAGCTGCTGCCCAGGAGCCTGACCAGGCCATGACCGCCATTGCGACCGCAGAACCGGTGCACGTTACCATTCAGAGGATCACTGAACAACTCCAAAGCGATGCCGCACTGATGCTTAAACTAAAGAACATCGGGATACAACCTGGCCGCGAGGTAACCGTCGCGGCCGGTCTTAACGATGTTCGGGTGACGAGTTCAGGTACGGACGGTGGGAGCCCTGATGTCAGTGCTGCGCTGCCAATTGACATCGCGGCGCACGTGTTTGTTGTCGAGACGTCCTGAGCGCCTGGTAGTCGGATTATGACGGCAGACGACGAAGCCGCGGCGCGCGACGAGGCGGTGCGGGCGGACAGCGCTGTCCCCTTCAGCCTCACGTCGGACGAGATCCTCGGCAGGGTCGAGACGGGGGTCATCGTCGTCGACCATGATGGCTCGCTTCGCTACGCGAACTCGTTTGCGGCTCACCTCTTCGGATTTCCCGATCCCGCGCACCTGACTGACGTCCCGTTCCGGCATCTCGGCTTCCACGAGGAAGAAATCGGCAAGGTCGAGAACCTGGAATACCAGGCGTGCCGCGGCCGCGACTGGGAGGGCACGCTCGCGATGCGGCGCCCTGACAAGTCGAACTACTTCGTCAGGATGAACGCGGTGCCGTTGCGCGACTCATCCGGCGATGTTGCGGGGACCGTGATCATGGCCAAGGAAGCCGTTCTGGTGGGCGCGTCCTCCTCGGCCGGGCGGGCGGGGTTGCTTGACCGGATCGGAGAGCGCCTGGGCGGATCGCTGGCGCTCGGCGACACCCTCGAGCGCGTCGCCGACACGCTAGTTCCGCAGTTCGCCGATCACTGCTTCATCGACCTGCGTACCAAGGAAGGTCTTGTCCGCAGGGTGCTCGCGAACGCATGGGACTGGACACCAACGCGCGGGCGTTGGGCGGCAATCGGCGAGCTGGTGAGGTATCCGCCAGGACATTTCTGCAGCCGGGCGATGGCCCAGGGCGAGACGATCCTGATCGAGGATCTGCACGACGAGGACCAGCCAGCGCAGACTGCCGCAGCCCTGGAAGCCAGCAGGGAAGCCGGGATGACGTCGGTGATCGCAGCGCCGCTCACCATGCGCGGCGAGCTGCTCGGGGTGATGACGCTTGCGTTGTCCAACCTGACGGAGCGCACCACCCGGCACTACATAGCCGACGACCGCGACCTGGTCGCGGCAATCGCCAGCCGGGTTTCGGTCGCTGTCGACAATGCGATGCTTTTCGAGGAGGAACGCGCTACCGCGCTTGCGTTCCAGAACAGCCTGCTGCCGGCCAAGCCGCCCGAGCTCGATGGCCTCGAGGTGGCCTACCGCTACGTGCCAGCCAAGCCGCTGGAGACGCACGGTCAGGGCATCCAGACGCAAGTCGGCGGCGACTGGTACGACATCATCCCGCTGTCGGCAGGCCGGGTCGGCATCGTGATCGGCGACGTCGAGGGCCGAGGTGCACGGGCCGCCGCGATCATGGGCCAGCTCCGGTCGGCGCTACGCGCGTTCGCGCAGGACGACAAGGCGCCTGCCGACATCATGCGCAGGCTAGATGACTGGTGCCGCACGATGACGGAGGAGGGCGGCGACCAGAACGTCGACCCGCCGACGGCGAGCTGCACCTATCTGATCTACGACCCGTGGACTCGCAGGCTGAGCATCGCCAACGCCGGCCACATGTCGCCGCTGATCATCAGCGACGGCGACGTCGGGCAGATGGAGCTGAAGTACGAAGGCGTCCTGCTTGGCGTGGGCCTGCCCACCTACCGCGAGGAGTCGCGGACGTTGGACGCCGGATCCACGCTGATCTTCTACACCGACGGCCTGGTCGACCGGCGCCAGCGCGACGACGGTCCCGGGCACTACGACGACGCCGAGGTGCTCGACATGCTGCGCGCCGCCATCAAGCGGGTCGCGACGCAGAACGTCGACAAGGTAGCGCAGGCCGCGGAGAACGCCGTGCCGGGTGAGATCGACGACGACATGGCCATCCTGGTGGTCAGGACCGATACGCAGGACCTGCCGAGCTGGGACCTGCTGTGCCCGGCAGAGCCGATCCGCGTGTCGGAGGCCCGGAGGATGGCGTTCGGCACGTTCGTCGAGTGCGGGATGGACGCTGAGCAGGCTGACCTCGCCTGCTTGCTCGTGTCCGAGGTGGTCACCAACGTGGTCTTGCACACCGCCGCGGCGCCCGCACCGCCGCACGAGTTCGCGTTCGGCGCGGTCGGCAAGCGCTCGGGGGGCGTCCTTGAGGACTGGATCGACGCGCCGTTCGCCGAGGACTTCGCCGGGGTGAACGGCGACACCAGCGCGCTCGCCGGCCAGGAGTTCAGGCTGCGCATCCGCAAGGGCAGGAACACCGTCTGGGTCGAGGTCTTCGACTCAGACCTGAGGCTGCCGCGGATCAGGCTCGCGGGCGAGAATGACGAGGGCGGACGCGGCCTGTACCTGGTGGACCAGCTTGCCTCGCGGTGGGGCTCACGGCCGACCGAGGACGGCAAGGCCGTCTGGTTCGAGATGCCGATCAGGGCCTAATGCCGCTGGCTCACCCAGAGGACCAGCACGGCGATGGCAAACCCGCTCGCGGCGATCGCAAAGCCCCGTCCGCTGAAACGCATGCCTAGCCGCTTGCGTCCCATGGCCACGCCGATGGCGAACAGAGCTGCCAGCAGACCGAGCAGGATCAGCCCGTCGGTCACGCTGCTCACCGCCTCCTGCCAACCGCCGTCCGCTGCCGCAGGCAGCTGCCACCGCAGTTTGCATCAGCATAACGGGACTTCCCCCGCAGTCGCCGTCCGCAAAGCGGCCTGAATCGCGACTGTGCACCCTATGGCGTTTTGCCTACTGCGCGGTAACCTCGGAGGCGGAACAGCGTTCTCGTCCCGAGGGTCCCGAGCGTGGCGGCAGTGGAGGTAGTCGTGTCGGAGGCATACATCGTCGGAGCCGTGCGTTCGCCGGTCGGCAAGCGTAACGGCGGGCTCTCGTCGGTGCATCCTGCCGACCTGGCCGCTCATGTGCTGACCGAGCTGATGAGCAGGACCGGGGTCGACCCAGCCGCCGTCGAGGACGTCGTCATGGGCTGCGTCTCGCAAGCCGGCCCGCAGGCGCTCGACATTGCGCGTACCGCGTGGCTTTCGGCCGGGCTGCCCGAGTCGGTGCCAGGGGTGACCATCGACCGTCAGTGCGGCTCGTCGCAGCAGGCGATTCACTTCGCTGCGCAGGGCGTGCTGTCCGGCACCCAGGACCTGGTCGTCGCGGCCGGGGTCGAATCCATGAGCCAGGTGCCGATGGGATCGACCGTCGCACCGCTGCTCGAGAAGGGCCTTGCATTCCCGTTCGGCAAGGGCTGGACGGACCGGTACGGCAAGCAGGAGATCTCCCAGTTCCGCGGCGCGCAGCTGATGTGCGAGAAATGGGGCATCAAGCGGCAGGCGCTCGAGGAGTATTCATTCGAGAGTCACCAGCGCGCGATCAAGGCGATTGACGAGGGACGGTTCGAGCGCGAGATCACGCCGGTCAACGGCGTGAGCGCGGATGAGGGTCCGCGCCGCGACAGCACCCTGGAGAAGATGGCTGAGCTGAAGCCGCTTCGCGAAGGCTGGGAGCTGACGGCCGCGGTCGCCTCGCAGATATCCGACGGTTCGGCCGCGGTCCTGATCGCCTCGCCCGAGGCGGTGCAGCGGCACGGCCTGACCCCGCGGGCGCGGATCCACACGCTGGCCGTGACCGGCGCGGACCCGGTGTTCATGCTGACCGGGCCGATCCCGGCGACCGAACGGGCACTGGCCAAGGCCGGTCTCAGCGTCGATGACATCGATGTCTTCGAGGTCAATGAGGCGTTCGCGCCCGTCCCGATCGTCTGGGCCGCCGAGACCGGCGCGTCGCTGGAGAAGACCAACCCGAACGGCGGTGCGATCGCACTCGGGCACCCGCTCGGCGGAACCGGCGCGATCTTGATGACCAAGCTGCTGCACGAACTCGAGCGCACTGGCGGCCGGTACGGCCTGCAGACCATGTGCGAGGGCGGTGGCCAGGCGAACGCCACGATCATCGAGCGCGTGTAAACCTCGAGCCGCGGCACCGCCGCGCGACACCAGAAACCACGAACCCCTGATGCTGCCGGAGCGGCGCCGGGGGTTCGTCGTTGTTCTGCCCAATCCGGCGCGCCGCCCCGCCCCGGCGCATGACGGATGTCGGAGAGTCCTGTTCTGCCTGGAAAGAAGTTCTAATTTGACTTGTAGCTTTCTTGACAGTACAACGGTAGGCAACTGAGATCCGGGGTTGGATCTCAACCAACTGGAGGTGGATCACAGTGTTGCTGACTTCATTCGACCCGTTCGTCAGGGACTTCGACCGGATCGTTCAGCGGTCATTCGGCTGGGCCGACGGCGTTGGCGGGCGGTCCGCCGTTCTGCCGATGGATGTCATCCGGCGCGAGGCCGAGGTTGTCCTGCGGATTGACCTGCCCGGTGCGGACCAGGGCAGCGTCGACGTGACGACGGACCAGGGCGTGCTGACCGTCTCGGCGAAGCGGAGCGAGGAGTACGGCGAGCAGGAGCGCCCGGTTGTCAGGGAGCGGCTGATGGGCTCCTACACCAGGAGGATCAGGCTGGCCGAGACCGTCGACACGGAGAAGATTGAGGCCGCGTACGACAACGGCGTGCTGACCATCGTCCTGCCGCTGCAGGAGAAGGCCAAGGCGCGCAAGGTGGAGATCAAGGGCGCGGCAGCCCCTGAGCTGACCGCCTAATCTGAAGTCAAGGCGAACGGGCCGGGCCGGGCGGTGCTGACCGCTTGCCCGGCCCGAGGTAATGCTGGAGTGTTGTGCCGTGTTCCCGTTCGAGGATGAGAACCTGCCGCTGTTCACGGTCGGGCAGGTCGCCGAGATGCTCGAGGTCCAGCAGGCATTCCTGCGTCGGCTGGACGAGTTCGACGTGGTCCGGCCGTCCCGTTCATCGGGCGGCCAGCGCCGTTACTCGCGCACTGAGGTGACCGTGGTCCGCTACGTCGCGCAGCTCGCGGACGAAGGCATGACGCTCGCCGCTATCAGGCGCGTGCTCGAGCTTGAGCACCAGGTACGAGCTCTGCAGCAGGAACGGGACGCGCTTCTGACTGCCCTCGCCGAGCGAGACGCTCTCCTCGCCGCCCTGACCCGCCACGGCAGGCGAGTTCCCCCGGTGACCTCCCCTGACGCCCGGTGATCTTGTTTCGCTCGGGTAGCGTCTGCGAATGCGAACTGTGCCTGGGGCTTCCGCGCGCGCCGCGGCGGGTTCCGCGCTGCGGTCCTGGGCGGTTCGCGACCCTGCGACAGGATCTCCGCCGCCCGCTGGCAGGCTCGCGCGCCTAGGTCCATGGGCGCTGGCCGCGGCCGGAGTGGCCGGAGCAATCGTGGCGAGCGTAGCCAGGCCGTCGGCTGCTCAGGCGGCGGCCGCGCAGGACTGGTCGCCGTTCGTGCTGGTTGCCGGGTTGCTGCTGATCGGCCTGGTCGCCGACGACGACGGACTGTTCGCCGCGGCAGGACAACGCCTCGCCCGCGTGACGCGGCACGGCAGCGCGCTGTTCATCGGGGCGGTGGTTCTGATCGGCGTGGTCACCGCGGTCCTGAACCTGGATACGTCGGTTGCGTTCCTCACGCCGGTCCTGATCTACCTGGCACGCAGCCGCGGCCTCGGCGAATCCGCGTTGCTCTACGGTTGCCTGCTGCTGTCGAACGCCGGTTCGCTGCTGCTACCTGGTTCCAACCTGACGAACCTGATCGTCCTCGGGCACCTGCATATGACCGGGGGCGAGTTCCTCGCTCGGATGTGGCTGCCGTCAATGGCCGCCCTCGCCGTTACGGCGGTCGTAGTGGTCGCCTTCGAGCGGCGATCGTTGCTCGACGGGACAGCCGATGTGGCGGCGTCCGCCCGCTTCGTGCCGGGCGTCGGCCTTGCCGCAGTCGGCCTGGCGACCGTTCTCGTGCTGACGCTGAGGTCACCGGCGATCCCGGTTGCGGCCGTTGGGGCAGTTGCGGTGGGCGTGCATCTGGCCAGGCGGCGGGCCAGCCTGCGGTCAGTGACCGACGTACTCGGAATCCCTGTGCTGGTCGGCCTGTTCGGGCTCGCGGTCGCGCTGGGGGTGCTCGGCCGGACCTGGTCAGGCCCGGCCGAGCTGCTCACCCACCTCAACACCTGGGCAACTGCCGCGGCGGCCGGCCTGGCGACAGTCTTCGTCAACAACCTGCCAGCCGCCTCCTTGCTGGCGGCACGGACGCCCGAGCACCCGTTCGCGCTCATTGTCGGACTGAACCTGGGGCCGAACCTGTGTGTGACCGGATCTCTCGCCTGGCTGCTCTGGCTACGTGCGGCACGGGCCGCGGGGGCCAGGCCGTCCCTCCGGCGGGCCAGCCTCATCGGAGCCGCCGCTGTGCCCCTGTCTGTGATTGCCGCGCTCGGCGCTCTGGCACTGACCGGCAATATGTAGACAGTCCCGATTAGGGCCGTTATTGTCGCGCCCAGAAACGGTGAGCGAGAGGCTGTCGCGATGCGAGTCCGGTGGCTTGTGTCTGTGGCTGCTGGCGCGGTCGTTCTCGCCGGAGCGGCGACCGTCGTGGCGGTCAGCGTCCACAGCGGCAGTGGCCAGTTTCACCACCGCCACCCCCCAGTCATCACCGCGTCCGACCTGGGACGTCGGGCAGTCAACGGCGTGATCGCCGCCGGGACCGTTAACGGCAAGGCCTGGCGGATCAAGCTAGTCAAGAAGCCCTCTGACTACTCACCATGCTGGTCACGGCCCGGCAGCGGGTTCGCGCCGAACGCTGACTGCTTGGAGCCTGTCGGCCGCCTACTCAAGCACTGGGAGACGTTCTCGGGACCAGCAGACGTCTTGAGCTTCGATCCGGTGCTGTTCGGACCTGTAAGGCCCGAGGTGAACCGGGTGAGCTTGCGGCTGTCCGACGGCGTGGTCCTGATCCTGCATCCCGTTGAGGCGTTCGGTCACAAGTGGATCGGAATCGTGATGCCGGCCGGGCTCGCGCCCGTCAAGGCAGTTGCCTACGCGCGCGATCGCGAGCTGGCCCATTCCGTGCCATTCGATGACAACGTCGGTGGTCGTAACTTTGACTTCATGAGCTGGCTGCCCGCAGGTGACGACGGTCCCAGCCGGATGACAAAGGTAATCCGCGGCGGCGGGCTGAAACTCGTCTTGCATACTGGCCCGTGGGGCAATTGCCTGTCGAACGAATCTGAGGGCTACTCATTTCCGCTCGGCTTTCATCCCAATGGCGCGCTTGAAGGCACTTACGGGCTGCCGAGAACCGTTCCGATGGCGTTCCCTTGGCCGGCAAGGTACATGACGCTCGACATGTCGGACGGAAGCAAACGGCACGTCAAGCTGGTACAGGGCGCAGGACTTGCCTTCGCGATCATCAGAGCTCCAAGGAATCCGAGCATCAATGACTGGAACGTCTTCGACGGCCGTGGCCACCGGCTGTCAGGCGGCGTTGGCGCTCCAGGCGGGATCTGAGTGCGCGCAGGCGCTAGACGTCCGCGCGGTAGAAGTTCTTGAAGGAGCGGGATGGAGTGGGCCCGCGCTGATCCTGGTACCTGGATCCGTAGATGGCTGAGCCGTAGGGGTGCTCGCTCGGCGAGCTTGTCCTGAACAAGCAGAGCTGGCCGATCTTCATGCCGGGCCAGAGCTTGATCGGCAATGTCGCCACGTTCGACAGCTCAAGCGTGACGTGCCCGGAGAACCCCGGGTCGATCCAGCCCGCAGTCGAGTGCGTCAGCAAACCCAGCCTTCCGAGACTCGAGTTATGCGTAGGGATGAAGCCTTGACCTGCGAGGAAAAGGCCGGTGGAATTGCTCACTTCGATGCAGCGCATAGGTCTCGGATCAGTTTCCCGGACCTCCACAATCGCCCGGAATCGATGAGAGGGTCTGTCCTGCTTGATACGTGCTGTCTTACGCCGGAGCCGGAACACCGAGAACGTCGGGGTGAACTTCACCTGGAATCCGGGCTTTTGCTCGACGCCGTCGAGCGTGACCCGCTTCTTCCGCTTCGTTGGGCGCAAGCCGAGGCTGGCAGCCAGTTCCCGTACCGCGTCGGCAAGGCACTCGTCGACGCTGATGAACTCGCAACGGCCGTATTCGTCAACGTAACCGTCGGAGTCCATGAGCCCTTGCAGCAACGCGAGACGGTGCTCGACTGAGGCGATCATGTAGATGTATGGCACACGCTTGTGACCAAGCATGTCCATCGCGCCCAGTTCGCTCGAGAGTGAACCGTCCACTGTGAACTGGCCGGTGATCGGATGACGTATGCGCCCTGCGCCGCCCCTCGACAACCCCCCGATGCGGAAAGCTCGTTGTCCGCTGGCGTTCCAGACCGCATATCCAGCTCGCCCGATGTGATCGAATATCTCCTCGTCGCCCGCACCGACGGTGATCTCAGCCTTCGTCCTCGTCCCATCGCCCAGCCAAATCCCGAGCACATAAGGGTCGATCGGCAAGGGCTGGCCGATGTACTGCACTGGAGCGGCCAGTTGCACGTGGTGATTCCACTCGTCATGTGCACGCAGTGACTCTGCGATCTCCGCCGTCGTTCGAACCGAAGGGGGACGGCCGTGCTTCCGCTCGGACTTGGTCGACGTTAGCCATCGATGGGAGACGTCGGCGACGATCGTCTGGCCGTCAGAGAAGACCACCTCGCGACATGGCCTCGTCACCATGACAGGGCTAGTGCCGACCACAGTCGTCGGCTGACCGCGTTCGTCGAAGACTTCGTCGCCTATGCGCAGGTCACCCATCGTGCGCCAGCCGCCTGGGCTAGGGATCGGTGTGTCCGTGGCTAGCGCCTTGCCCTCCAGGCGACCAGCAATATCGTCTGGAAGCGAGACCACCTCGTAGGTGGATCCGAGCACGAACTCTCCGGGATGCAGGACGAACGGTTCTTTGCCCTCGGTTTCGACGAGGCGGGTCAGGTCCGCCTGCTCGATCGCGGGGTCGATGTGCGGATACTTGTGATTCTCGAAGACGCGGAAATACCGGTCGAGGCGCACGTCGACGCTGGAAGGCTGGACGAGTTCCGGTGCAAAGGGATCAATCGCGACCCTGCCAGAGGCGATCTCGGCCCGGATGTCCCTGTCGGAGAGCAACACGCAGGCAACCTACCGGTTCCGGTACGATGACGTGGCGACAGTCGGCCGACCGAGGCGGTTTGCGTAGATCGCGAAGTTGGGTCGGCCGTGCTTCTCGCGGGTGTAGTTCAATGGCAGAACATCAGCTTCCCAAGCTGACAGTGGGGGTTCGATTCCCCTCACCCGCTC
>DATELR010000051.1:0-4194 GCA_035276345.1 Streptosporangiaceae bacterium | reverse complement strand
CACCGTTCGGTTCCTGGCCGCGATACCCCGGCCGAGCCCCCGGCTGTACTGGCGGGCCCGGTTCTCGCGGCCTTATTGGCTGGTCGGTCGGCGGCAGCCGGCGCTGTGTTTACCTGCCCCGGCGCGGCGGACCGTCGAATGCGGCGTGGCCAGCGCATCAGTCCGGCCCGCCGTCCTGCCCGGCCTGCCCCGCCGCCCGGTTATTCGCCGGAAGGCTCAGAGGACTCTGCGGACGGCGCCGGAGCCTCGCCAGCACCCTCGGCAGCCTCGCCAACCGCCTCGGGAACCTCTTCGCCCTCTTCGGCCTCGGCGACGACACCAAGCTCGGCCTCGATCTGCGCGGCTGTCGGAGCCGGGATCACGTGCAGGATCAGCAGGTCTGCCTCGTCGTCCAGCGTGACGCCATCCGGCAGCTGCAGGTCGCCTGCGTGAATTGCCGCGCCGACCTCCATGCCCTCAACGTCTACCTCAATGCCCGGCGGGAGGCTGGTCGCCTCGGCCTTGACCGAGATCTGGACCATCTGCTGGTCGAGCAGGCCGTCGGGCGCCACTTCGCCGGTGATGGTGACCGGGATGTCGACGGTGACCTTCTCACCGCGGCGGACCAGGATGAGATCGACGTGCTCGACCGTGCCCTTGATCGGGTCACGCTGGACGGCCTTCGGCAGCGCCAGCTGGCTGCCGCCGGACAGGCCATCAAGGCGGATCAGCACGTTGGCGGTACGCAGGGCGAGCAGAACGTCGTGGCCTGGCAAGCTGATGTGCCGCGGCTCCGTACCGTGCCCGTAGAGGACAGCTGGTACCCGCCCGGCACGGCGCTCACGCCGGGCCGGACCTTTGCCGAAATCGGTCCGCGGCGATGCGGCGATATGAACCTCGGGCACGGTGCCACTCCTCGAAACGGATAAGAGCCCTGGCAAGGGCAGAAGAATTCGCGGAAAAGTCTAGCCGACGATCACACCAGCCTGCGCCGCGGCGCCGCTGCTCCGCTGGCTCTTCAGCTCTGGCCGTCGAACAGGCTCGTCACCGAACCCTCTGAGTAGACCTCGGTGATGGCCCTGGCGATCAGCGGCGCGATCGATAGGACGGTGAGCTTGTCGAACTGCTTCTCCGCGTGCAGCGGCAGCGTGTTGGTTACCACCAGCTCGCTGATCGCCGAGTTCTTCAGCAGGTCGACAGCCGGGCCGGAAAGCACGCCGTGCGTTGCCGCGACGATCACCTGGGCAGCGCCCTGCTCGAACAGCGTGTCGGCGGCGTTGGCGATGGTGGCGCCGGTGTCGATCATGTCGTCCACCAGGATGCAGGTCCGCCCGGCGACCTGACCGACGACCTCGAGAATCTTCACCTTGTTCGCGACATCGGGATCTCGGCGCTTGTGGATGATCGCCAGCGGGCAGTTCAGCCGGTCGGTCCAGCGCTCGCAGACCCGGACCCGGCCCGCGTCCGGCGCCACGACGGTGACCTGCGAGAGATCCAGCTTGTCTTCCAGGTACGAGGCAAGGATCGGAAGCGCGAACAGGTGGTCAACCGGGCCGTCGAAGAAGCCCTGGATCTGAGCCGTGTGCAGGTCGACGGCCATCAGGCGGTGCGCACCGGCGGTCCGGAACAGGTCGGCCATCAGCCTGGCGGATACCGGCTCGCGGCCGCGGCTCTTCTTGTCCTGACGTGCGTACCCGAAGAACGGAGCGACCACAGTGATCCGGTTCGCCGACGCTCGCTTGAGCGCGTCGACCATGATCAGCTGCTCCATGATCCACTTGTTGATCGGCTCGGTGTGACTCTGGAGCACGAACGCGTCACAGCCCCTGACCGACTCGAGGAACCGGACGAAAATCTCGCCGTTGGCGAAGTCGAACAACGTTGTCGGCGTTGGTTCGATCCCGAGGTAATCAGCGATCTCCAGCCCGAGCTCGGGGAATGCCCGGCCGGAGAAGAGCATCATCTTCTTGCCGTTTGACCTTGTGCCTACCGCCACGTGACCTGCTCTCCCACTACGTGCGCGAAGGGGCCGACCCGTGCCCCGTCGCCGATGACCGCTGACTCGCAAACCGACTGGATGACGGATGCATCGGCACCAACCAGAGTGTCGCGCAAGAGGCAGCCGGGCCCGACCCTGGCTCCAGCCGCGACCCTGGTGCCGCCTTCTAGCTGCGTGCCGGGCCCGATAAAGGCACCGGCCTGCACGTCAACGCTCACATCGACGCGTGTGCTGCCCGGATCGGCGATCACTACTCCGGAACGCACCATCGCGTCGACCAGCCGCGCGTTCATGACGCTGCTGACGTGAGCAAGCTGTGTCAGGTCGTTGACGCCCTGGATTTCCTCGACGTCCGAGCACGACACCGTCGCCACCGGGTAGCCGTCGCTGCGCAGGACGGACACCGCGTCGGTGAGGTACTCCTCGCCCTGCGCGTTGTCGGTCCTGACCCGCTTGACGGCGTCGGCGAGCAGGTCGCCATCGAAGGCGTACATCCCGGTGTTGATCTCGTTGATGGCGCGCTCGTGCGCCGTGGCGTCGGCGTGCTCGACGATGGCAGCGAACGCGCCTCGCTCGTCCCTGATGATCCGGCCGTATCCGGTCGGGTCCGGCACGTGCGCGGTCAGCACGGCGGCGGCCGCTCCGGTCGCGGCTCGCTCTTCGACCAGCCTCGAGAGCGTCGCGCCGGTCAGCAGCGGAGTGTCGGCGTAGGTCACGACTACAGTGCCTGTGATCGTGCCGACTGTCTCAAGTACGACCCGCACGGCGTGCCCTGTTCCGCCCAGATAGTCCTGCACCACAATGATGGCGCCGGGCACCTGCTCTTGCGCGTGCGTCGCCACCCGGTCCGCGTCGTGGCCGACAACCACGATCAGCCGTTCCGGCGACAGCGCCGCCGCGGCGGCGAGGGAGTGACCGAGCATCGTCTGCCCGCAAACTCTGTGCAGCGTCTTGGGTATGGGCGACTTCATGCGGGTTCCTTCGCCTGCCGCGAGCACGATCACGGCGGCCGGACCTGCTGGGCTCACTCGGCTCGGCTCCTCGAAGTCGCTGCGGATTGTCAGACCTGGGCGCTGACCCGCGCCGGAGTCCCCCAATTGGAGCAGAATACCTCCCGACACGCTGGCACCATCGGGGCACGATTCGGTTAGGTCATATCTTCCCCAGCAGGGAAGAATCTGCGCTCAACGACCTGAGGGGGCGAAACTTGCTGCTGTGACCGACTGGGTGCTCCACGTCGACCTCGACCAGTTCCTGGCGGCAGTCGAGGTGCTGCGCAATCCCGAGCTGCGGGGCAAGCCCGTTGTTGTCGGCGGGGACGGAGACCCCACCAAGCGCGGCGTCGTCAGCACTGCCTCCTACGAAGCGCGCGAGTTCGGCGTGCACTCGGGCCAGCCGCTGCGGACCGCGGCCCGCCGCTGTCCCGACGCGGTCTTCCTTCCGGTGGACAAGGCCATATACGACGCCGCTTCAGCGGTCGTGATGTCGACGCTCAAGCAACTGGACGCTGTTGTCGAGGTCATGGGCTGGGACGAAGCTTTCGTGGGCGCGCAGACCGAGGATCCGGTCGCGCTGGCGCAAAAGATCCGGCGGCTGATCAGGGAGGCGGCCAGCCTCGACTGCTCCGTAGGTATCGGCCAGAACAAGCTGCAGGCAAAGATCGCGACGGGATTCGGCAAGCCTGCAGGAGTGTTCATGATCACGAACGAGACGTGGTGGGCGCTGCTCGGGCCGCGGCCGCCGGACGCGCTCTGGGGAATCGGCGCCAGGACCGCGCGCAAGCTCGCCGCGTTCGGGATCACCACGGTGGCCGAGCTCGCGGCAGCCGACACACGTGAGATGGCCGGGCGGTTCGGCCCGACGATCGGGCCCTGGCTGGTTCAGACCGCGCACGGGATCGCCCTCTCGCCAGTCACCTCCGAGCCGTACGTGCCGCGCGGCCACGGCCGGGAGGAAACGTTCCAGCAGAACATCACCGACTGGGAACAGGTCAGGACCGAGATCGCCCGGATCGCCTTGCGGGTCGCCGACGACGTGAAGGCCGAAGGCCGGCCAGCGATCCGGATCATCGTCAAGATCAGGTTCGCGCCGTTCTTCACCCACACGCACGGGCGGACGCTGCCAGAGCCCACCAGCGACCCGGAACGGATCAAGGAGGCCGCGCTGGCCGCGCTCGAAGAGTTCGGCCGGCAAGAGCCCGTGCGCCTGCTCGGCGT
>DATELR010000050.1:0-2242 GCA_035276345.1 Streptosporangiaceae bacterium | reverse complement strand
CGGATGTACTTCATCGATTCGGCCACCCAGGGGGTCGATGTCTTCGACTTCGACGTCGGCGCCGGCGCGGCCAGCAACCGGAGACGGCTCGTCACTATCGAGCGTGCGCACGGGGTACCCGACGGGATGACCACCGACAGCCGGGGCAACCTCTGGGTCGCGTGCTTCGGCGGCGCAGCGGTCCGCTGCTATTCACCGGCCGGAGTGCTGCTGGACGAGATCCTCTTTCCGGTTACCCAGGTGACGAGCTGTGCTTTCGGCGGTTCCGGCCTGGCGGACCTGTATGTGACCTCGGCCGCTTACCGGCTGAGCGCTGGCCAGCTGAAGAAAGAGCCGCATGCGGGTGCGACATTCGTGTGCCGTCCGGGGGCACTCGGCATGCCGGCGTGGTCGTTCGCCGGGTAAACGGCGTACCGCTCGTAACAGAATGCCCAGCGAGGTCGCACGCTTGACGGCGGAAGAACGGGAGGTGACGCCGAGCTTCATGTAGGCGTGGCGCAGATGCGTTTTCACCGTATTGAGGGACAAATACAGGTCGGCCGCTATCTCGGTATAGGTCAGCCGCTCGGACAGCTTCTCCAGGACGCGGATTTCGGCGGTAGTCAGCGGGTCAAGCAGTTTCCCCTGCCGCGGGGCGGGCGCGGCGCGTTTGCGCGCCTTGAGGCCGGCGGTGATCAGTGCCGTCAGCTGCTTGGTCCGGGGGTAAAGCTGCGGCTCGGAGATCACATGCTCGACCAGCTGAGGAGCTGTGTCCACGACGGTCTGGGCGAAACCGTGGCGTTCGGCTACGGCGAGGGCCTGCCTGACCAGGGCGGGTGCCTGGGGTGACGATTGGCCGATGGCGACGCTCGCGCGCAGGAGCCGCAGTTCCAGATCGGACCGGATCGTGGCTGCCTCGGCCGGGGCGCTGCTCAGGGCTTGGGCCGCTTGTTCGGGGTTCCCGGCAGCGAGAGCGATGATGGCCGACATGACAATGCGCCGGTCCCCCGGCAGTCGCTCGATAACGCTTGCGGCACCGCTCAGATCACCGACACCGAGGCGGATGCGGGCTTCTAGCTCGTCCGCCTCGGCGAGAAGGACGGAGTTCTCGCTCTTAAGTGCCGACCGCGCCGCAGGCAGCGAGGCCAGGGCTTCATCGTAGTTGCCGCCTGCCGCCCAGATCCGGGCCCGGTAGAGCTGGGCAAGGTGATTGAAGGCGGGCCGGGCGCCACTGACTATCTCCAGTGCTCGCTCTACCGGGTCAGCGGCCGCGGCCAGATCGTGCCGCTCCAGAGCGAGCAGCGCCGTCGTCCGCAGCGCGTGAAAGGCGAAATAATGGCGGTCGAAATGGAGGCGGCGGGCCGCGGCAAGAGTGCTTGCGGCCAGGGCACCAGCCTCTTCTAGCGCCCCCTCGATGTAGGCGGCCTGGCTGATTACTCCGGGGCAGAGAATCTCGGTCAGCGGATCGCTCACCTCAGCCGACACGAGGGCATCGGCGAGCTGCCGGGCTTCGATGAAATGGCCCAGGTAGGTGTGGCAGTACATGGCCAGGGTGTCGAGCGTCACGACCCAGTCGCTGACACCACCGGCCCTGGCCTGGAACGGCCGCGCCCACTCCCGGTGCGCCACCGCTTCGTCAAACTCGCCGATGAACGTGCAGTGAAGCATGTTCACCAGCCCCAGCCTCACGGCCAGCTCGGGTTGCCGATCCGGGTCGACAGGGCACTTCCGGGCAAGCGCGACGGCCCGCGAACCCCGCTCGAACGCCCCCCGCCACAGCAGCTCAGCCGCCAAGGGCAACAAGAACTCGGCTGCGCCCGCGAACACCTCCGGCCGGATCTCGTCGAGGTCGAGTGCGCTGCCGACCGTCGGGTTGGTCAGCACGTCGCGCACGACCCCCTCGTTGAGCAGGCTGAACGCCGCGGCATGTTCACCGGCGGCCAGCAGATGCCGCGCGGCCGCGCCGGCCTGACCAGCCTCGATGAGGTGCTGCGCGGCGGCCTCGTGCATCCGCTTTTCCCGGGCCGGATCCCGGGCATGCAACTCGGTCTGGAGGACTTCCTTGATCAAATGGTGATAGCGGTAGGTGCGGGCCTCGTCGTCCACGATCGCTACGAACATGTGCGTGCCGTACAGGAACTCGAGCATCTTCGCTGATCCCTGACCGCACAGCGCCGTGCAGGCGGGCACCGAAAGCTCATCCAGGACCGAGGTGGCCAGCATGAACTCGGCGACCTCAGGAGGCTGGTGGGAGAGGACTTCC
>DATELR010000049.1:0-8248 GCA_035276345.1 Streptosporangiaceae bacterium | reverse complement strand
AGCCGATCGCCGGCTACCCGGTCACCGCTTTCGGCTGGCCGGTCGTTCCGGCCGGCCTGAGCGAGCTGCTGCTGTCGCTGCGCGAGTGGTACGGCGCTGCGCTGCCGCCTGTCTATATCACCGAGAACGGCTGCTCGGCCGCCGACGAAGTGACGGCCGACGGGGCCGTCCATGATCAGGCGAGGATCGACTACCTCGACGGGCACCTGCGCGCCGTGCATGACGCAATGGGCGCGGGCGTCGACGTGCGCGGGTACTTCCAGTGGACCTTCACCGACAACTTCGAGTGGACAGAGGGCTACCGCCAGCGGTTCGGCGTCGTCTACACCGACTTCGCGACCCAGCGCAGGATCCCCAAGGACTCGTTCGGCTGGTACCGGGACCTGATCGCCGCGCAACGGCGATAGTCTGCGCCGCTTTAGTTCTCGCGACCGGCGTGGCCCAGGTATGCGAGGGCTGCCCGGGCGGCGCCCGCTCCGCACATGCCGTGAACGCCGCCGCCAGGCGGGGTGGCCGCCGAGCACAGGTAGACGCCAGGCAGCGGGGTCTTGTAGTCGTTCCATCGGACTGACGGCCTGAAGAACGTCTGACGCAGCGTCGACGCACCGCAGTTGATGTCGCCGCCCACGTAGTTGGGGTTGTGCCGTTCCATGTCCACTGCGGTCCTGACCGACTTTGCCAGGATCAGGTCGCGGAAACCCGGTGCGAAGCGCTCGATCTGCGCCTCGATACGGCCGGCCACATCGACGTCGGATCCTGACGGCACGTGGCAATACGCCCACAGCGTCTGCTTGCCAGCAGGCGCCCTGGTCGGGTCGATCACCCCTGGCTGCGCAACCAGGCAGTACGGTCTCTCAGCGTGCCGGCCGGCGGCCACGTCGGCCTCGCTGCGGGCGACCTCGTCGAAGGTGCCTGCCACGTGCACGGTGCCCGCCTGCCTGCAGGGTTCGGCCTGCCAGGGCACCGGGCCCGCCAGGGCAAAGTCGACCTTGCACACGCCGGGCCCGTACCTGAAGTCTTCCAGCGAGCGGATGTACCGGTGCGGCAAGCGATCACCCGCGATGCTCGCGAACTGACGCGGGGAAACGTCGAGCAGGACAACCCTGGCTTCAGGAAGCTCGCGAAGATCCTTGATCGTGCAGCCTGTCGTGACGGTGCCGCCGAGTTCCTCAAGCTCGCCGACCAGCGCGGTTATGATCGCCGAGCTTCCGCCCTCGGCGACCGGCCAGCCTGCCGAGTGCGCGAGCAAGGTGAACAGCAGCGCGAGCCCGGCGGTCAGCGGCGCGCTCAGCGGAAGCATCGCGTGCGCGGCGGCGCCGGCGAGGATCGCCTTGGCTTCATCGGTACGGAACCGTCGTGCGATCGCGGCAACCGGTAGCAGCCCTGGAAGACCGAATCTGGCCATGGCGATCGGGTGGGCAGGAACTGACCGGAGCGGCGCGAGCAACTCGGGCACGATGTCGTCGGCATTGCGCACCAGTGGTCCGATCAGCCGCCGGTAACGCAGCTGATCAGCCCCGAGCAACGCTGCGGTCTGCCCGACCGAGCCGGTGACGGCGCCAGCCCGGCCGCCGTCCAGCGGATGCGCGAACGCGACCTTCGGGTACAGCAGCCTGACGCCGCGCGCCGCGAGGTCGGTGCCCAGGAAGAATGGCGACGCGGCGGCCAGCGGATGCACTGCCGAGCAGATGTCGTGGGTGAAGCCAGGCAGGGTGAGCTCGGCGCTGCGGCACCCGCCGCCAGGCTCATCGGCACCCTCGAAGACATCGACGGTGAGGCCCGCCCGAGCGAGCGTGACGGCTGCGGCGAGCCCGTTCGGCCCAGCGCCGACCACCACAGCGTCGGGGTTGCGGCTCACAGGCTCAGCACCTCACGTTCCGCGGCGACGACGACGGGCACGGGAGCGTCGGCCAATCTGCCCGCCAGCTTGTCGAGCTCAGTGTCGGTGCGATCCGGCCGGTGATGGAACAACACCACCTTGTGAGCGCCCGCGCGCACCGCCAGCCCTACAGCGTAGTCGGCGGCCGCGTGCCCGAAGCTGGCCTGAGCGGGAACCTCTTCAGGCAGCAGGAAGGCGTCGTGGATCAGGACGTCGGTGCCAGCTGCGAGCGCGACCGCCGCCTCGTGATACTCGCCCATGCCCTCAGGGCCGGGGCCAAGGTTCGTCGGGCAATGGTCAGGCAGGTATGCCACGGCCGACCGGCCGTCGCTAACCCGGTACCCGTAGGTCGTGCCGCCCTTGTGCGGGATCTCCAAGGCGACGACCGTGAACGGATCTGCGATCAGTGGTTCGCCAGGCGCCAACGTGCCGAACGTCCACTGACCACGGAGCTGGCTCGGCCTGATCGGGAAGTGCGGCGGCGACATGGCTTGCGCGAGCACCTCCTCGGCTGATGCCCCGCCAGATTGCTCCGGAATCAGCAGCCTGACCTGTGCGCCCTCGGTGTCACCGCCGGTGAAGAATGGCAGTCCCTGAACGTGATCCCAATGCAAGTGCGACAACACGATCGTGCCGCGGAATGGCGCTCCGTTGAGCAGCGGCGTCACCTGTCTCAGACCCGTGCCGGCGTCCAGGATCAGCGCCGGGACCTGGTCCTGGTCGCCGGTTAGCGCCACGCATGAGGTGTTGCCGCCGTACCTGACGAACTCCGGGCCTGGAGCGGGGGTAGAGCCTCGGACGCCGCACAGCTGCAACCGCATGAAGTCAAGCCTGCCCGAAGGATTCGCGTCTGTGGCCGCCGGCCAGCTCCTCGAGCACTTCTCGCTCAAACTGCGCAGCTGGGACGGAAGCGACCCGGCACGCGGTCACCGCTGTAAGGGTCGACGTCCGCACGCCGCTCTCCAGGTGCGCGCGCTCACCAAGCAGGGCACCAGGCCCGTACTCCGCGAGCCATTCGCCATCCCGCTCAACCCGGATCACACCGTCGAGCACCAGGAAGATCTCATTGCCGGGCTCGCCTTGCCTGACCACCGTGGTTCCCGCTGGGACCTTCGTAATCCTGGGCTTAGCTGTGCCGTGCATCAACTGCACGGACAGCGAGTGCTCCAGTGCGGTCTCCACGGCTGTCACCAGGGCGGCTGAGTCCTCGTCGCCCCATGGCGTGTGACGCCCGAACGACTTGGCCATCCAGTCGGTGAAATCGGTCAGCCCTGACTTATGAGTGAGCGCACCGGTGTCGTCGTAGATCCAATGCCGTGGGAACCGGCTCGCTCCGCTCATTGAGCTCTCCGCGGACCCGTCAGCGTGCAACGTGAGCGTCATTGTCGTCCAGACCAGCGGCGACTGCCATTGCACGAACGGCGGGTGAGAGACCTTGCGCGGTGCCGGAAGGCTGGTCCGCCCGCCAACGGTCTGAGTGAACTTCACCCACCCGTCGCCGCGCTCAGGCGCCTTGCACAGGTCAGGCAGCAGCGCATTCTGGAAGACGTGCCGCATCGAGCCCAGCTTGACCGTGGACGAACCGATATGACCGCCGCCGCTATAGCCAGAATCTGTGATCTGACCGTCCTCGCCGACCGCGATCCATGCCCGCAGGACGTTCGCGAAGCGGAATCTGTCGGCCGCGCGCAGCGCCTCCAGATCGTCGATCTGAACCGGCGGCGGATCGTCGTAGTGGGTGATCCCTGTCTCGAAGGCCATCCGGGAACTCCCCGTCACGGCCTCAGAAGGAATCCAGGACACTGAGGTAACACTGCTCTCATATCTCATACCTTCACGATGCCCCCTGCCGCGCCGAACAGACCAGTGTGCTTCCAAGTGACTACGGGGTGTGCCTACCACCACAGGAGACGCCGGGTACTCGCCCGCATGTTCAGTTCCTCGCCAGACAGTCGGCTGCACTCGGGGACATAGAGTCGCATACTTCCCGGCAGGACGCAGGTGGGGCCAGCACGAAGGTTTTGCGGAGGCTCGCTACCTGGCGCTGACCAGCGCCTGCATGGGAAAACTAGCTGGATGGAACAGACTGCCGCGCCGGACAGACGCACGATCAGCGTGTTCCTCGCCGACGACAACCTGATCGTCCGCGAGGGCGTCCGCGCGCTCATCGAGCGCAGCCAGGATCTGCAGGTAGTCGGGCTCGCCGCCGACTACGACGAGGTCGTCTCCGGCTGCACGGCGACCGAGCCGCAGGTGCTGGTCACCGACGTGCGGATGCCGCCGTCATTCCACCGGGAGGGTATCGACGCAGCGAAGGAAGTCCGCAAGCGCCATCCGGGCACCGGGGTCGTCGTGCTGTCTCAGTACGACGATCCGGAGTACGCGGTGACCCTTCTGGCCGAAGGCTCGGCGGGATACGGCTACCTGCTGAAGGACAGGGTCGCCGAGGGCAGCCAGCTCGCTGATGCGATCCGGAGGGTAGCGACCGGCGGCACGGCCTTGGACCCGGCCATCGTCGAGGCGCTCGTCCAGCCGGTCATCTCCCCTGGCGGCCTGTCGCCAGCGGAGGAGGAGCTCCTTGGCATGATCGCCGAAGGTAAGACCATCAAGGTGATCGCCGCGGCCAAGCGGGTGCCTCCGGCGGCCATCGATGCGGCGGTTGAGACCGTATTCGTCAAGCTGGCCGCCGGAGTCTCCACGGGCGAGCATGGCGCGCTTAACCGGCTCAAGCTGCTGCACCAGGCCATCGTGGACCGGGAGGAGCAGGGCGAGACGCTGTCCCGGCTGCTGCCTGGCGGCCTCGCCGAGAAGATCAGGAACCACGGCCAGCGGATCGGCGAGACCGAGCGCCTGCAGGTCACGGTTCTGATGAGCGACATCAGGTCGTATTCGACGATTGCCGAGCACGCTGACCCGGCGCAGCTGGCAGGTCAGCTGAACAGTCACCGGGCCGCGATGAACCGTGCGATTCTCGGCGAGGGCGGCACCGTCATGCAGTTTGTTGGCGACGCCGTGATGGCCGTGTTCGGCGCCCCGTTTCCGCAGCCGGATCATGCTGATCGCGCCGTCGCCGCCGCTCTGGCCATGCACAGGTTGCAGGATGAGATCAACGCGGCCTGGGCGGGTGACGGCCTGCCGGCGTTCGGGCTCGGCATTGGCGTCTCCACCGGTGAGGCGGCGGCCGCGCTGCTCGGCTCAGCGGAGCGCCTTGAGTACACCCTCGTTGGCGACACGGTGAACCTGAGCCAGCGGCTGCAGCAACTCGGCGCGGCAGGGGAGACCGTGATTTCTGCGGCAACTAAGCGCGCCCTGTCGATACCGCACGGGATGACAGCCCTGCCTGAACAGCTGGTCAAGGGGCGTGACACGCCCATAACTGCCTACAAGCTTCGCGGGTCAGCCAGCTCCGGCGTGCTAGGCGCCGACCGGGATCAATCGCAGGGCCCGATGACGACCACCATGGGGGCGCAATGAGCACCGAGCGAGCACCCGGGGGGATGCGGAGGTCTGTCCAAGAGGCCACCGCAGCGCACTGGTCACCCGAGGGGGCGCAAGACCTTTGAGGCTGAGAACGCGGACCCTAACTCCCGCGCTCGATCTAGCCGACGGCTTCTTGCTGGCTGAGGTAGACGAGCACGGCCTTCACGCGGCGATTGACGTCCTTCTCCTCGGACAATCCCAGCTTCGCGAAAATCGAGTTCGTGTGCTTCTCCACCGCCCGCTCCGTCACGAACAGAGCGGCAGCGATGGCCGAGTTGCTCTTGCCCTGCGCCATCTCGCCGAGGATCTCCGATTCCCTCGGTGTCAGCGCGGACAGCCCTGGCTGACGCTCACCTGAGCGGGAGCGGACAAGCTCGTCGACCACGCGCGGATCGATGACCGAGCCGCCCTCGGCGACGGTCCTGATTGCCCTGGCCAGTTCGTCAACGCTGCCGACCCGCTCCTTCAGCAGGTATCCCCTGCCTGCTGAACCGTGCTCGAGTAGCGCAACAGCATAACCAGGTGCCACATACTGACTGAGGACGACAACTCCGGTGCGCGGGTGGTTCTGGTAGATCCAGCTAGCCGCCTTGATGCCCTCGTCCGTGCCGGTTGGCGGCATCCGGATATCGGTAACGACGACGTCTGGATGCTCCTCGGCCACCACGGCGAGCAGCTCTGGCAGGTCGGACGCCACGCCGACGAGCTCGAAGTCCTCGTTTGCCGAGATCAGCCTGGAGATGCCCTCGCGCAGCAGGACGTGATCCTCTGCCAGCGCGACCCTGATCGTAGCCATAACAGCGCTGATCGTAGCCGTCGCCGCCTGGCCGCGACAGGGCCGCCCTGACGTCTTGCGGTCTCGGCCGAGCCAGCCCCGCGGAGAAGGCATACTTGCGTGCATGTCCACCCAGCACGGTGAAGGCGCGCCCAGCCCGGACGAATTCGACCGGCAGCTGCGTGATCTCTACTCAGGCAGCTCCGGCGTTGCGAAGTTCCGCGAGCCTTCTGCCGCGGAGCGGGCCAAGCGCGCCGCCAAGCGCCGTCGCGAGGCCAACCGCCAGCAACGCCGCCAGCCGATGGGCTGGCAGAGGTCCCGGCAATCAAGGAAACTGCGCAGGCCGGTCGCCGGCGCAGGCCCGAGCGGTGGGCGGCCGACACAGCGAAGCTGGCGACGCTGGCTGGGTCCACTCGGCCGGGTCAGGTCTGGCCAGAGGCGGCCGCTGTCGCCGGCGGACCGGCAGCGCCGGCTGCGCTCAGCCGCCAAGGGCGCTGCGATCCTCGTCGGCTTCGTCGCCCTGCTGTTCCTGTTGCACATTCTCGGGTTCGGCCCGCAGTAGCGGAACATGATCACGTAATCGGGAACGCCCTTGGCGGGCGGCCTGATCCAATGGAGCCATGCAGCGGCTAGATCAGCAGATACGTTTCGTGACTGAGATCGGCAAGCTCAAGGGCGTCTTCAGGCAGACCTTCCTGGCCGGTGAAGGGCTCAACCGGCACGAGAACTCGGCCGAGCACTCCTGGCATCTGGCGATGATGGTTCTCGTGCTGGGTGAGCACGCTCCGCCGGGCACCGATCTCGTCAGGGTCACTGCCATGGTGCTGATCCACGATCTAGTCGAGATCGATGCGGGCGACCTGTTCCTCTATGCCGATGCCGCCGCGCAGGCACGCCAGGATGCTGCCGAGCGGGCAGCGGCCGACCGGATCTTCGCCATTCTGCCCGGCGATCTGGCTGGCGAGCTGCGGCAGCTATGGGACGAGTTCACGGCCCGGCAAACCACGGACGCGAAGTTCGCGCGCGCGATCGACAGGCTGCAGCCGATGTTCGAGAACCTGACAGCGGGCGGCGGCACCTGGCAGCGCCACGGCATCACCGCCGACCAGGTGCTTGCGAAGGTCGCGCTGATCGAGGACGGATCTCCGCAGCTCGGCGCGGTGGGCAGGGACCTGGTCGACCGGGCCGTTGCGGCCGGCTTCTTGCTGCCCGCTCCGAGCGGCGCCGCCTGACGTCCGGCCCGACTCGCCGGCCCGCCAGATTACGGGAAGAAGATCAGCTTGACGGCAGCGATCAGGCCGATCACGACGATGATGATCCGCAGCACCAGCGGTGGCAGCCGCCTGCCAACCTTTGCTCCGATCAGTCCGCCGGCACTCGAGCCCACGGCGATCAGCAGCACGACCAGCCAGTTCAGATGGGCAAAGATGAGAAAGACAGCGGCGGCCGCCCCGTTGACGATCGTGACGAGCACGTTCTTGCCCGCGTTGACGCGCTGCAGGCTCTCGTTCAGGAAGATCCCGAGCAGCCCGATCACCAGGACGCCCTGCGCCGCGCCGAAATAGCCGCCGTAGACGGCTGCCAGGAAGACGCCGGCGAACAGGACAGGCCCGCCGTGCTCAGCGTGCTCCTTGCCGCGCGCCGCGACCCATGCGGACAGGCGCGGCTGCAGCACCACGAGGACGCACGCGACGATGATCAGCGCGGGTACGACCACCTTGAAGACACCGGGGGGCAGCGCAAGCAGCGCGCACGCGCCTGCAATCGCGCCGGTCCCCGAGGCGATGCCGAGCCTGATCAACCGGCCACGCTGGCCAGTCAGCTCCTCCCGGTAACCGAACGCTCCGCTGACGTTTCCTGGCACCAGGCCAACGTTGTTGGAGACGTTCGCGACCACTGGCGCGAACCCGAACGCGAGGAGGGTCGGAAATGTGATCAGCGAACCGGATCCGACCACGGCGTTGATCGCGCCAGCCCCGGTCGCCGCAGCAAGTATCGCCACGATTTCCCACCCGCCCACCAGCGCCCCTGATCAGCCAGCGCGGGCGCGGGATCCGGGCGGGTTGTCCCCGCGGGTGGCCTGCCTCGCGGAGGATTCAGCGGGCAGCGCGGCG
>DATELR010000048.1:0-16359 GCA_035276345.1 Streptosporangiaceae bacterium | reverse complement strand
GCAGTCCTGCAGCGCTTTCAGCTCGTTAACCGCCCGCCACTGCTCGCCAGGATCGTGCAGGGAGGCGAACACCTCGAGCAGGTACCTCAGCTCTTTACAGGTCTTGCGCAGGTCGTGTAGTGCCTGTGGGGGAGAGGATGCATCGATGGCGCTGCCAGAGCGCAGCACGCGCGTGTGCGCACGCCGGATCCGCTCCGCGGCGAACTTGCCCGCGAGCGGGCGACGCCGGGGCCCCTCCGCGATCTGCTTGAGGTCGCGCTGCCAGTCCCTCGCGAGCCCGGCGAACCTCGCGGAACGCAACCCGCGCGCAAGGCGCCGTTGCGCCGTGGTCCGCTGCGTGGCCAGGTAGTCATGAAACGGCCGCAGCTCCGGTTCCGTGGCGGCGATCAGCTTGCCGGCCATCGACGGATATCCGATCAGGTAAACGTCCAGATCACGGGTGGGCGTAGTGAGGTCTCCGAGCCACTTGAATTCCGGCCGGTAGCGGTCAGCCAGTCCGGCAGGCAGCGCAGGGCCAGTCAGTTTCAGCACCGACCTGGTTCGCCTGACCGCGATCCGAAGGTCGTGCAGGAACTCGGTGTCGATATCGCGGATCGTGCCCGGCACGTTGGCCTCAGCAGTACCGAACAGCCTGATGAGCACGGTGCAGATGGCGAGCGCTGCTGGCATGTCGCCGGACAGGCGGACGTCGATCTTGCTGGTGTAATCACCTGGCCTGCGCCCTGCCGCCCGCAGGGCGGCCTCGAACGCCGTGTGGTCGGCGCGCTGCACGCCAGGAACCCTGGCGAGCGCGCCGGCGAGCTTTCCGGCCTGCGCCTGATAACCGCGCAGCGGCGCGACGGCCACCCGCGACGGTGTCGTTGCCTTTGCTGGCTCGGTGAGCGTGGTCTGCTCGGTCGTGACGATTGCGATTGTCTTGTTCTCGGCATCGAAAGCCCGGCGGTTGGTCTGAACGCTGGTCGCGCGCACCACCGGCAGCAGAGCGCGCACGCCGATAACGCCACTAAGGTGTTCGCGCAGCGGTCCGACCGGCAACTGCTCGAGCTTGGCCGGCCACCTTGGCCGGTCGGCGGTCATGCTTTGCTCCGCGATCAGTTCGCCGTCTCGCGCGGTCAGCACCAGCTCGCGGTTGCCCCGAGCCGCAGTGTATTCCAGGCTGAGACCGGCCCGGAACAGGCGCCAGTCGAAGGTGTCGAGCCAGATCCGCCGCACGGTCCGCGACTGACCAGCGGACGCGATCCTGTACCGGGAGCCAGAGATCTGCGGGACGCCATCACCTTGCGCGCGCGCATCGGCCGGCCGGGGCAGTACAAACTCTGCGACCTCGCGCACAGCGTTCAGCAATAGCTCAACCTCGCAGTTCAGAGCACCTCGTGGCACTCCCGACCGAGTTAGCCAGCCTACTCCCGGGTCGTCCCCGTGACGCCTGATGCGCCCCAGGGTTCCCGGCCGGTATGCGGAGCCGATGGGATGCCCGAAGCTGAGGAAGGTACCACATTCGAGGCGATTGGCGCGATCGTCGCGCTGGAGAAATTAGAAGGCGGTCAGCGTCAGCCAGCGATCGAGCAGCTTCGCGTCACCGGAGACTCGCACCGACGGCGTGGTGATCGGAATCCGGCGCATGAGAGCGAGTAGCACATCGCTCGCCGGGCCGGCCAATGTGACATCGCCCCTGGCCGGGCCTCGGAGCACCTGCACGCCACCCGGCATGTGCCGGACGAGCCAGTCTGCGGCGGCTGGCCCAGTGACCCGCACAGCCATGGCGGTTCCCGCGGGGATCACCGAGGCTAGGTCGTTCCCGCCCGAGTTCAGCGGGCTCATCACCGTGAGCCATTCGTCGATCGCGTCGGTCGCCAGGTCAGCCGGGATGTCGGCCATGGCGCCGACGGCGAGTTGGACATCGGCCATGTGGACCAGGGTCTCGTGCGCCATCCGGCGAGCCCAGAACCTGGCGGGGGCGAGCGCTGCGAAAGCCCAGACCCGGTCATCACCGGCCGCGCCCACCGCGTCGATGAGCCGGCTTGCGCCTGCCGTGAGCCAGGCGGCCTGGCCCTCGGCACCTGGCGGGGACTTACCGTCCGGCACCGAGCGGAACTCAATGAACTCGGCAGACCTGGTGCCGACGATCTCGGCCGCCCACCGGTGTGCCCGGCCCACGTGGGTCGCAAGCTGACGCAGAGTCCAGTCAGGGCATGCCGGGATCCGCAGGTCCTGATCGTCCCGGCTGACAAGGCTGGCGAGGGTGGTCGTAGCAGTTGCTAGTCCCGCGCAGAGGCGCTCGGCCGGCAGCGTAGTTAGCGGCGCTGGCAAGACCACGCCGGTCAGCGACACCCGCAGGCGCCGCCGCAGCAACCGCCGCCGCCTGAGCCTGCACTGGGATCCGAGCCTGCTCTGCCGCCCACCGAGATGGTCGAGAGCAACCGGACCGTGTCGTCATGTCCTTGAGGGCACGTGGACGGCGCCGACGATTCACTCATCGGGCGAGTCTTCTCGAACGTGTCTCCGCAGGCGCGGCAGCGGTACTCATACCGGGGCATGCTGGCATCCTAAAGCAGCCATCCGGGTTCCGGGCACTCAGAACGTGCCGTGTCCGGCAGCTCAGAGCGCCGCCGTAGCGGGATCTGGCCTGCCGGTAGCCGGAGCAGCCGGCGCCCCGTCGTAATAGAACTGCCCGCCGCGCAGGAGCGAGATGACGGCGCCAGCCAGCGACATTGCGATCGCGACGCTGAAGACGATCACCAGGCCGTGGTGGAACGGCCCCGAAATCAGGTGCGGGAAGTACTCCTTGCTGGTCAGCATCGCGGCATCGCCTCGGGGCAGCCTGTCAAGCACGCCGGTCGGGCGGAGCAAGGTGCCGATGGGGTTATAGCCGAGGAAGGATGCGAACAGCGTGCTCACCGGAGGCAGGTGCGCGACGTTCGCAGCTACCTGGGCCGGGACGCCGTGTGCGCGCAGACCTGAGGTGAGCGTGCGAGGCAGCGACGCGGCGAGCCCGGCGATCATCAGCGAGAAGAAAATGCCGATCGACAGCGACATGCCCGAGTTCTGGAACGTCGATCGCATCCCGGAGGCCGCGCCGCGGAACCTCGCTGGCACGCTGCTCATGATCGCCGAGGTGTTCGGCGATGCGAACAGGCCAGATCCGAGGCCGTTGCACAGAATGATCAGGGCGAAGATCCAGTAAGGGAACCGGACCGGCAGGAGCAGCAGCCCGGCGAACGCGCCAGCCGACACCAGCAGGCCGGCCGTCGCAAACGGCCGCGGTCCGTACCGGTCAGACAGGTATCCGGAGACCGGCCCGGCTATCAGGAAGCCGGCGGTCAGGGGCAACAAGAAGATCCCGGCGCGCAGCGGCGTATCGGCGAAGTCGACGCCGTGCAACGGCAGCCAGATGCCTTGCAGCCAGATAATCAGCATGAACTGAAGGCCGCCTCTGGCGATCGAGCCCATCAGGCTCGCCAAGTTCCCGGCGGCAAAAGCGCGGATGCGGAACAGCCCGAGCTGGAACATTGGCTCGGCGATCTTCGTCTCGATCACGCAAAACGCGATGAGCAGCGCGATGCCGCCGGCCAGCCCGCCGAGCACTCGAGGGCTCGTCCAGCCGGTCGGGTGCCCGCCGTACGGCTGAATCCCGTAAGTGATGGATACCAGCAGCAGCCCGGCGCCTGCCGCGAAGGTGATATTGCCCCACCAGTCGATCGCCGCGCGCCTGACAGACGCAATCTCGCGGAGCTTCAGGTAGGACCAGATGGTGCCGAAGACGCCGATGGGTACGTTCACCCAGAACACCGCGCGCCAGTCCCAGGCGGCCAGTACCCCGCCCAGGATCAAGCCGATGAACTGCCCGGAGATGCCGCAGATCTGATTGATGCCGAGAGCCATTCCGCGCTGCCTGGCGGGGAAAGCGTCGGTGAGGATGGCGGCTGCGTTGGCCATGAGCATCGCGCCGCCGAACGCCTGGACGAGCCGCCACAGGATGAGCCAGAGGGCGCCCGCTGGACCTGTCATCGGGTCGAGTGACAACGCGATCGACGCCAGCGTGAAAACCACGAATCCCAGGTTGTAGATCCGGACCCGGCCGAACATGTCACCGAGGCGGCCCAGCGTGACCACGAGGACCGCCGTGACGAGCAGGTACCCGATGATCATCCAGAGCAGGTAGCTGATGTTGCCAGGCGCCGTAGGGTCCAGGTGGATGCCGCGGAAGATCGCCGGCATTGCGATGATCACGATCGAGGTGTCGATCGTGGCCATCAGCATGCTGACCGTTGTGTCTGAGAGCGCGACCCACTTGTACCTGTTGTCGGGGTCCGGCTGGTTGGTCGCTGACACGGCTAGAACCTTAGCATGGCTAAGGATCTAGCCCGGCCGGGCGCTAACCGTGGCGGCTGAGCAGGTCAGGGTCGGCCGAGGCAACCGTCGCGCAGTCGTCGGCGAAGGTGATATCGGCGCTGACGCGTTCACCCTCGAGCACCAGCGGCATCCAGTACCTGGCGTCGTCCCACATGCCGTCGAATGGCATGGCGTCCATCCGGAACCACCGGGGAATGATCTCATCGGATTCGGCAGCCTCACCGGCGAAGTCGCTGGTCACGAAGACATCGGCGGTCTGGTTCCAGGCCGGCCTCGCCGGAAAGATGAAGTTCAGGCTGGCCACGTGCTCAAGCCCGGACACGGTCAGGCCGGACTCCTCGGCGACTTCCCTCGCCGCTGCTTCGGCCGGCTCCTCGCCGTCCTCGATGTGGCCGCCAAGGCCAACCCAGCGTCCGGCACCGAATCCTGCCTTCTTGAAGCCGAGCAGTACCTCGCGGTGCTCGCCGCCCGGTCTCACGACAAGGCACAAACAGGTCCTGGTGATCACCGGTCAAGACTAGGGCCAGTCGTGGCGATCTCCCGCTGTGTTCGCGCCGGCCTAGCAGGCGCCGCGCGACATGCCGACGAGCCGGTCCAGTACGGCGCTGCCGCTCACGCGCAGGCCGTCATGTTCGTACTCATTAGTGACCCAGCGGCGCAAGCCGCGGATCTGGGCGGCCGTGTCGACCGAGAACTGCTGCGGCACGTACATGTCGTCGTAGTAGATGGCGGCCGTCACCGGCACGTCGTTTCGGTTCAGCTGCACCCGGTCGTAGAGCCTTGGCCAGCCGTCATGCCGGGCGAGCACCTCTGCCGCGTCAGCGAGCGGCCGGAGAACGGGATCTGCCGCAAGCATCCACGGGTAGATCATCTCGCCGGTGAACAGGACCGGGTCTGAACCGTCGAGGGCGGCTTCGGCGCTGAAGGCCGGGAATTGCTCCCTGATCCGGTGGGCGGCCCAGCAAGTCGCCATCTCCTGCGCATAGCAGGCTTCATGCAAAACGGCGTAGAGCGGTCCGGCCGCGAACGTGAGCATGGCTTGGGTCCGGTACCGGAAGGAATCGCTGATCTCATCGCCGTCGAATGCGTCCTCGAGCAGGTAATGCAGATCGTGGCTGCCTGTGGATGCGCCCAGGCAGCTGCCGAGCGCCTGGAACGCCTCCGCAGTCAGCGGCGCGCCCGACGGCAGCAGCACCTCCTTGCGCAGCAGATAGGCGGCGATCCTGCGCGCTTGCGCGACGTCGTCGGGATAGCGCTGATAGTGCGCCGCGTTCTTGCCCGCGACGATCGGATAGGTCGCCAGGTACACATCATCGGCAGCCGTCGCGAGACCTGGCAGGCCGCCAGTGATGAAAGCCTCGGCCAGTCCCTGTGGCGCCTGGGAAAGGTAGGTGACCGCGCAGAAACCGCCGAAACTCTGGCCGAGCACGCTCCAGGGCGCGCCCGTGGTCAGGCGGCGCCTGATCAGTTCGGCGTCGGCGACGATCGAATCGGCCCTGAAGTGCGTGAGGTACTCGGCCTGGGCCTGCGGACCGCCGAGGCTGGCCAGCGTGAGCTGGTTGGCTGGCGTCGAGCGGCCGGTTCCGCGCTGATCAAGCAGCAGCACGCGGTAGTCGCGCAAGGCACGGTCGAGCCAGCCTTCGCGCCCCTTCGGCCGCGGGCTCTGCTGCCCTGGACCGCCCTGGAAGAAGCACAGCCATGGCAGGTCGCGGTTCCCGGCGTTCTCCTTCGCTATGACCTCACGTGCGTAAACCGTCAGCTGCGGCCCGCCAGGATCGGCGTGATCTACCGGTACCTCGAAGAAGTGGTCCGTCAGCACGGTGCCTGGCTGCTGGAAGGTGGGCATACCCGACACGCTAACTTGGCTGCGGTGCGGCAGGATAGCCGGATGGCGGCTGGGAATCCAGGTCGGCAGATGTTCGAAGCCGACCGTGCGTCCGGCGAGCTTGGCATGGAATTGCTCGACGTGGCGGACGGCGCGGCGACTGTCCGGATGACGATTGTCAGCTCGATGGTCAACGGTCACGGGATCGCGCACGGCGGCTACGTATTCCTGCTGGCGGACACCGCGTTCGCGTGCGCCTGCAATAGCCGCGGAGTCGTCACCGTGGCTGCTGGTGCAGACATCAGCTTCGTCGCACCTGTCAGGGAAGGCGCCGTGCTGATCGCCGTGGCCGCGGAGCGAGTCTCATTCGGGCGCAGCGGGATTTACGACGTGACGGTCAGGAGCGGGGATCAGGTCGTAGCCGAGTTCCGCGGCCGGTCACGAGCGGCCGGCCGGCTCGAGGACGAGGGCTAGGAAGCGCCGAGTGCGCGGGCGGCCAGCTCGCGCAGCAGCCGCGGCAACTCGCGCGGATAGAAGGTCTCGGTCGTAGTCTCCAGTTCTGCGACCGTCCACCAGCGGTGGCCGTCGATGACAGCCGCCTCCTCATGGTCGAGTCCATCAGTGATGACGACAGCGCTGCCGATCCTGAGCTCGAAGAAGTCCTGTTCTTGCCGGTAACTCGTGCCGTCAAAGCTGAAGTCGCTCACCTCATGCCAGACCGGTTCGCCGAGCTCAGCTTCATCCGCGCCGATGCCGGTCTCCTCATGCAGCTCGCGGGCGGCGGCCTGAGCCAGGCTTTCGCCGGATTCGGCGCCGCCACCGATAGTGAACCAGTACGGCTCGTCAGGCCTGGCCGGATCGAACCCGTGCAGCAACAAAACCCGGCCGCCTGCGTCGATGACCAGGACCCGGCCAGCCCGGCGCGAAATCACCTCAGGAGCCTCCACGTCTGTCACGATACAGCGGAAATCCGGCCGTCCGCTGGACTCCGATTCCGGCAGGACGGACCGACAATAGGGACATGTCATTCGCCGCGGTTGTCTTCGACTTCTTCGCAACGCTGACCCCGAGCACCCCCGAGGCGGTCTGGCAGGACCACACCGCCCGGAGCGCGGCGCCGCTCGGCCTTGACGTCGATACCTGGCGGCGTGCGCTCGACGAATCGTGGTCCGAACGCGCCACCGGGTCGCTGGGCGATCTGCCAGCCACGTTCCGCGAACTCGCCCGCCGTCATGGCGCGGATCCGGATGATGAGGCGCTGGCCGCAGCATGCGCAGCCAGGCAAGCGGCGCAAAGCGAGTTGTTCGTGTTCCGGCCCGACGCACTCGCCGTCCTCGCCGAGGTGCGCGGTCGCGGGATCAAGGTCGGCGTGCTCAGCGACTGCACTGTCGAGCTGGCCGACTCCTGGCCAGCGCTCCCCGTCGCTCCGCTGGTCGACGCCAGGGTCCTGTCCTGCGAAGCCGGCCGCAGGAAACCTGATCCTGTACTGTTCACCACGATCGCGGGCGCGCTTGGCGTAGCTCCCGAGCACTGCCTGTACGTCGGCGACGGGGGAGGGCGTGAGCTGAGCGGCGCGTCGGCGTGCGGCATGAGCGCCGTCATGCTCCGCGGCGACGACTGGTACACCAGTTCCGCTCACGCGCGCGAGGACGACTGGGCCGGGCCATGGGTACAGTCGCTCACAGCCGTTCTGCCATTGCTCGACCAAGATTGTCCGGAAACGGCCAGGTGACGGCGCGCCGGCAGGCGCTGCCCAGGCCGGCCGGCCGGGTCCACGCGCGCCTATACTCCGGCACGTGCCGACGATGCCTTCGGTGCCGCGCCGGGGGCGCCCGCCGCGGCACAACAGGAGCGAGATCCTGGACGCCGCGTCCGAGGTGATGATCTTCCGCGGCTACGGCGCCACCCGCTACAGCGACGTGGCTGAAGCTAGCGGCGTCCCGGTAGCGAGCCTGCAGCACCATTTCCCTACGCTTCAAGCGCTCAGGCGCGAGGCGCTGCGCAACAAGGTCAGAGCGGAGCTGACGTCACTTGCCGGCCGCGTCAGCGAGATCGCTGACCCCTGGCAACGGATCCAGCACATCATCGTGAGGTCGGTGTCGCTCGACCCAGCCAGGCGGCGCGGCGGCTGGGTGGTCTGGCTTGAGTACTGGCGGGCGGCTGCCCACGACCCTGAACTGGCCGAGGACAGCCGTGAGGTCAGGGCGCAATGGCTCAGCCTTATCGCCGATTGCATCGCTGACGGCGTCGCGTCGGGCCGGTTCCGGCCCGACGGCACCGTGGCCGAAGCGGCCGTGGAACTACACGGGCTGCTGGACGGCCTCGGCATCCGGCTTGCCATCGAGCATGATGAGTCCGCCGCGACCGAGGCGATCATGTTGCTTGAGCGGTTCGCCAGGCGGATGCTGCGGCTTGACCCGAATGCGCCGGACTGAGCGCGGCTCATCATCCGGCGGACTCGCGGCCAGCGACAGCGTTCCTGGCGGCAGTAACCCAGCCGAGATCCGGGTCCAGTTCTAGCGCGTGCTCGAAATCCGCGAGCGCCTCGGTGGTCCGCCCCAGCGCCTGATAGACCTGCCCCCGGGTGCCAACGGCCCAGCCATAGTCAGGCAGCAGCCGGATAGCAGCCCGCAGGTCGGCGAGTGCCTCGGGGTATTGCCGCTCCAGCCTGCGGACCTCGCCGCGATTGGCGAGGGCGAGCGCGTAGCCCGAATCGGCGGCGATAGCAGCGCTGAGGTCGGATTCCGCATCATTGTGGCGGCCCATCAGCCGGTAGGTCACGCCACGGGCTGCCAGAGCCCAGCTGAGTCCTGGCTCGGCGGTGAGCAACGCGGTGAAGTATGCGAGCCCTGCATGGTGCCGACCGCTGTCCCAGTACGGGCTCCCGGCGCAGCAGGCGAGCCGGCGACGGCGTGCCGAGACTTCGGCACCGAACAACAAGCTCTCTCGGGCCGCGTCCAGGACTCGTGCGTCCTCGCAGAGGTCGGCAATGAGCTGCCTCGCGCGCGGGACGTCGCCACTGTCGAGCGCGACATCTGCGGCGGCTCTGGTGGCCTTGTAACGCGACAACGGTTGGATCCGGCAGACGTCCCCCTCTGCCACTAATTCCCCCATGCGTGACCAGCCAGCCTGCAAGAGCCCCTTAAGGCAGTTAACGGGTACTGCCGGCAGTTGGTTCAGCAGCGCGCCTCATCGCTAGCCAGCCGACCGGCTGCGAGCAGCCGCGTCCCGTCGGTGAGCCACACGTCGGCATGCCTGGGCGCGTGACGTGCCGCGAGGGCTGGTTCGCTGCCGGGCAGGATGGGCGCCCGGTACTCAAGCTCGGCCGTGCCAGGCAACCAGTCGGTCCCGGCCAGGACATCCTCGAGCGCGGACCAGTGAATGGCGTTATTGACATGGCCTGCTATATCGAAGTCGCTGGCCCGAAGCGGCCACGGACGGCGGGGGAGGCTCTGGCTGGGAGCGGGCAGCGAAAGCCGTGCGCTGACGCTGCGGCCCTCGGCTGACGCGGCGTAGATGGAGCGGAACTTCGCGCCCAGTTCTGTTGGCCTGCCCGCTGGCGACATCGCGACCCAGATGGCACGGGCCTGGATCAGGTCGCCGCTGGCGCTGGCGAGCGTCGTCGTCCGCTCGGCCCAGCGCGGCCCGGTGCCCGAGCAGAAGGTTCGCACCTTGACCTCTTCACCTTGGTGGGGGTAAGCGTCAATGCGCATTGTGCACCGGCGCAGCAGCCAGGCCGCCGGTTCGCGCAGACCTGAGTCGATGACGTCGTCTTCGGCGGCCTCCTGCAGGTAGCGCGCGATCGCGTCGAGCCGGAGCCTGCCAGCAGGCGTCACGTCCGTGGTGCGGACAGCTCGCGTTGCGCAGAAAACCCGGCCCGATGCGGGGTCTGGCTGGAATCGCGATGCGGCGGCGCGAGCTGTCGACCTGCCGGTCACGCGACGCTGACCCGGCAGTCTTCAAGCGAGGCGGTCAGCGCCGCCGTGAAGGCGGGGACCAGGTCTTGGGTGAAGGCGAGCGGCGGCCTGACCTTGAGTACGTTCCCCGATCTGCCGGTCGTGCCGACTAGCACACCGTGCCGGCGCAACGCGTTCTTAACTGCTGCGGCGGTCACCGGATCTGGCCGCTTGGACGCGCGATCGGTCACAATCTCGATCGCGTTGGCCAGGCCGACGCCGCGGATATCTCCGACGCAGCCAAACTCGGTCGTCGCGGCGCGCACCGCTGCGCGTAGGTCTGCGCCGGCCGCCTGCGTGCGGGGGAGCACCCGCTCGTCGGCGAGCACGTCAAGCACCGCGTGTGCGGCTGCCATCGAGACCTGGTTGCCGGCGAAGGTTGAGAAGAAGACCGTGTCGCTGGCGAACCGCTCGAGAAGGTCACGTCTGGTGATGACGGCGCCCACGGGCTGCCCGTTGCCCATCGGCTTACCCAGCGTGACGAAGTCGGGGACGATGCCGAATCGCTGGAACGACCACATTGCCTCGCCGGTCCGGCCGTGCCCGCCCTGGACCTCGTCGGCGATCCAGAGTCCTCCTGCCTGATGGGTGAGCCGGACAAGCTCGCGGACGTAAGACGTTTCGAGTTCGTAGATCCCGTCGCTCTGCAGCACGCTGTCCAAGATGGCCGCGGCGGGAGCGTACCCGTGGCTGGCAAGGCGCCCGAGCGCCGCCTCGAAGCCGGTGGTGTCCTGATGCAGGCCGCGATAGCTGTCCGGCGGAGCCCACGTCTGGACGTGATCGGGCGTGCGTGCGCCTGGCAGCACTTCGGGAGAGAAGTCGGCCATCGCTGCTGTGATCCCGTGATAGGCGAAGCCGGTGCACAGCCCGCCGGCATTACCGGTATGCCAGCAGGCGAGCCGCCACGCGAGGTCGTTTGCCTCGGAGCCTGAGTTCACGAACAGCACTGTGTCCAAGCCATCTGGGCAGGTTTCGATCAGGCGCTCGCCGAGGTCGACGGCGGATGCGTGCAGGTACCGCAGGTTGGTGTTCAGGGAGCGCCACTGCCTGCCGACCGCGCCGGTGACCCGCGGATGGGCGTGCCCGACGCAGACCACGTTGTTGTACATGTCGAGGTAGCGGCGGCCGTCGGTATCGGTCATCCAGACGCCGCTCGCGCTGGCCATTTCGATCGGCTCGGCATAGCTGAGCGGCTCCATCGCGGGTCCGAACACCCGGTCCCTGCGCTCTGCCAGTGCCTTGATGCGACTGGTGCTGCCAAGCCGGGTGCTGTCGGCCCCGAGGTGGCCCGCGACGGTTGCCCAGCCAGCGGATAGCAGGTTGTCGATCATGGCGAGAGCGCTGTCGGTGAACCGCTCAGCAAAGGCCGGATCTTCCAGGCCGGACGCGGACCGCCAGGATCCGATCGCCACAGTCACGGCAGCTCGAGCCGCCCAGAGCTCGCCGAGCAATCCGAGCTCGATCGGCTCCAGCGGGAGCAGGCGTTCGTAGCCGTCGATGACCAGCCGCGCCACGCGGAACATGTCGGCCGGCTCTCTGCCGCCGCAGAGCGAATCGAGCACCGCTGCCAGGTCAGCTATCAGCGCGGTATGCGTCATGTCACCGAAGTCGACGATGCCGGTTATCAAGCCGTCGTCATCGGCGAGCACGTTGTCGGATGTCAGGTCGCTGTGGATGATCTGCGCTCGGAGGAGCCCCCACCTGGGAGCAACCGCCGCGTCGTAGCGGTCGAGGACACGGGTAACCGCTGCCCGCGCGTCCGGGTCTGTGATGAACGCAGTCATCGGCCGCACGCTCGGCGCGTGCTGGACGTCCCAGGGCAGGCGGCGGATGGCTCGCGGGTGGATGAAACCGCGCAGTGCGAGACCGAGCCTCGCGGTCGTCTCGCCCCACGCAGTCAGCGCTGGATCCTGCAGTGTGAGCGGATCCAGCCTGATGCGGCCGGGCAAGACGTCATAAGCCCGTACCCAGTGACCAGCGCCCCGGTGCGTCCAGCGCACCCGGAAATCGGCGGCATGACGGCTGACCGCCGCTCGGCCGTCCTCCGGCAGCGGTGTGCTTGTTGCCGCTGGCCTTGGGCGGGGCAGAGCGATCGTGAGGCCGGGATCGCAGCGAGACACATGCAAGGCGGCCATGGCTTCCATATCGAGCATGGCCGGGTCTTCGGCCGCATTGGACACCTTGAGTACCGCAATGCCGGTTTCCGCCGGTCCGGTCAGCATGAATGCCTGGTCCCGTTCGCTGCCGAGATTGAGGGCACCCGACGCCTCGATGCCGAATGTGCCCCGGCCGATCTCGCATGCCTGCTCGGCCGTGAACGCTGGAGGCTGTGCCTGAAGCACCGCGTCGATGCCGGTAGACGATACGGTCACGGCCCCTCCAGCCACGGCGATTCGCGCCGCCTCGGAATGACCCGACGATACCGGCCGTGATCATCTGGCGATCAGCGTCATCCGTGCTGCGCCAGCACGGCCTGTACTGCGGCATTGGTCGCGGATGCGCTGAGGTCGTCGGAGAAGACGCCGCCGGGATAGGGGACCACCCAGACATGGAGCATCTGGTCGGTGTACCTGTCCCGCCAGGTGGCCGGATTGCAGCCACCGCGAAGCTGTACGCCGAACCCGGCGATGGTCTGATGACCGTTGACGCAGGTGACCAGGTGCGAATGCCATCGGGTCATTCCGCCGCCGATCTGCGGGCCGTTGCGCTGCTCGCCCATGATGTACATGGCGCCAAGCAGGATCGGGGCGTGGTCCGGCACGTTGATCGCGTACACAAGTGACGACGGGTGCTGCGGTTGGAGACCGTCATGGCTGGGCCCGCGGCCCTCATACAGCAGGTGCTCCTCGCCGTTGGTCTTGAGCACGTAGGTATAGCCCGCGGCAAAGGCCGCCCTGACGTTCGCGTAGCGCCTCAGGCTGGTATCTGTCGCCTTGATCAGCTGAGCGGCCGCAAGGATCTGGCCTGCGGTTGGCGGAGCTGCCGAGCCGTACATCCGCATGTCCGGATGGCCGTCCGTGCTCCCCATGTCGCCCATGCCAGGGACCAGCGTGCTGGACGTCGAGTGGGAGGTCATCCGGGCTGACGTGCCGGACGCCATGCCCGCTGGTCCCTCAGGTCCCGCCCAGCCGGGTGTCATGAAAGCGGTCGTCGCCGCGAGTACTGCGGCGGGAACGGCGACTAGCCCAGCGACGCGGGCGACGGCGCCGCGGCGCGTTGCAGGACGATCCAGCAGGGCTGGTCGCCGTAGCAGTGCAAGGCATCCCACGATGACGCCGAACTCCAGGACGCAGCTCCACACATCAAGAGCGCCGACCGGTTCTGCGTGATGCAAATCTGGGCCGAAGGGGAGGCCGGCGGTGCGCGATGCGACATACACCATTACGACGACGGCGTTGCCGGCCATGCCCAGCAAGAGCCAGATCCGCGCGGGCCGCCAGAGCAGAACAGCGGGCCAGATCAATTGGGCCCAGGAAATCAGCAGGAAGAAGACGCCGTACAACGTGTATTCCGCGAAGTGCCCGAACACGACGGCGAAATGGATGGTGGCCGCGCCGACGGACATAGCCGCCAGCCCGGCCAGAAGATAAGGCCGCAAAGTGGCTGGCCCGGAACCGGCTTCCTCCACTGCGAGGACAGCAGTGCTCATTCCGCTCTCCAAAATCTGTTGTGATAGGGCTGGTATACCCGCTACTATACTGAGTATGCTACTCCGCATGATACGAAGTGAGGCTCGGTCATGAGCGTCCGGCACGCCCTGCTCGCGCTGCTTAGCGAGGGACCTAAGTACGGACTGCAACTGCGGGAGGAATTCGAGGCCAGGACCGGCGAGGTCTGGCCGCTGAACGTAGGGCAGGTCTACACGACCTTGCAGCGGCTGGAACGCGATGGGCTGGTGGAGTCCGAGGACACCGACGAGGGCCCGCAGAAGGCGTTCCAGATCACCGCGAAGGGCGCAGCCGAGCTGGCGGACTGGCTACGCACGCCACCGGACCTGAGCTCGCCGCCAAGAGACGAACTCGTGATGAAGGTCCTGGTGGCGACCCGGCTCCGGGGCACGGACGTGCACGAGGTGATCCAGGCGCACCGTCGTTACCTCGTGCAGCTCATGCAGCAGTGGACGCGGATCAAGGAAAGCGGGGGCGAGAGCGACCTCAACCTGGCCCTCGCGGTGGACGCAGAGCTGTTCCGGCTGGACTCGGTCGTCCGCTGGCTAGACGCAGCAGAGTCCCGGCTCAAGCGGGCGACCGCCAACGACTACGTGGAGCCAGCCGCAGCGCCGCTGCCGAAGCATCGACGACACATAGGAGCACGGGGATGAGCATGCTGGAGCTCAGGCGGGTGTCCAAGGTTTATGGCCAGGGCGCCGCGGAGGTACACGCGCTAGACCGGGTCAGCCTCTCGGTCGACGAGGGTGCGATGGTCGCGGTGATGGGGCCGAGCGGATCAGGCAAGAGCACGCTGCTGACGATCGCAGGCAGCCTGGAAGAGCCGACCGAGGGCGACGTACTCGTCCGAGGTGCGTCCGTTCCAGGCATGTCACGCAACGACAAGGCCCGGCTGCGCCGCCGGACCATCGGTTATGTCTTCCAGGACTTCAACCTGCTGCCCGGCCTGACCGCGGCAGAGAACGTCAGCCTCCCGCTTGAGCTGGACGGGTTGCCGGCCAGGAAGGCGCGGGCAGTCGGGCTGGCTGCGCTAGAGGACCTCGGGCTCACCGAGCGAGCCGAGCGCTATCCGGACGAGCTGTCGGGTGGCGAGCGGCAGCGCGTAGCTATCGCCCGTGCCGTGGTAGGAAAACGCCGGCTGCTGCTAGCCGACGAGCCGTCCGGCGCCCTCGACTCGGGCAACGCCGAGGCGGTCATGCGCCTCGTGCACAACGCATGCAAGAACCGCGGAATGGCCGCGGTGGTGGTCACCCACGATGCACAGCTGGCTTCGTGGGCCGATCGGGTGGTGTTCTTGCGCGACGGCCGCATCACCGATCAGACGGCCCCGGCAGCAGGTCCGGAATCCCTCCTCACGCCGGGACTGCCGCAATGAGCGGTCAGGGCAGCGGCGCGACAGCTGTACTCGAGCGGCCGGGTCGCGCGGGGGCCACCAACGGGGGCGTCTCCGCACGGCGAGCGGTCATCCGGTGGGCCTGGCGGCTGCTGCGACGCGAATGGCGTCAGCAGCTTCTGATTCTCGCCCTGATCACGGTCGCGGTCGCCGCTACGTTCGTCGGCGCGGCCGTCGCCACCAATACGCCACCGGCGCCGGGCGCCGGATTCGGCACCGCGACCGACATGGCGACCTTGAAGCCGGGTTCTGGCCTGTCCGCCCGGATCGCCGCGCTGGCGCGCCGCTTTGGCCGGGTGGACGTGATCGAAAACGAGACCATTCCGATCCCGGGATCGGTGCTGACCTACAGCTTGCGCGCGCAGGACCCGCACGGACCATTCGGTCAGCCGATGCTGTCGCTAAGCAGCGGCCACTATCCGACCGGTTCCGGCCAGGTCGCCCTGACCAGCGGGCTGGCGTCCCAGCTCGGGCTGAAGATCGGTGAAACATGGCGGGGGAGAGGTGCTCCCCGCCGGGTGGTTGGGATTGTGGCGAACCCGCAGGACCTGCTGCAGTGGTTCGCGCTCGTCGCACCCGGCCAGGTCCGTGCGCCATCGCAGGTCACCGTCCTGTTTGATGCGCCTGGCGTGAATCCTCGCTCGCTAGGTCGCAATGTGGTGTCCCGGACAACGGTCGGTCACAGAAACGCGGCCAACGCGATCAACCCCGTGACGATCTCGCTGGCAGCGGCCACGCTTGGGATCTTCCTCGTAGCACTCGTGAGCGTGGGCGGCTTCACGGTGCTCGCGCAACGCCGGCTGCGTTCGATCGGCATGCTGGGCGCGCAAGGTGCTACCGACGCCAATATCGGCCTTGTCGTGCGCGCCAACGGTTTCGCGACGGGCGTCGTGGGAGCAGGCGCCGGGTTCGTACTTGGCCTGGCAGCCTGGCTGGCGTACCGCCCCCGCGCGGAAGCCAGCGCTCACCATGTCATGGGAGCCTTCCATTTGCCGTGGGTCGTGATCTTCGTGTCGATGGCGCTCGCCGTGCTGGCGTCGTATTTGGCGGCCGCCAGGCCAGCGAAGGCGATCGCCCGGGTGCCGATCGTCGCCGCGCTCGCCGGCCGGCCGCCGGCTCCGCGCCAAGCTCGCCGCTGGGCTGGGCCCGTGGGCGCAGGCCTGC
>DATELR010000047.1:0-39041 GCA_035276345.1 Streptosporangiaceae bacterium | reverse complement strand
AGCCTGACTTCTCCTGGGAGCGCACGGACAAGGCAGAAGCATTGCGGGCGGCCGCCGGGCTGTGACCCAGCCGTCCGGCGAGCGGGAAGGTGAGCCGGCGACGCAACTCGCGCCGCCGCCCCCACCCCGATCGGGTCCCCGCCGTTCGCCGCGGCGATCAAGGCGCCCGCCGCCTGCGCGGAAGCCAGCATCGCGGCAGCCGGTCGCCCGGGTGGCGGTCGACGTGCCGCTTCCGCATCTCGACCGGCTGTTCGACTATCTGGTGCCAGAACAACTCGCCGATCGAGCTGTACCCGGATGTCGCGTCCGCGTCAGGTTCGCCGGCCGGCTGACCGGTGGCTACCTGGTCGAGCGAGCACCGGCGTCCGAACATGAAGGCCGGCTTGCGTTTCTCGAGCGGGTGCTGTCGCCGGAGCCGGTCCTGACGCAGGACATAGCCGGACTGGCCCGCGCAGTCGCCGACAGGTACGGCGGCACCCTGGCCGACGTGCTGCGTCTGGCCATTCCACCGCGGCACGCGGCCGTCGAGGCAGCGCCGGCGGACTCCGCAGCGGCAGCGGACGGTACGAGGCGCCCTGACGAGACGCGAGATCCGTGGGCCCGTTACCCCACCGGCCAGGCGTTCATTGCCGCGCTGGCAGAGGGTCGCAGCCCACGCGCTATCTGGTCAGCCCTGCCGGGTCCTTGGTGGCCCGATGAGATCGCGCGTGTTGTGGCGGCTGCGGCCGCGAGCGGCCGTGGCGCGCTAGTGGTCGTGCCTGACGCCAGGGACCTCGAACTTCTCGACGCCGCGCTGGCCACCCACCTTGGTCCGGCTAGCTTCGTCAGCCTGGCGGCTCACCTCGGTCCGGCCGAACGATACCGGCGCTGGCTTGCCGCGCTCCGCGGCCAGGTCAAGGTTGTGGCGGGAACGCGCTCAGCGATGTTCGCGCCGGTGGCGGATCTGGGCCTGGTCGTCATCTGGGACGAGGGTGACGACCTGCACGCCGAACCTCGGGCGCCCTATCCGCACGCAAGGGACGTTCTGCTGCTGCGGGCGCACCGCGGAGGCGCGGCCGCCCTGGTCGGTGGTTACGCGAGAACCGCAGAGGCGGCGCAGCTGCTGGCTACCGGGTGGGCCAAGCCGCTGGCGGCCGACCGGCAGACCGTGCGTGCTTGCGCGCCGCTGATCAGGACCACTGACGACGACGCCGAGCTTGCGCGCGACCAGGCGGCGCACACCGCTCGCATGCCCAGCCTGGCGTTGCGGACGGTGCGAGACGCCCTCGCAGCCGGTCCTGTGCTGTTCCAGGTTCCGAGAAGGGGCTATCTGGCGGCGGTCGCATGCCAGGTGTGCGGCTCCAGGATCCGGTGCGCAGCGTGCGCTGGACCGATGGCGCTGTCCGGCCCAGGGCAACCGCTGCGCTGCGGCTGGTGCGGGAAACCGGCCGGGCAGACCTGTCAGAACTGCGGCGGCACCGGGATCCGGGCGCTGGTCACCGGCGAGCGGCGGACCGCCGAGGAGCTCGGCCGGGCCTTTCCCGGCGTGCCGGTCATGACGTCCAGCGGCGATAACGTCCAAGCTGCGATACCGGACTCCCCAGCGATCGTCATCGCAACCCCTGGAGCCGAGCCGCGCTCAGCCTGCGGCTACGCCGCCGCGATCCTGCTGGACGGCTGGTCCTTGCTGGCCAGGCCCAGCCTTCGGGCCGGGGAGGAAGCGCTTCGCCGGTGGATGAACGCCGCCGCTCTGGTCCGGCCCGGGCCGGAAGGCGGCAAGGTCGTGCTCATGGCGGAGCCGACCTTGTCGTCGGCTCAGGCGCTGATCAGGTGGGATCCGGCTACCCACGCTGACCGGGAACTCGCCGAACGCGCTGAACTCCGATTCCCGCCTGCGGTCCGGATGGCTGCCCTGACCGGTACTGACGACGATGTCCGCGAGCTGCTCGCCACCGTGACGCTTCCGGCGCGCACGGATGTGCTCGGTCCTGTTCCCGCTACCCGTCAGGATGCGGCCGCGCCGCAAGCTGGTCCGGTCGTGCGATACCTGATCAGGGCACCATCGGCGGAAGGGACCGCGCTGGCTGTCGCGCTGAGGGCCGGACTGGCAGAGCGCAGCGCCGCGAAGAGCCATGGCCAGGTACGGTTGCAGCTCGACCCGGGCGAGCTGATCTGACGATACGGCGATCAGGCCGTAAGGTGCTTGGGTGGCAAGTTCACGGCAGAGGCCAGGCCCACCGCCCGATATCCCGCACGGCAATGAGCCGATCGCGCCCGCACACGTGGCCGACCTGATGGGCCGTAACCAGGAGAACTCACCGGAGCGGGGGAAGCTGCCGTCAGTACGGCTAGCGCCTCGCGAGGAACTCGCCTCGATGGCTCGGGTAGCGCCGCTGATGCGGGCAGCACGCGAACTTGGCCAATGGGCCGCACTTCGCGCCGGGATGTCGGCGGGCACGCACCGGGACCTTGACGAGACCGCGGTTGACGCGGCCGCTATCGCTCTCGATCTGGCCCCCAGGGAGATCCGGGCTGCCTGGAGCGTGGTGACTGCGGCGGCATCACTGACCGGACAGGACACCAGGACCCGCGACCTTTCTGCCGTGATCGCGCACGGCGCGACCGAGACGATCCTGCAAATCTGGGATGCCGCTCTTGGTGTCGTCCTCGACTCCGAAGAGCTGGACGGGATCGCGACCGCGCTCTACACGGTTGGCGGCCCGGTCGGGATGGATGGCCTCTTCGACGCCTATGCTTCGGCGGCTGGGCCGCGCCCTGCGCCCGGCACCCCTGAGCCCGAGAACATCGCTACGCCGGCCGTCCCGGCAGCTGCGTCGCCTGCCGCTCAGACGCCTGGCGCGCAGCCGCCCGCTGCACAGCCGCCCGCTGCACAGCTGACAGCTGAACCAGCCGAGATGCAACAGCCGGCCCCGCTCCCGCCTGTTCAGCTCGTTCCGTCCTGGCCGGACTCAGGCCGTCCCAGGCCCGGCGGCCGAGCGGAGTCCGCGCCCGCCGCCAGCTTTGCTGTCTCGGATCAGAGCGCGGCGCTGTCACTGGCGCTCGAAACGCTCGCGGACCTGGCCGTGGTTGAGCTCGGCACCGAAGAGGGCGATGGCAGTCTTACCGTCGCCCTGTCCCCGCTCGGAACCTGGGGTGTGCACCGCCGGCTCCGCGCGCAGGGCTGGCATGTGCCAGTGCTCGGCGCTGCGCGCCGAGAAGGCGCGTACGGCTTGCTGGCCGCGCTGGCCAACTGCGATGCGGAAGACGGCGAAGCCGAGATCACTGCGTGGCTTGCGGCGCGCGATCCCGCGGCCGCTGCCGCTGAGCTCATTGACGCTGCCGCGGTCGGTTCCCCTGGCCAGCGTGGCGCCGCGTTCGCGGTCCTTGACCGCATCGGCGAGTCCGCGCTCGACCAGGTCAGGAGTGCTCTTGACCGGCCGCTGCTGCGTGCCCACGCGGCGGTCTGGCTGATCGAGCACGGCGAGCAGGTGCCGCTGGCCCCCGCGGACCGGACGTGGCTGCTCGTCGACCTCGGCGCGGGGCTGCTCGAAGAGGCCAATGCGCAGGACGTCGTGGCCGAGCTGCTGCCTGACCTGCCACCTGAGGACCAGGCGGAGATCGTGGCCGGGCTGTGGGAGGTCAGTCATCCCGGTGTGACGAACTTCCTGACGGCGCTGAGCGATCACCACCCGGTTCCTGCGGTGGCCAGGGCCGCCAGGAAGGCCGCTTTTAAGGCCCGTTCCCCGGCCGCGAGCTCCGACTAGCTGGGCTGTCTTCGCGTAGCCGGGTGGCTTCCGGCGCCGGCGCTTCGCTTGGCAAACGGGCGGCGGCTGGCTCGTAGACTGGATCAGCCGCTTTCGCATGCCGGCCATGGGATCGAGTACCTGGAGGACACCGCCGGTGAGTATCAAGCCGATTCGCTTGTTCGGAGATCCGGTGCTGCGCACGGCGGCCGATCCCGTCACCGACTTCGATGCGGAGCTGCGGCGGCTCGTTGCGGACCTGACCGACACCATGCAGGACGCGCCGGGGCTCGGTCTCGCCGCGCCGCAGATCGGCGTCGGCCTGCGGGTGTTCACCTACTACGTCGACGATGTTCTCGGCCACCTGATCAACCCGGACCTGGACCTATCGGCTGACGAGGAAACCGACGACGAGGGCTGCCTGTCCTTTCCCGGTCTTGCGTACCCGACCAAGCGGTCTTACGGCGTCGTCGCCAAGGGGTTCAACATGCACGGCGAGCCCGTCACGATCGAGGGCAGCGGTCTGCTTGCGCGGTGCGTCCAGCACGAGACCGATCATCTCGACGGCGTGCTGTTCATCGACCGCCTTGACCCCGAGCAGCGCAAGCTTGCCATGAAGGAGATCAGGGCCGCGGAGTGGTGGGGGGAGCAGGTGCCTGCCGTGAAGGTCTCGCCGCACCTCACCCATGGCAAGGCGCTTTAGCCGATGCGGCTGGTCTTCGCCGGCACGCCGCTGACGGCGATACCCTCGCTCGACGCGCTGCTGGCCTCGACACACTCCGTCGTTGCTGTGCTGACCAGGCCGGATGCTCCGGCGGGCCGGGGCCGGACGATGGCAGCGAGCGCCGTCGCCGAGCACGCCAGGCAAGCCGGGATCGAGGTCTTGCAGCCGAGGCGGCTATCAGACCCGGCGTTCCTGGCCAGGCTCCGCGAGATCGCGCCTGATTGCTGCCCCGTCGTCGCATACGGCAACCTGATCCCCGACGCGGCGCTGGCCGTTCCGCGCCTCGGCTGGGTCAACCTGCACTTCTCTGTGCTGCCGGCCTGGCGGGGCGCCGCGCCGGTCCAGCACGCGATCTTGCACGGTGACGAGATCACGGGCGCGACCACGTTCCGGCTGGTGTCCGAGCTCGATGCCGGACCCGTGTTCGGCGTCGTCACCGAGCCCGTCGGGCCGGCGGACACGGCCGGCGATCTGCTCGGCAGGCTTGCCGCGTCCGGCGCCCAGCTACTCGTCGCGACGCTGGATGGGATCGAGTCAGGTGAGCTTCAGGCACGGCCCCAGCCGCAAGACGGTGTCAGCCACGCACCCAAGCTCGACCGATCAGATGCCAGGGTGATCTGGAAGCAGCCAGCCCAGGCCGTCGACCGGCTGATCCGTGCCTGCACGCCAGCGCCCGGCGCCTGGACCACCTTCGGCGGGTCGGTGCTGAAGCTCGGCCTGGTTCGCAGGCCCGCCGCGCATGACGACACCGGCTGGCCCGAACTGGGCCCTGGTGAGGTCTCGGTCAGCGGCTCTGGTGTGTTCGCCGGGACCGGCACGACCGCCGTCCGGCTCGGCGACGTCCAGCCGGAAGGCAAGCGGTGGATGGGCGCCTCCGCGTGGGCCCGCGGCCTCCGCAGCGCCGACCTGGTGTTCGACTGACATGACCAGGGACGGCAGCGCGCAGGCACGCGGAGCGGCGGCGCGGCAGGAAGCCGGGCGAAGGCCGGCCAGGAACGCCCCTGGGTTCCGGGGAGGCGGTTCGGGGCGAGCGCGTCGCGTCGCGTACGACGTGCTGGCCGCCGTTAGCGAGCGCGATGCATATGCGAACCTCATGCTCGCAGCGGCCTTGCGCGACCGCGGCTTGCGCGGTCAAGACGCGGCTCTTGCGACCGAGCTCGCGTACGGGACGCTGCGGAACCTGGCGTGCTACGACGCGATCATCGGCATGTGCGCCGACCGGGACCTGACCAACATCGACCAGCCGGTACTCGACGTGCTGCGGTTGGGCGCTCATCAGCTGCTCGGCATGCGGATCAAGCCGCACGCTGCCGTGGCGACCACGGTTGATCTGGCAATCGCCGCGGCCGGGCGGCGGCCGGCCGGCTTCGTCAACGCGGTACTGCGCAGGATCGCTCCCCGGGACCTTGAGTCGTGGCTCCAGGTTGTCGCCCCTGACCGCATTTCGGATCCCGCCGGTCACTTGTCAGTCAGGTACAGCCACCCGCGCTGGATCGTGACCGTTTTCGCCGAAGCCCTCGGCGAGGGCGCGCAGCTGCGCCGCGAACGCGCCGGTAACACCGCGCCAACCGGCGACACTGCCGGAGAGCTTGCCGAGACCGAGGCGGCGCTGGCCGCGGACCAGGACCGGCCCGACGTCACACTGGGCGCAGTTCCCGGCCTTGCCGATCCAGGCGAGCTCGTCGATGCAGGCGCCAAGCCTGCGAGGTGGTCGCCTTTCGGTGCCTACCTGCCTGGCGGCGATCCTGGCGCGCTGACCGCCGTCGCCGAACACCGCGCGTCCGTGCAAGACGAGGCAAGCCAGCTCGCGGTGCTGGCCCTGACCAGGGCCGAGATCAACGGTCCAGACCGGGCGTGGCTCGACTTGTGCGCGGGCCCAGGCGGCAAGGCGAAGCTGCTCGCCGGGATCGCGGCTGAGCGCGGCGCGCGCTTGCTCGCCGCCGACGCGCACGAGCACCGGGCCAGGCTGGCCGCCGAGGCGCTGCACGGTTTTGGCACCGCCCATGCCCTCACGGCAGACGGGACGGCTCCAGCGTGGCGCCCGGAGGCGTTCGACCGCGTGCTGGCCGACGTCCCATGCTCAGGACTCGGCAGCCTGCGCCGCCGGCCCGAAGCTCGATGGCGGCGGGATGCGGCTGACATCGCAAGACTTGGCGATCTGCAGCGCGCGCTGCTGAGGTCGGCGGCTGACGCGACCAGACCAGGAGGGCTGGTCGCCTATGTGACATGCTCGCCGCACCTAGCCGAGACCAGGAACGTCCTCGATGATGTCCTGGCCAGCCGGGCAGATCTCGAGGCGATCGACTGCCCGGCGTTGCTGCCGGAGGTGCCGGATCTGCGTTGTCGCGAACCGTACGCTCAGTACGCCCAGTTCTGGCCGCACCGGCACGGCACCGACGCGATCTTCGTAGCGGTCCTGCGCCGCCTTGCCGGTGGCAGTCGTCCGGTGCCGGTCAGCGGGAGCGAGCCGACCGGGTAAGCGCGCGGCCGCGCGCCGTGGACAGGCGGCTGGTTCCGATGTCGGCGCGCTGGCCTTGCCGGTACCCGTCACCGTAGCCACTTCCGCTGAAAGTGACCTTTGTCTTGCGGGTTACGGGATAGGCCTCTTCGACCTGTCTGCGAATGATGAGCGATCGGTCGGCCAGCACGAGCGCGGTCTTCTCACTGCCCTGGGTACCTGGCTTTGTCGCCGCCCGCACGGCTCCGTGCTCGGCCTCGCGGACGCGCGCGATCACGGCCGTCGCGAAACCGAGCAGCCAGCTCCGCCGCCACGCCCGCGGGCTGCTGCTCCACTCTGGTACCTGAGCCGTGGCCAGGCCGTGCGCCATCTGGATGAGGACGGAGGTGTACAGGAGGTCGGTGCGGTCGATGTCGGAGGCAAAGCCGAACAGGTGCACCCTGCTGCCTGGCCTGGATCCGCCAAGCAGGATGCAATGGCACCGGAGCGCCGCGGCGAGCCCGCTGAGCAAATGCGCCTTCTCCCGAGCCCAGGGGTTGTCGATGTCCAGGATCCGGTTGGCCGGTTCATCCGTCTCGGGCCTGTCGGCTGCCAGCAGCGCCCGGTCGATCCCGTATTTGGCCATCAGCTGCGCGGCCTTCGCCGTGAACGCCTGAGCCTCGGCCGGGGTGACCGAGTCGTCCTCGGCCTGCGCCAGCAGCTTGCGTACCCGGTCGAGTAGCCGCTCTGGTGCTTCGGTTAGTTGCACACGCGCTCCTTCAGTTGGCGTCCGAACACGCGAGCGAAAGTAGCGGAGGGGTATGACAGCGGGCTGCCGTCGCTGCCGCGCCGCTCATAGACTGCCGGTGTCATGACGATGCAGATCTGGCCGAGCATGCTGGCCGCCGATTTCGCGAGGCTCGCCGACGAAGCCGCGCTCGTAGCCGAAACCGCTGACTGGCTGCACATCGATGTCATGGATGGCCATTTCGTGCCGAATCTGACGATCGGCCTGCCCGTCGTGGCCGCCTTGCACAAGCACGCCGCGCTGCCGCTTGACTGCCATCTGATGATTTCAGACCCGGACCGGTGGGCGCCGGATTACGCGGCCGCCGGCGCGCGGAATGTCACTATCCACGCCGAAGCTGCGTCAGCGCCGGTGCGGACGCTGCGAGCGATCAAGTCGGCGGGAGCGCGCGCTGGGCTCGCGCTGAACCCTGGGACGGCCGTTGAGCCGTATGCCGACCTGCTGCCTGAGATCGACTTGCTCCTGGTCATGACCGTGGAGCCGGGTTTTGGCGGGCAGCCGTTCCTGGACCTCGTGCTGCCGAAGGTGCGCCGTGCACGCGAGCTCATCGCCCGGCACGGCGGCGAGGTCTGGCTCCAGGTGGACGGCGGAGTGACCGAGGACACGATCGGCCGTTGCGCCGAGGCCGGCGCCGACGTCTTCGTGGCAGGGACGGCCGTCTTCGGCGCAGAAGAGCCTGCGGCCGCGATCGAGCATCTGCGCGCGGCTGCTGCAGCTGCCCAGCGCGGCCAGGCCGGCGAAACTGCTAGGTAACACCGTGAACAGCGCGGGCAAAGCGAGTGAGTTGCCGGCAGGATTAGTTATGCAAAATTCGGGCCTGATCCCTGTCGAATCGAGAGCGAGCCGTTCGTCGGAAGCAGCGGGGGGATCGGACACAACTCGAAGGAGACTGCAATGGCCCAGTACGCGATCTTGATTTACGAGGCAGAGAGCGGCTACGCCGAAGGCGGCCAGGCGGCATGGCAGCAGGCCATGGAGGCGCATGGCAGGTTCGCCGGGCAGGTTGGCGAGCGCGGCGGCAAGATCACCGGAGGCGACGCACTCGAGCCCACCAGCACGGCAACCTCGATCAGGAGCGACATCGTCACCGACGGCCCGTTCGTCGAGACGAAGGAAGCGCTTGGCGGCTTCTACCTGATCGAAGCCCGCGACCTTGACCACGCCATCGAGATCGCGAAGCTGTGCCCGGCACCGTACGGCGGCGTCGAGGTGCGGCCGATCATGAACACCTCGGGCGGCTGAACGAACCGGCTGCGCTGGCAGACGGCTAGGGGGCGGCGATGCGCGGCGGAACTGACGGAGTGCGCGGCAACGGCCAGGCGACCGCGGTGGCGCCGCCTGGCCAGCACCGGCAGCCAGCCAGGAACGCGATCGCGGCGGCGGTGGCCGAGGCACATCGGCGCGAGTGGGCGTTCGTGCTTGCCGCCACCGCGCGCGTAACCAGGGATCTGGATGCCGCGGAGGAGTGCGTCCAGGACGCTTACGTCGCAGCGCTCGACGCGTGGGCCCGGCAGGGCGTGCCGCGCAATCCCGGTGCCTGGCTGACCACGGCGGCCAGGCACCGGGCACTCGACACCTTGCGCCGGGACCGCACGCTCCGCACTAAGCTCCCGCTGCTCATCGTCCCCGACCAGATCGCCGGCGATGCCGTGGCCGACGGCAGCGACGTCATCCACGATGACCGGCTGCGGCTCATCTTCACCTGCTGCCATCCGGCGCTGGCCAGGGAGGCTCAGGTCGCGCTGACGCTGCGCCTGGTCTGCGGGCTGAGCACCGCCGAGATTGCCAAGGCCTTCGTCGTGTCCGAGACGACGATGGCCGCCAGGGTGACACGCGCGAAGAAGAAGATCGGCGCGGCCAGGATCGCCTATCGGGTGCCGGAGGCAGCCGAGCTGCCTGACCGGCTTGACGCGGTCCTGACCGTCATCCATCTGCTGTTCACGACCGGTCATACCGCACCGCACGGCGACGGGCTGGTCAGGCCTGATCTGGTCGAGCGGTCGATCGCGCTTGCGCGCCTGCTGCGCGAGCTGATGCCTGACGAGCCGGAGGTCAGCGGCCTGCTCGCGCTGCTGCTAATCAACGACGCACGGCGCGCGACCAGAACCGATGCGCGCGGCACGTTGCAGCTGCTCGAGCACCAGGATCGGTCGCTCTGGGACACCGTGGCGATCGCCGAAGGCGGGAAGCTCATCGTCGACGCGCTGAGGTGCGGGCGGCCCGGCAGGTTCGCGCTGCAGGCAGCGATCGCGGCCGTCCACGCCGAAGCGCCTAGCTACGCGGCGACCGACTGGGCGCAGCTGCTCATGCTCTACGACCGGCTGCTTCGGGAGTGGACGTCACCGGTGGTCGCGCTGAACCGGGCGGTGGTGATCTCGATGGTCGAGGGACCTGAAGCCGCGCTCGCTGAGATCGCCGGGCTGGAGCTGGACGGCCGGCTTGACGGCTACCGGTATCTGCCCGCGACCAAGGCTGACCTCTTGCGCAGGCAGGGCCGGCCCGACGAGGCGCTCCAGTCGTACCGGGAAGCCCTGGCGCTGACCGAGAATGCCGCCGAGCGCGCCTTCCTTGAAGGCCGGATTGCCGAAATGTCGGCCTTTGGGTCGCGTCCCCGGAGTTGAGTGAGCGCGGGCGCGGTGCGAGGTGGGCGATCGGGGTGCTGGTGCGGCATTGGGGCATTACAGTCGGATGCCGTGACGCGCAGGCCGCTTGAGGAGATCATTGAACCCGGCTGGGCTGAGGCCCTCCAGCCGGTAGCGGACCGAATCGCCGAGGCCGGCGACTTCCTGCGCTCGGAGATCGGCGCCGGCCGTTCGTATCTGCCGGCCGGGGAAAACATTCTGCGGGCGTTCAAGCAGCCATTCGCTGACGTCCGGGTGCTGATCGTCGGCCAGGACCCGTATCCCACCCCTGGCCATCCGGTCGGGCTGAGCTTCTCGGTCGCGCCGTCGGTACGACCGCTGCCGCGAAGCCTGGTGAACATCTTCCGCGAATACAGCAACGACCTCGGCTACGCGCCGCCGTCGAATGGTGACCTGACGCCATGGACCGAACGAGGCGTGCTGCTGCTCAACAGGGTCCTGTCGGTACAGCCTGGCAAGCCGGGCTCACATCGCGGCAAGGGCTGGGAGGCAGTCACTGAGCGGGCGATCAGCACGCTGGCGGCCCGCGGCACGCCGATGGTCGCGATCTTGTGGGGGCGGGACGCGCGAAACCTGGCGCCGCTGCTGTCCGGGGTGCCGCTGATCGAGTCAGCGCATCCGAGCCCGATGTCGGCCGACCACGGATTCTTCGGCTCGCGCCCGTTCAGCCGCGCCAGCAGGTCACTCGTCGAGCAAGGCGGCGAGGAGATCGACTGGAAGCTGCCCTAGGCGTTCCAGCGTCTTGCCCGGTGGGTCCGGCAGGACCCGACTGCTCGTTTTGCCTGGTCACTTTTCGTTTCAGAGCACAATGTGGGTATGACTGCGTTTCCTGAGGCTGCCCTGGCCGCCTCGACGGCAGCTGGATTCGGCCCTGGCGGGTCGTCGAGATCCGATGTGCCATCCGTTGTCAGCGTTTCCGGCCTCGCCGTGAGCTTCGGCCCCGTGCGCGCGCTCGACGGCATCGACCTGGAGATCAAGCCCGGCGAGGTCGTGGCGCTCGCCGGGGAGAACGGGGCTGGCAAGACGACGCTGGTCCGCTGCCTTGCGGGCGACATCGCGCCGAGCAGCGGCGAGATCATGCTCGGCGGACGGCCGTTGCCTGCCGACCCGGTCACCGCCGCCAAGCACGGGGTCGGCGTGGTCTGGCAGGACCTGTCCCTTTGCGACAACCTCGATATCGCCTCCAACCTGCTGCTGGGCAGGGAAAGCCGCAGGCACTTGCTGTCCGAGGTCAGGATTCACGCTGACGCCTCGGCTGTGCTGAACCGGCTCGGTATTCCGCTGACCGACACGACGCGCAGCATCAGGTCCCTATCGGGCGGTCAGCGGCAGCTGATCGCGATCGCGCGGGCGATGGCCGGCCAGCCTGAATTGCTGCTGCTGGACGAGCCGACGGCATCGCTCAGCATCCGCTATGCGGCGCAGGTCGAGGAACTGATCGCTGCGCTGCGCGACAAGTCAACGACGATCGTGATCGCCTGTCATGACCTCGACCTGATGTTCAGGCTGGCCGACCGCATCGTCGTCTTGCGGCACGGCCGGGTCGTGGCTGACGTGGAGTCGACGACGGTCCGGCCGGACGACGTGGCCGCGCTGCTATCGGGCCAGGAGCTCGACTCGTCCGCAAGGCGACAGCTCACCAGGCTGCACGGCCTGACCGGGCGCCTGGTCGCGGCCGATCCTTCTTCGAGCCTCTCGCTGATCCTGTCGGCGCTCGGAGCCGCGCTGGGATCGGACCGGCTCTGCATCCACCTCGCCGAAGGCTCGCAACTGGCCTGCACGGCATCGCTTGGCCTGCCGGACGACCTGCTCACCCAGTGGGCGACGCTGCCTTTCGGTGGTGGCGGCGGCCCGGCCGGACAGGCCGCGGCAACTGGCAGGCCCGTCATCGTGACGAACGCGCAAGCCGGATGGTCGCCGTTCACCGGACTCGCCGCCGCGACCGGGGTCGCCAGCTCCTGGTCGGTGCCGGTACTGGCCAGGGACGGCCTCACCGGTGTGATCACGGTGTTCCGTGACCAGGCAGGGGAGCCCGAGCGCGATCAGCTCGAGCTGGTCACCGTGTACGCCGGATACGCGGCTAGCGCGATCGAGCGGGACGGGCTGCTCGACGAGGTGACCGAGCGGAACCGCGTGCTGGAGACCATTAGGGAGATACTCGAGACACTGGCTGGCCCGATCCCGGTCAGCGAAGGGCTAGGTCTGGCGCTCCAGTCTTTGTGCCGCGGCCTGCAGGCCGACGACGTCGCCCTGCTGACGTTCCGCGACGGCGCCGAGCCCCGGCTGCGCGGCCAGGCGACCGCCGGGCAAGTCGCCAGCAAGCCTGAAGAAGCGATCGAGCTGGCCACCGCGATTCGCTCAGACGGGGCGCAAGGCGGGACCGCCCTGCAGCTGACCGGCACCAACGGCCAATGGCATCTGGCGGTACCTTTCGCGGCTCCCGGCGGTCCGAGCGTGCTGCTCGCGGGCTGGTGCGCTGGCCCGCCGACGTCGGAGGCGACGGTGCTGATCGAGGACGCCGCGCACTCGTTCCGGCTGGCGCTCGAGCGCGAGCAAGCAGGCCTCGCACTGCAGGAGGCGACCGCGCTGCGGCGGTCACAGGAACTTCAGCGCGACTTCCTCTCCAGGCTGAGCCATGAGCTGCGGACGCCGCTGACCGCCATCCGCGGTTACGCCACCAGCCTGCTGCAACCCGATGTGACCTGGGATGCCGAGTCCCAGGACCGGTTCCTGTCCACGATCGCAGCGGAATCGACCAGGCTCGGCCGCCTGGTCGAGGACCTACTTGACTTCTCGGCGATCGAGCTCGGCATCCTCCGGCTGCAGCCGGACTGGTGCGACCTCAAGCTCGTGCTGGAAGCGGCGGCCGCCTGCCTGCCGCCCGACGCAGCTGAGAAGATCCAGATCTGGTGCGCCCCTGACCTGCCCGCGGTCTGGGCGGATCACGATCGGCTTGAGCAAGTATTCGTGAACCTGCTGGGCAACTCCGTGGGGCACAATCCGCCAGGGACGCCGGTGACGGTCCGTGCTAGGCCAGCCAGTCAGACGTCGCTGGCGATCGCCGTCACAGACCAGGGAATCGGCCTGCCTGCGGAGGTCGCGGCTGCGCCGTTCGAGCCCCGGCGGAGCCGCGCTAAGACGGCGGGCGCCGGCCTCGGGCTATCGATAGCTCGCGGTATCGTTGCCGCTCACGGCGGCAATCTGCGCGTCGTTCCCAGTCAGGCTGGCGCGAGCTTCGAGGTCAGGCTGCCCGTGGAGGACAGCCCGATCCAGCCGGCCGGGCCGAACGGGATCGGCAGCATGTCACAGCCGGCCAGACCGCGGAAGGGGGCAGGGCGTTCGTGACTGTCCAGCCTGGCACCGGGCAAGCCGTCCGGACGCGCGCGCTCGTCGTTGAGGACGACCCCAACATCGTGGACTTGATCAGGTCCAACCTCGCGGTGCGCGGCTTCGACACGGTGGTCTCGGCCGACGGCGCGCGTGCTCTGCAGCTGCTCGATACCGAGGAGCCCGACATCGTGCTGCTGGATCTGATGCTGCCGGAGATCGATGGCTTCGAGCTGTGCAGGCTGATGCGCGAGCGATCTGGCGTGGCGATCATCGTGGTCTCGGCCAGGGGCGGCGAGCGGGACAAGGTGACCGCGCTGAACATGGGCGCGGACGACTACATGACCAAGCCGTTCAGCATCGAGGAGCTGCTCGCGCGGATCGCCGCGACGCTCCGCAGGACCAGGCCGGCAACGCCGGAAGAAACGGTGCCTCAGCTGATTGACGTTGGCGAGCTTCGCATCGACTTGGCCAGCGAGCAGGTGTTCCGGCACGGAGTACGGGTTCACCTGACGCCCACGGAGTTCGCGCTGCTTCGCGAGCTCGCTATGAATCGCGGCAAGCTGCTCACGCACGCTCACCTACTCCGCCGTGTGTGGGGGCATGGCTACGAAACTGAAACGGAGTATGTTCGGGTCTATGTCCGTAGGCTCAGGGCGAAACTGGAAGACGACGGAGGGGCACCCCTGATCCTGACCCAGCCGCGAGCTGGATATCGGTTTGCGCCGGATTAGCAGCCGTTGGGGGCGGCCGCGTTTACAGAATTTTCATGGCCAACGGCGGATGTTAATGACCGCGTTCATGATCAGACTTCTAGAGTTCAGATCAGAAGGAGCCGCTGCGGATCCCGCAGCCCGGCGCCGATGATTGGCGGCCTCATCCGGCCAGGGAAGAAACGGGTGGTCTCTTTGCAGCAAGTAACCAAGAAAGTCGCCTTCGTGGCGATGGCCGCGAGCGCGGCCCTCGTCGCAGCGGCGTGCGGCTCGTCTTCAGGTGGTGGAGGCGGCGGCGGCGGAGGTGGCGGCGGCGGTCCTGTGCCGCAGATTTCAGCATCAGATTTCAACAACACTTTCTCCGCCATGACGAAGCTAAAGCCGCTGGCAAAAAGGGGAAAGGGGAACATCGCTGTAATTTTGCCAGACACGGTGTCTTCGGCGCGCTATACCGAATTCGACGCACCTTATCTGACAAAGGCGCTCACGATGGCCGGCCTTTCGAGCTCGCAGTTCACCGTTCAGAATGCACAGGGCAGCGACGCCACTGAGCTGAGCGACGCGCAGACGGCTATCACTAAGGGCGCCAGCGTGCTGATCATGGACCCGCTCGATTCCACGGTGGGCACCTCGATCGAGAAGTACGCGAAGGCGCACGGCGCTTCGGTCATCGACTACGACCGGCTGACGCTCGGCGGCAGCCGCCAGTTCTACGTGAGCTTCAACAACGTGCTGGTCGGCACGAAGATCGGGCAAGGCATGGTCTCCTGCGCGGCGGCCTGGCATGTCAAGAACCCGAACGTGCTGGTGATGTACGGCGACCCGACCGACAACAACGCCACGCTGTTCGGACAGGGCTACAACGCCGTGCTCAAGCCGAAGTTCAACGGAGGCGGCTGGCACCAGGTCGGCAAGGCCGCCGGCACCTGGGACCCGCCGACAGCGCTGAGCGAGTTCCAGCAGCAATTCACCGCACACAGCAACATCAACGCGGTGCTCACGCCGAACGACGAGAACGCCGCTCCGATCATCACCTACCTGCAGCGCAAGGGCGTCAAGGCTAAGACCTTCCCGGTCACCGGCCAGGACGCCACCCTGATCGGCCTGCAGAACATCCTCGCCGGCTACCAGTGCGGCACCGTTTACAAGCCGATCTACCTAGAGGCCCAGGCAGCCGCGGCGCTGGCGATGTACCTGCGCGCCGGCGTCCAGCCTCCGAACTCACTAACCAATGGCAAGACCACCAAGGACACCAAGGCAAACGTCGCGGTGCCGTCGGTGCTCTTGACTCCTACCTGGGTGACCACGTCGAATATGAACTCGACAGTCATCGCAGACAAGTTCGTGCCAGCCAGCCAGCTGTGCACGGCCAAGTACAAGGCAGCCTGTCAGGCAGCCGGGATATCGGGGTAAGCATGAGCTCTCGGAGTAGCGAAAGCCTCCGTCAGTGGTGAACCTCGGACAGCCAGACGACGCCCCGCCCGCGCCAGCGGGCGGGGCGCCGCCAGGCCAGTGGTCCACGCAGCAGGGTCCGGCTGACCCGTCGTCAGGCGCCCTGCTGCAACTCCGTGGTGTCGGCAAGAGCTTCGGGCCGGTGCACGCCCTGACGAACGTCAATCTCGACATTCCGGCGGGCCAGGTGACCGCGCTCGTCGGCGACAACGGCGCAGGCAAGACGACGCTGATCAAGTGCATCGCAGGCATCTGGGAGCCGAGCGGTGGCGAGATCAAGTGGGACGGCCGCCCGGTCCACATCAGGAGCCCGAAGGACGCGACGGCGCTCGGCATCGCCACCGTGTACCAGGACCTGGCGCTTTGCGACAATCTGGACATCGTCGAGAACATGATGCTGGGCCACGAGCGGCTCAAGTACGGTCTCCTGGACGAGATTTCGATGGAGGAGACCGCGAAGCAGACGCTCAAGGACCTGGCCGTCACGACCGTCCGGTCCGTGCGGCAGACCGTTGGGTCGCTCTCCGGCGGGCAGCGTCAGTCCGTCGCCGTGGCGAAAGCGGTCATGCTGGACGCCAGGCTCGTGATCATGGACGAGCCGACGGCTGCGCTGGGTGTCAGCCAGACCGAGCTCGTGCTGAGCCTGATCACCAGACTGGCCAGCCGCGGCCATGCCGTGGTGGTCGTCTCGCACAACCTGAACGATGTGTTCCGGGTCGCCGACCGGATCGCCGTGCTCTACCTTGGGCAGCTTGTCGCCCAGGGTCCTGCCACGGACTTTGACCCGCAGTCCGTTGTGGAAATCATGACGACCGGCAGGTCCTCGCGCGGCGGCAACGGCAGCGAGCCCGCGATATCACGCGGCATGAACGGGCTGGAGGGCTGAGCTATGGCATCGGCAGACCGTGACGATCCAGGCCAGCAATCCGCACCGGTAGCGGTCGACGAACCAGCCGGCCGGGGTGGCGAGGACGCTGGAGTGGTCGCGGCCACGCCTGACCTGATCGCGGACTCACTCGGCGAGTACGTCAGGATCTGGTTCCGGCGGGTTCGCAGCGGCGAGAGCGGCGTGCTGCCCGTGGTGATCGGGCTGATCGCTATCGTCATCTACTTCCAGATCCGCAGTCCGCTCTTCCTCTCGGCGGGCAATCTGGTCAACCTGATCACGCAGGCCGCGTTCATCGTGACGTTCGGCATGGCCGAGGTCTTCGTGCTGCTGCTAGGCGAGATCGACTTGTCCGTCGGCTACAACGCCGCGCTCGGCGCCGTCGTCACGCTATGGATACTGTCCGGCTCCCATCCGCCGCCCTGGTGGCTAGGCGTGCTCGGCGGCCTGGCGTTCTGCGCGGCTTACGCCGGCCTTGAGGGCCTGATCATTACCTGGCTGCGGTTGCCATCGTTCGTCGTGACACTGGCCGGTTATCTCGGCGGATTCGGGCTACTGCTCGCCTTGATCGACATGGCGGCCCCGAATTCTGGCGGCACCATCAGGATGACCAGCAGCGTCTTGAACGCGATCGAGGGCGGAAGCATGAACCCGACCGCGAGCTGGGTCGTGATGATTGCCTCGGTGGCCGTGGCAGGTGCGTTCATTTCCTTCCGCGACATCAACAGGCGAAGGCACAAGCTCGCCGCGCCCCCGATAACGGTGACGATCCTGAAGATCGCAGCGATGGCCGTCGCAGGCATCGCGCTGGTGCTGATCAGCAACACCAACCGTGGCGTCGGGTTCTCCGTCGTCGAGGGCGTGCCATGGGTGGTCCTGGTCATCCTCGGATTGCTTGTGGTCTGGACCATACTGCTCAACAGGACCAGGTTCGGCCGCTATGTCTACGCGATCGGCGGGAATGCCGAGGCGGCAAGGCGGGCGGGCGTCAACCTGAGCCGGATCAGGATCGCCGCGTTCATGCTGTGCGGCCTGACCGCAGGCGTCAGCGGCATCATCTACTCCTCAAACCTGAGCGGGATGTCGAGCAACTTCCAGGGCGGTCAGTACGTCCTGTACGCGGTGGCTGCCGCCGTGATCGGCGGGACCAGCCTCTTCGGCGGCCGCGGGCGGATGCTCGGCGCCGTACTCGGCGGGCTCGTGGTCGGCGTGATCTACAACGGCCTGCAGCTTCTCGGGCTCGGTCCGGCAGCGCAGAACATCTGGACGGCTGGCGTGCTGCTGGCCGCGGTAACGATCGACGCGTTCGCGCGGAGCGGGCAATCGGGCTTCGCGACACGACTGATCCAGCGGCTTTTCCGGCCGACTAGCAGCTGAGCACGGACCGGCCGGCCACTCCGGCCGGTCCGCGCGGAATACCCGGCCATGGCATACTGGTTTGCGTAGCTAAGCGTGCTCCGGGGTCGGTGAAACTCCGAACCGGCGGTGACAGTCCGCGACCCGGCCGAGGCCATCGGCCGGTTGAACCGGTGAAATTCCGGTACCGACGGTTAAAGTCCGGATGGGAGGCAGCACGCACGCGGCCCTGGCGGGTGCCGGATGTTCTCCGGTCCCGCGCCTTCTGGCCGCGGGTGAGCGTATTCCGCGCCCCGGAGCCTAGGACAGGCTGGAGGCGCGGTGTTCACCGGAATCATCGAAGAGCTCGGCAAGGCTGCCGAGCTCGATCTGCTGGCCGATTCGGCCAGGCTCACCATTCATGCACCGTCGGTCGCCGAGGGCGCCGTGCCAGGCAGCTCGATCGCGGTTAACGGCGTCTGCCTTACCGTGACAGGGGCTGACGGCGACCAGTTCACCGCAGACGTGATGGGCGAGACCTTGTCAAGGTCGACGCTCGGCGGGCTGGCGGCCGGAGCTCCGGTGAACCTGGAGCGGGCGGCAGCGGTGGGTGATCGCCTCGACGGCCACATCGTTCAGGGGCACGTCGACGGCACCGGCGCGATCATCGAAAGCAGGCCGGCGGACCGCTGGCACGTGCTGCGGATCTCGATTTCCGAGGGGCTCTCTCGTTATCTCGCCGAAAAGGGGTCGGTAGCCGTCGATGGCGTCAGCCTGACCGTGTCGGCATTGAGTCCGCGCGCGGCCGCCGGGCACTGGTTCGAGGTGAGCCTGATCCCGGAAACCCTTGCGCGGACCACGCTCGGCGTTGCTTCCGTCGGGGACCGGGTGAACATCGAGGTCGATGTGATCGCCAAATACGTCGAGCGCCTGCTGGCGGGCGGTGAGCACCGATGACGGGCCAGGAAGTCGATGGGGTGGTTCTGGACACCGTCGAGCGTGCGATCGAAGACATTGCTGCTGGCCGGGCCGTGGTGGTGGTCGATGACGCGGACCGCGAGAACGAGGGCGATATCATCTTCGCCGCGAGCAAGGCGACGCCCGCGCTGCTCGCGTTCACGATCAGGCACACGAGCGGCGTGATCTGCGTGCCGATGCCTGGCGAGGAACTCGACAGGCTGCAACTGCCGCTGATGACGACACAGAACAACGAACGGATGCGGACCGCGTTCACGGTCAGCGTGGACGCCAGGGACGGCGTGAGCACGGGCATCTCGGCGGCCGACCGGGCACGGACAGTGCGGACGCTGGTCGACTCTGCAACCGAGCCCTATGAGCTGGTCAGGCCCGGCCATATCTTCCCGCTCAGGTACGCGGCGGGCGGTGTCCTGCGCAGGCCAGGGCATACGGAAGCAGCCGTCGACCTAGCGCGGCTTGCCGGACTCACCCCAGCCGGCGTCCTGGCTGAAGTTGTTAATGACGATGGTTCGATGACCAGGCTGCCTGGCCTGCGCTCGTTCGCCGACGAGCACGGCCTCGCACTGATCTCCATCGCCCAGCTCATCGAGTACCGCCGGTACTCCGAGCGGATGATCAGCCGCGTCGTCCAGACGAGTGTCCCGAACTCCTACGGCCAGTGGCGTGCCATCGGCTACCTGAACGCCATGGACGGGACCGAGCACCTCGCCCTGGTGCTCGGCGACGTGGAGTCGGCTGCCGGCGAGGGCGAAGCAACGCCCGACGTGCTCGTGAGGATGCACTCGGAGTGCCTGACCGGCGACGTGTTCGGGTCCCAGCGGTGCGACTGCGGCACGCAGCTGAACGCGGCTATGGCGGCCATCGCGGCCGAGGGCCGTGGCATCGTCGTGTACCTGCGCGGTCACGAGGGCCGCGGCATTGGCCTGCTCAGCAAGCTGCAGGCCTACCAGCTTCAGGACGCGGGCGCAGACACGGTAGACGCCAACACCGAGCTCGGGTTTCCGGTGGACGCTCGTGAATACTCCACCGGCGCCCAGATACTCGCCGATCTGGGCGTCACGTCGCTGCGGCTGCTCACCAACAACCCGGCCAAGATCAAGGGGCTGTCGGACTACGGGCTGAAGGTGACAGGAACGATTGCGCTGCCGGTCAGCGCGACTCCGCACAATCTGCGGTACCTGATCGCCAAGCGGGACCGGCTCGGTCACCTGATCGAGCTCACCGAGCCCGCTGACGGGGGCGGTGAAGGTGCCAGCAGCGCCGCAGCGGGCGGCGCGGTCGCGGCCGGAGCCGGGCAGTGAGCGGCACGGGACGGCCCGATGCTCAGCCGGTCAGAGCTGCGGGATTGCGGCTGGGCATCGTCGCAACACGCTGGAACGCCGAAATCACCGACCTCCTGCTTGACCGCGCCGTAGCCGCCGCGCACGCCTGCGGCGTTGAATCACCGTCGGTGGTGCGAGTGGCGGGCGCGGTCGAGCTCCCGGTCGTCGCCTCCGCCATGGCCAGGCAGCATGACGCCGTGGCGTGTCTCGGAACAGTGATCAGAGGAGGTACGCCCCACTTCGACTACGTCTGCGATGCGGTGACCTACGGCCTGACCAGGGTTGCCCTGGACAGCGGCACACCAGTCGGCAACGGGGTGCTGACGTGTGACACGCTCGCTCAGGCGCGAGAGAGGTCAGGCGGACCTGGCAGCTCGGAAGATAAGGGCTGGGAGGCGGTGATCGCGGCGCTCGACACCGCGCTGGTGCTCCGCGGGCTGACAGGACCTGGCGAACATGGCGGCCTGCCTGACCTGCGGGCGGCTCATTGGTCAGGCTGACCGCGTTGTTTCCGAGGCGGCTTGACCGCCTGGTCACCGCGGAATAGCAAAGACCAGCGAATCGCTGAACCACGCAGATCCGACGTACGCTGAGTTTCTAGCCGAGGGCGGGAGACGGACGTTGCGAGACATCCTCGACCAGATCGTCAAGTGGTGGGATGCCGGTGATACGTTCGGGCTGGCCACCGTCGTGCGCACGTTCAGCAGCGCGCCGCGGGAGCCCGGCGCTGCGCTCGCTGTCTCACCTGATGGCGAGGTGGTCGGAAGCGTGTCGGGCGGCTGCGTCGAGGGTGCGGTCTACGAACTGGCAACCGAGGTCATCGCCAGCGGCCAGCCGGTGCTGCAGCGCTACGGCGTCAGCGACGACACTGCCTTCAGCGTCGGCCTGACCTGCGGCGGGATCATCGACATCTTCGTGGAGCCGGTCAGCAAGGAGCGCTACCCGGAGTTCGGCGACATCGCACGAGCCGTCTGGGCAGGAGAGCCAGTGGCCGTGGCGACGGTAATCGAGGGTCCTGGCACGGTCGGCGCGCGCCGTGTCATCTGGCCAGCCGACCGCGATCCGCACGCCACGGGAATGCTTGGCTCCGGCGACAGGCTCGACCAGGCGACTGATGATGATGCCAGGGGCATGCTCGCGCAGGGCCTGACCGGCGTCCGGCATTACGGAGCCGACGGTGAACGCCGGATGGACGAACTCTCGGTGTTCGTTCAGTCGTTCGCTCCGCCGCCGCGGATGCTCGTCTTCGGGGCCATCGACTTTGCCGCGGCCGTCGCTAGGATCGGCAAGTTCCTCGGTTACCGTGTGACAGTCTGCGATGCTCGGCCCGTGTTCGCGACGAACGCCAGGTTCCCGGACGCTGATGAGGTCGTTACCGACTGGCCGCACCGGTACCTGTCAGGCATCACTACTGACGAGCGGACCGTCATCTGCGTGCTGACCCACGACCCCAAGTTCGACGTGCCCGTGCTGGAGGTGGCGCTGCGCGCACCCGCGGCCTATATCGGAGCGATGGGCAGCAGGCGGACGCACGAGGACAGGCTGGACCGGCTGCGCGATGCTGGCATGACCGACGCCGAGCTCGCGAGGCTTCGTTCTCCGGTCGGGCTCGACCTTGGCGCCCGCACCCCTGAGGAAACGGCCGTCGCGATCGCCGCCGAGCTCATCCAGCTTCGCTGGGGCGGATCGGGTCAGCCGCTGACTTCAACCGCCGGGCGGATTCATCACGACTAGCCGGAGTGGCCGCGCGCCGTAACCTGGCAAACGTGCAACCCGATTACAACGTCGGCGCCCTTGCGGCAGACGGCGAAGGGACTCACGGTGGTGAGCCGGAGCACTCACGCGTCGCCGGGCTGCTGCTCGCAGCGGGGCAGGGCAGCCGGCTTGGCAGGCCGAAGGCGCTGGTCGAGATCGGCGGCGTGACGCTAGCTGAGCGCGGCGTGGCGTTGCTCCGACACGGCGGGGCCGAGCCGATTGTCATGGTGACGGGAGCCGCTCCGGTCAGCCTGCCTGGTGTGATCACGGCGCACAATCCAGACTGGCGCACTGGAATGGGCTCATCGCTGCGCGAAGGCCTTGAGACGTTGCCGGCGGACCGGGACGCGGTCGTGATCGCCCTGGTCGACCAGCCGCTGATCGGGCCCGAGGCCGTCCGGCGGCTGATCGCGGCCTTTACGGCTGGCGCTGAGGTCGCAGTTGCCTGCTACGCAGGCCAGCCGCGGAATCCGGTGCTCATCGGCCGGGCACACTGGGCAGAGGCGGCCGCCGCGGCGCGGGGAGACGCGGGTGCCAGGACGTTCCTGCGCACCCGGGAGGATCTCGTCGTCGCCGTGGAGTGCGCAGATGTGGCCAGCCCGGACGACCTGGATACGCCCGAGGACATGGTCAGGATCGCAGCCCTGGTCAGCGACATAGACGCGCTGTGGGAGCGAGACTGAGCTCTGTAGCCGGCCACGGTTCAGGGCTGGAGCACTGCGATGCCCCAGGTGTGCGTGACGCTGTCGCCAGGTGCGAGGCTGAGCAGGCCGTCACCGCTGACAAACGCGTTCGCCGGACAGGTCATCGGCTCAACGGCAAGCGCCCGTCGGCGCAAGTCGGGTGCGAGCGCGTCACCGGTAAACACCTGCAGCCAGTCGTAACCAGGACCGGCCCAGAGGCCGAGTTTGACATCTCGGCCAGCCAGCTGGGCCCAGGCCAGGCCGGCTTCGTCTCTGCCCAGGCCAGTGAGCGCGTGGTCGAGCTGGGTGTCTCCGATTAGCCGGGCCGCGCCGAAGTCGAACGGCGTTCCCGCAACATCTCGCGGCGGCCCTGACGGAATACCGCGATCGTCGGTCGCCAGCCAGCGCGCCGCCTCTACCTGAAGCTCGCATTCATCCACTAGTTGCTCGCCGACGGTCAGGTAAGGATGGCAGCCGGTGCCGTACGGTGCAGCACGCGAGCCGACATTCCACGCGGACACGGTCACATGCAGGCCCGAGCTGGCTTCGAGTCGGTAGCTGACGGCCAGTTGCAGGCAGAACGGGTATCCGGTGCGGCCGTGCAGCAGATGGCCCAGCGTGATCCGGTCCGCAGCGGTGTCCAGACCAGGTTCAGCGGCCAGTTCTGGGGCCGGTTCCCAGTTCGCCCATCGAGTCAGCCCGTGAATGGCGTTACCGCGTGCCGCTTCACTGAGATCAAGCTGGTAACTGGCGCCGCCGAACTCGTAGCGGCCGCCGTCGATCCGGTTCGGCCACGGCGCGAGGAGCTGGCCGGCGCCAGCGGGCGGCAGTTCATCGGGCTCGTAGCCGGTAATCAGCGGCTGGCCGCGATAGTGCAGCTCGCGCAGGCCGCCGCCGAGCTCGGTGACGGTCGCCCGGTATGCACCGGCCGTGATCGTGAACTGCGCGCCAGTGATCGGCGTTGGCTTAAGGCCTGGCGTGTGCGGCACGCCTGGCATGGCGGGATCCGCGGACTGGGTGGGCTCGCTACGCGCGGTCATGGGTTCATCATCGCGGTCGGGCGGCGAGCAGGTTCCGGCGGGACCTTCCTAGGGAGAGGGACGCAGCGCTCCGGCACGCACGGCCTCAGCGGCCAGCAGGCCGAAGAGATAGAAGTACGCCGATTCCTCATCCTGGAAGGCCCGGACCTCGTGCCTCGCCCCGGCGAGTGAGTTGAAGACCTCGAAGCCCTCGCCAGTGCGGATCAGGCACATCGCGCCATCAACGTCGTCGTTGATGGCGTACGCGGCCGGTGGTATCCCGGCCTGCGCGGCTAGTTCGGAAAAGATCCGCTGGGTCGGCTGCCGCCGCCGCGATGCCCTGCGCCGCCGCGACAAGGGCTCGGACTCCGATGTCTCGGCGGCCTTCGATGAGGGATCGGTTGCCGGCGGATAGAGCATCGGATGAACGTGGTCAGCGACGGCCACGCCGACGCTTGCCGCGGCCGGGGTGGATGTGCGGCTGGTTGCCCCGGGCGAGCCTGCCTGAGGTTCGCCAGCGGGTGAGCTGGCAGCCATTGCGGACAACGGACGCTCGAGCTGATCGCGTGGGAGGCCGGGTTCTGGCCGCGGCATCTGAGTGCTCGGCTGGCTGCCATGATGAGTCCCGTTGACCTGGGAGCCGGCTCCGGGCAGCTGCGGACCGGGTTGGGGGACAGGGGCGCTGCCGATGAACGGGCCCACGGTAGTTCCGGCATCCGCAGGCTCGCCGTGACCATCCCCAGTCCTCGTCGTCACCCCTGGGGTGACTCCGGCTACGTAGCCGCCCGTCACCACGGCGCCGCCGGCAGGCGTGTCGCCGCGATCAGCGTGGTCGGGGAGTTGATGGTGCGGCGTGACCGGCTGCGGCGACCAGGACGGTACGGAACCTGCGTTGTCCGCATGCACAGGCATCGCGGCAGAGGGCTCCGAGAGTCGCGCAGTCGGGTCGGACTGGCTCTCTTTGGCCTTGCGGGCGGCGCGCATCGCCTGCGCCTCGAGCGGCAGCGGAAGCTCGTAGTCGGCAGGATGCGAGGAGCGCACCGGCGCCGGCAAGCCGTGACCGCCCAGCGCATCAGGCAACGGCGGCTGAGGCCGCGCGTCCTGGTCAGGCGCGGCCACAGAAATGCGCTGTTCGAGGATATCCGTGACTTCCTGGCGGGGCGTGATCAGCTCGAAGACGCCCCGGTCAACTTCCCAGTAGCCGAGCTGCTCAGCCCGGAAGGCATCGTGACCCAGGTAGGCGATGTGGAGGCGATCGGTGAGGTCATCGAGTACGACGCAGCGTTCACCGCGAAAGACTCCTACCGGCCGCGACTCATACAGCGCATGCACGTGGTCCCTGGCCACCTCCTTGCGCCAATGTCCTGTTGCCGGCTCGAAGCCCAGGTCCTCAGGCGGCGGGCACGCGGCGAACAGGACGACGCCAGTGTCTTCAGGGCCAACACCGGCCTCGTACGGCGCCCCCTGGTAGGTGGCAAGCAGGCGGTATCGCATCTTCAGCCCCCCTCGGCGGGCCTGAGCCAGACCTGCCCGTCGTAGCGTGCGATGAAGTCTGCGTGCCCCTGGGCAATCCGGCGAATCTCGGCCCCAACCGGGATCGGCATCAAGTCGACAAAGAACTCGTGAATCGGGCGACTTGGCCAGGATGTGTATCCGGTTCCGGGAAAGGGAGGTTTTGCCGACCAGTCGCCTCCGCGCTCCTGGGAATAGGGGACAAGGTACGACTCGAGGGTCGATGCCATCCACCGGATCAGAAAGAGCTCGGTCATATCAGGACGGAACTCAGAACCCTCGTAGCCAAGATCGAGCGCGGAGTAGAAGTCAGCCGGATCGGTGAACGACGTCTCAGTGGCCTGGTACACGAAGCCAGCGATGACGGCGCGCCGACCGGTCAGGTAGGGCTCGACCAACCTCGGCGGGATCGGCTTCTGCATCAGCGTTCCCGGCACGACGAGCGACGCTGCCTGAGCCATGTTCCGCACGCGTTCCCCTATGTAGCAATGAGATGCAGTTCAATGAAACTCTCAAAACGCAAGTTACGTGCCCAACTTACGGTGAGAAGTGGAACTGTATCGGCGTCAGATTACTAGCGCCTGATCCGTCTGGCTTGCCACGACTAGATTAAGATGCCGCGTTCAGTCCGGATCTCCGCGCCGGCCGCGCGTGTCGCGAGCTGAGGCCGCGGGCGAAATACAGTTGGGCTGTGCGAGGCATCAACGGTCCCGACCCCACGTTCCGCGACGATCACGGCAGCGCCGAGGCTGAGGTGAGCAGGGGACTACAGGAGTTCGCTGCCGGGCATGGCAGCGAGCAGGAGGTGCTCAATGCGCTGACGCGAAGCCGGCTGCTCGTCCCCATCGTCGCTGTGCTAGCCGAGCAGGCCGATGAGCCTGGCGCGGATGGCTTGGCAGCAGATGGCTCCAAGACGGGCATCGCCAAAGCCGAGAAGGCATCGGAGATGGCGATGCCGACGCTGATCGGACGGGACGGCCGCAGCGCGATACCAGTGTTCACCTGCATGGAGTCGATGCGCGCATGGCAGCAGGACGCCCGGCCGGTGCCGATGCCAGCCAGGCGGGTATGGGAGAGCGCTGTGGCGGACAGGCGCGCGGTCATCGTGGACGTCGCCGGGCCAGTCCCGCTCGCCGTCGAGGGTGCCAGGCTCACGGCCCTCGCGCGCGGCGAGGCCGCCCCAGCGCCGTGCTCGGATGCCGACGTCCGGGATGCGGTCTGCGACGTGCTCGCCGGGCAGGACACGGTGACCGGCTTCGAGCTGCGGCCGGGCGGCGAAGAGCACGACCTCGTGATCGCGCTGACGATCTCTGGCGAGCGAGCCGGACGTGACGTCACCGACCTGGCGGCAGCGATCGGGACAGCGGTCATGGAGCGACTCGGCGGGCGACTGCGCCGCGGCATCGCCATCCGGCTCGGCGGCGACGGCGCGGCAGCGTGAGATTTACCCGCTCGCCGGTCATGGCAAGATCGACAGCATGCTGCGCTGGCTAACCGCCGGGGAATCCCATGGCCGCGCCCTGGTGGCCATCTGCGAAGGAGTGCCTGCCGGGGTCGAGATATGCACTGCGGACGTGGTTGCGGCTCTAGCGCGCCGCCGGGCCGGCTACGGCCGCGGCGCCAGAATGAAGTTCGAGCAGGACGAGGTCGAGATCACCGGCGGGGTCAGGCACGGCCGCACGCTCGGCGGGCCGGTCGCGATCACGGTCGCGAACACGGAGTGGCCGAAGTGGGAGACCGTGATGTCGCCGGATCCTGTGGCGGAGGCCGACCTTGCCGGACAAGCCCGCAACGAAGCGCTGACGAGGCCGCGACCAGGTCATGCGGACCTGGCCGGTATGCAGAAATACGGGCACCAAGACGCGCGGCCCGTCCTGGAGCGGGCAAGCGCGCGGGAGACGGCCGCGCGGGTAGCCGCGGGCGAGCTTGCCAGAAGGTTCCTGGCGCAGGCCATCAGCGCGGATGTCCTCAGTCACGTCGTAGCCATCGGCGGCATCAGCGTGCCGCCCGGAACCATGCCCGAGCCCGCTGACCGCGCGGCGATTGACGCTGACCCGGTCCGCTGCCTGGACCCGGCCACGAGCGCAACGATGATCGCCGAGATCGATGCCGCCCGCAAGGCCGGCGACACGCTCGGCGGGGTGATTGAGGTGGTCGCGACTGGCCTGCCGCCGGGTCTGGGCAGCCACGTGCATGGTGATCGCCGGCTCGACGCCAGGCTGGCCGGGGCGATCATGAGCATCCACGCGATCAAGGGCGTCGAGATCGGCGATGGCTTCACGACCGCGGCCAGGCGCGGCTCGCAGGCACACGACGAGATCGAGTCAGGGCCAGGAGGCGTGCGCCGGCAAACCAACCGCGCGGGCGGCATCGAGGGCGGCATGAGCACCGGCGAGCCGGTCCGGGTACGGGCGGCCATGAAGCCGATCTCCACGGTCCCGCGCGCGCTGGCGACCGTGGACGTCCGTACCGGTGAGGCGGCCAAGGCCATCAATCAGCGCAGCGACGTCACCGCGGTGCCGGCCGCAGGGGTCGTGGCCGAGGCCATGGTCGCTCTCGTGCTGGCCGACGCCGTGCTGGAGAAATTCGGCGGAGACAGCATTGATGAAACCCGCCGGAACTACTGCGGCTACATGGAGAACCTGGTGATCCGATGAACAACCCTGGACAGGCAACCGCCAGGCCGGGTCCCGTCGCGGTTCTGATCGGGCCGCCTGGGGCCGGCAAGACGACCGTCGGCGCACTCCTCGCTGACCGCATCGGCGTCGCCTTCACCGATACCGACGCGATCGTCGAGTCGGTAGCGGGCAAGCCGGTCAGCGAGATTTTCATCGAGGACGGCGAGCCGGTGTTCCGCGAGCTTGAGCGGGCGGCCGTCGCTCGCGCGCTGGCCGGCGGCGACGGCGTCGTCGCTGTCGGAGGCGGCGCAGTGCTCGATCCGCAAACACAGGCAGGCCTTACCGGCCAGACGGTCGTTTACCTGGAGACCGGATTCGCGTCGGCTGCCAGGCGGGTCGGTTTCAACCAGGCACGCCCGCTGCTCATCGGCAATCCGCGCGCCACCCTCAAGATCCTGCTTGACCAGCGGATCCCGGTCTATCAGCAGCTGGCAACGATCACCGTAGGCACTGATGACCGGGAACCGGCCGAGATCGCCGACGACATCGCAGGCCGCCTGACCACGTCATGACCAGCACGAAGATGCGCGTCGGCGGCGAACAGCCTTATGACGTCGTCCTGGGTGAGGGCGTGGCGGCCGAACTGCCCGCGCTGATCGGAGACCGCGCGCAGACGGTAGTCCTCATCCACGCCGAGGGACTCGAGAAGCTGGCCGAGCCAGCCTGCCGGGTGCTGACCGCGGCGGGATACAAGGTTTGCGCCGAACCCGTGCCAGCTGGTGAGCAGGCCAAGGACATCAGCGTCGCAACGGCGCTCTGGACGAGGCTGGCGGCACACCGGCTGTCGCGAACTGACGCGATTGTGGGCCTGGGCGGCGGGGCGGTCACCGACCTGGCCGGATTCGTCGCGGCGACCTGGCTGCGCGGCGTCCGGCTGGTCCTAGTGCCTACCACGCTGCTCGCCATCGTGGACGCTGCCATCGGCGGGAAGACCGCGATCAATATCGCCGCCGGTAAGAACCTGGTCGGAGCTTTCTATCCGCCAGCTGGAGTGCTGGCCGACCTCGGGTCGCTGACGAGCCTGCCGGCCGAGGAATACGTCAGCGGACTGGCGGAAGTGATCAAGGCCGGTTTCATCGCCGATCCGGTGATCCTTGACCTGATCGAGAGCGACCCAGCGGCCGCGGCCAGGGCCGGCGGCCCTCGCGAGCACGAGCTGATCGAGCGCGCGATCCGGATGAAGGCTGACGTCGTCGCGGCTGACCTGCGAGAGGCCGGTCGGCGCGAGACGCTCAATTACGGGCACACGCTCGGCCATGCGATCGAGCGGGCCGAGGGATACGCAATCAGGCACGGAGAGGCGGTTGCGGTCGGAATGGTCTTCGCTGCGGCCGTCGGCAGGCTCTCTGGCAGGCTGGACGCGCCCATTGCTGACCGGCACAGGGCAGTTCTTGCCTCGGTCGGCCTGCCGACTACGTACGCACGCAGTTCCTGGAGCGAGTTGCGCGATGCGATGGCTGTAGACAAGAAAACGAGGGGCCGGCATCTGCGCATGGTGGTGCTGGACGGCCTGGCGCGGCCCGGCATCCTGGCCGATCCGCCTGAGGAGCTCCTCGCCCGCGCTTTCGGGGAGGTCTGATATGCGCACGGTGCTCGTGCTCAACGGGCCAAACCTGTCCAGGCTCGGATCACGCGAACCCGACATCTACGGCACGGCGACGCTCGAGGACCTCAGGCATGAATGCGACGCGACCGCCGCCGAGCTCGGGCTTGCCGTCGATTTCCGGCAAACAGACGACGAGTCGCAGCTGATCGCATGGGTGCATGAGGCCGCGGACGGGCGGGTGCCGATGGTGCTGAACCCCGCAGCCTTCACGCATTACTCCTATGCATTGCGTGATGCACTAGCGATGCGCACTGCGCCCCTGGTCGAAGTGCACATCTCCAATCCGGCAGCCAGGGAGACGTTCCGGCATAACTCCGTCGTGGCCGCGGTCGCTGACGGCACGATTGCTGGTTTCGGCTCCGATTCGTATCTGCTGGCCCTGCGCGCGATCGCCGCGCTGCTTGCTCGTGACGGCTGACCAGCCGCCAGCTACGATGCCCCGAAGTAGACACTGTCCGCTGCGGCCATCTCGGGAGCCTCGTTGCGCATTGGAATGTCACTGAATTACGCGGGCGGCTTCGCCGAGACCGTTGGCGAGCTTGCCGACTACGAGAAGGCCGGGCTGGACATCGTCTTCGTGCCAGAGGCATACAGCTACGACGCGGTCAGTCAGCTTGGCTACGTGGCTGCCAAGACCGAGCGGCTCCAGCTCGCCTCAGGGATCATGCAGCTGTACACCAGGACGCCGACGCTCACCGCAATGACCGCCGCGGGCCTGGACTACGTCTCTGGCGGCCGTTTCAATCTGGGCATCGGCGTGTCAGGACCGCAGGTGATCGAGGGCTGGCACGGGGTGCCGTACGACGCGCCGATCGGCAGGACCCGCGAGACTATCGAGATCTGCCGCGCGGTCTGGCGTCGCGAGCGCCTCGTTCACGATGGCAAGAATTACAAGATCCCGCTGCCGCCTGGCCAGGGCACGGGGCTCGGTAAGCCGCTGAAGCTGATCAACCACCCGGTCCGAGACCGGATTCCTATCATTCTGGCGGCGGTCGGACCGAAGAACACGGCGATGGCCGCCGAGCTTGCCGAGGGCTGGCAGCCGATCTTCTATTTCCCCGAAAAGGCGGCCGGAGTCTGGGGGCCGGCGCTGGCGGCAGGGAAGGCCAAGCGGGACCCGTCGCTGCCCGCGCTTGACGTGATCGCCCAGGCAACGCTGGCGATCGGCGACGACGCGGCGGACCTCATTGATCTCGGACGGCCCGTGATGGCCCTGTACATCGGCGGGATGGGCGCACGAGGACAGAACTTCTACACCAAGCTCGCGACGGACTACGGCTACCCAGACGAGGCGATCGCCATTCAGGACGCCTATCTGGCAGGCCGCAAGGATGAGGCCGCCGCGCTTGTGCCGCGTTCCCTGCTCGAAGGGATCTCGCTGATCGGGGCGAAATCACACGTGGCCGAGCGGATCGCTGCACTCAAGGAGTCCGGCGTCACGACCTTGAACGTGCAGCCGATCGCTGCTACGCACGAGGACCGGGTGAGGCTCGTGGAGCAGATCAGGGAGATGGCTGCCTGACGCAGGCGATGCGCCACAGGCTGTCGATTCGCGACCCCGCCGTTCGATTACCTGCCGAGCCGGGCGCTAGTGTCCGGCATAAGGGGAGAGGTAGCCGAGCGATGAAATACCTGTTCTTGCTGTATGGCCCGGACGGGCCGCTGCCCGATCCAGGCACCGAGGAGCACGCTGCAATGCTCCGGCGATGGAGCGCCGCTACAGGCCCGATGGCGGACGCCGGAGTCCTGATCGACTGCGCGCCTGTGCAACCGGCTTCCGCGTCGACGACCTTGCGGGTCCAAGGCGGCGAGGTGGTGCTGACCGACGGGCCGGCCGCGGAGATCAAGGAACATTTCGGCGGATTCACGCTGATTGAATGCGCGAACCTCGACGAGGCGCTGAAGTGGGCAGCCACACTTCCGACGGCCGTGGATGGCTCGATCGAGATCCGTCCGGTCGTCGGCGTGACGCCACCAGCCTGACCGGCCTGATGACTGCTGCGGGCACGGCAGGGGAGCACGGGGGATTGTCCCCCTGCCGAGACCGCAGTCAGCTGGAAATCGCCTTGCGCGAGCATTGGTGGGCGGCCGTTGCCAGCATCGTCCGCAGGACAGGCGACTTGGAAGTGGCAGAGGACGCCGTCCAGGAGGCGTGCGCTGCGGCCGTCGCCCAGTGGCCAGGCGATGGCATCCCGCCGAACCCGAGAGCGTGGCTCATCACCACCGCCTGGCATAAGGCCGTCGATCTCATGCGCCGCGACGCGGTCAGGGCCACCCGCGAGGCAGCAGCGGCCAGGGAGCACGCCGGCGCTGGTCCCGTCATCGCTGCGAACGAGCCGGCCATCGGCCGGGTAGGTGAGGACGAGCTGGCGCTGATCTTTGCGTGCTGTCATCCGGCGCTCGATCCCGCCGTCCGGATCGCACTGACCCTGCGCACGGTATGCGGGCTGCGCACGGAGGAAATCGCTGCAGCGTTCCTCATCCCTGAACCCACCATGGCCCAGCGGCTAGTCAGGGCGAAGCGCAAGATCCGCCAGGCTGCGATACCCCTTACCGTGCCTGGCCCCGACGCGCTGGGCGAGCGGCTGAACGCTGTGCTGCGGGTCGTCTACTTGGTGTTCACCCAAGGGCATAGGGCCATTGGCGACGCCGAGCCTGGTTTGATCCGAGCCGATCTCTGCGATCAGGCCATTGCACTGGCGCGCCAGCTTCGCCTTGTCCTGCCAGCCGAGCCCGAGGTCACCGGCTTGCTGGCGCTGTTGCTCCTCACCAATGCCCGCCGGGCTGCCAGAACCGGACCAGACGGCTCGCTTGTGCTGCTGGCTGACCAGGATCGAGCGCTGTGGAACAAGTCGGAAATCACTGAGGGCGAGCAGCTGATCGAAACCGCGCTCCGGTTCCGGCGACCGGGGCCTTATCAGCTGCAAGCGGCAATCGCGGCTTGCCACTCCACTGCGCCTTCGGCCGAGCAGACAGACTGGCGCGAGATAGCGGCGCTGTACCGCGAACTCGCAAGTTACGAGCCGACCGGGGTCGTCGTGGCCAATCTGGCCGTGGCCGTGGCCATGGCGGAGAGCGCGGAGTCCGGCCTTGCGATTCTTGACCGGCTGGCCGCAGAAGGGCGGCTTGATCGGTGGCCTCAGCTGCATATCGCGAGAGCGGAGCTACTGCACAGGCTCGGCCATCGCGAGGAGGCCGCTGCGGCCTACCGGCTCGCGCTGACGGCCGGGTTGCCGGCCGCAGAGCGTGACTTCATCACCGCGCGAATGGCCGAAACGGTCGCGGGCTGAGCCGTGGGTAGAGTCGAAATATGGCTGATGCCGCGGAATTTGGCGAGGACGCTGGCGAACTTCGGATAGTCGTCGTTGGCGCCGGATTCGCCGGCCTGACTGCCGTGAGCGAGCTGGCCAGGCTTCGCCGGCGGCACCGCTTGCCCGCCGGGACTAAGGTTCGGGTGACGCTGGTCGACCAGAACGCCTACAGCACATTCCAGCCGCTCCTCTACCAGGTGGCGACGGCCGGCCTCACCGCAGCCGATGTCGCATATCCGGCCTGGACCGCGGTCCGCAAGGCGAACGCTCACTTCCGCAAGGGCGAGATCAACGGACTGGATACCGATCGCAGGCAGCTTCTGCTACGCGACGGATCGGTGCTCGGATATGACTACCTGATCCTGGCGACCGGCGTCAGCGCGGCCTTCTTCGGGGTAGCCGGCGCGGCGGAAAATGCGCTGAGCCTGTACACCAGGCGAGATGCGATCATCCTTCGTGATCAGCTGATCGACGAGCTGGAGCGGCGCAGCGCAGAAGGAGATAGCAGGGACCTCAGCGTCACTGTCGTGGGTGGCGGTGCCACTGGGGTTGAGCTCGCGGGGACGCTGGCAGAACTGCGCAACATCGCGCTGCCCGCGTCGTTCCCTGAAATCGACCCGGCCAGGATTCACGTGCGGCTCATCGAGCTCGGACCAGCGCTGATCGCGCCGTTCGCAGAACCCCTGCGTGAGTACGCCAGGAACGAGCTCCTTGAGCGCGGCGTCGAGGTGTACTTGCAAACCGAAATCGCCGAGGTGGCGAAAGACCACGTCAGGATCGCCAGCCGGAAGGGCGGCGATGAGGTCAACGGCGAGACGCTGCCGAGCGACCTCACCGTATGGGCTGCAGGTGTTGCCGCGCCCGAGTGGATCGGCAAGCTCGGGCTGCCGTCTGGCCGCGGCGGCCGCCTCCGCACCAGACCTGACCTGAGCGTGGTTGGCCAGGACCGGGTATTCGCGGCGGGCGACATCGCGGCGATCGACGGCGACCCGCAGCCGCAGCTCGCCCAGCCGGCCATCCAGCACGGCCGGCATGCCGCCAGACAGATCAGCCGCGTGGTGACGAGCCGGCCCACCCAGCCGTTCAGCTACAAGGACAAGGGCATCATGGCCACGATCGGGCACCGCTCGGCGGTGGTCGAGCTGCCGAGCCGGATCAGGGCCAGGGGCACGATCGCCTGGCTTGCCTGGCTCGGCCTACACCTGGTTACGCTCCTTGGCGGCCGGAACCGGATCTCGGCGCTGGTGAACCTGACGTGGCGCTACCTCACGTGGAGCCGGGGAGGTGGCGTGATCGTCGGTGACGATCCTGTTGTGCGGCCGTGAGCGCGGCCGCGGGTGGCACCTGCTGACTGCACCCGTAGAGTTCGGATATGCCGCACTCGCACGCACTTCGCCGGGACCGGGCTGCCGCCGCCGCTACCAGCCTTGGCGCTGAGGCCGTTCTGGTCACCAGCGGCGTCAACGTCCGCTACCTGAGCGGGCTGGCGAGTTCCAATGCGGCCCTGCTCGTGCCGGCCGACGGACTGGCGGTTCTGGCCACCGACTCGAGGTACGCAGGGACGGCCGGCCGAGAGTGCGACGACGTGACGCTTGTCATCGAACGTGACGTTGCAGCGGCGCTTGTCGACTCGGCGCTTGCGGCCGGGCTGCGTGCCATCGCTTTCGAAGACCAAATCATGACGGTGCAAACGCACCGCGAGCTTGCTACGGCGCATGACGAGCTCAAGCTCGTGGGCGCTGGCAGCGCGATCGACGACCTGCGGATGGTCAAGGACGAAGATGAGATTGCCCTGCTCGACCGGGCATGCTCGATCACTAGCCAGGCCTTTTCCGCCGTCCTGGACCGGCTATGCCCAGGCGTGAGCGAGCGCGAGTACGCGATCGCGCTCGAGCGCACCATGATTGACCTGGGCGCTGACGGGCTGGCGTTCGACAGCATCGTCGCGAGCGGGTCGAACGGCGCGATACCGCACCACGTTCCTGGCGACCGGCAATTCGAAGCCGGCGACATGGTGACAATCGACTGCGGTGCGCAATGCGGCGGTTATCACGCCGACATGACCAGGACCGTTGCGATCGGCCAGCCGGCCGGATGGCAGCGCGACATCTACCAGATTGTCGCCGAAGCGCAGGCCTCTGGTGTCGCCGCCGCCGTTCCCGGCGCGGAGGTGACCGACGTTGACGCTGTGGCGCGCGATTTGATCGCAGCGGCAGGACATGGCGAGCATTTCGGGCATGGCCTCGGCCACGGAGTCGGCCTCGAGATCCACGAGGCACCGATCATCGGGTATGGCCGGACCGGTACACTAGAGGATCGGGTTCCAATCACCATCGAACCCGGCATTTACCTGCCCGGCAAGGGCGGTGTCCGCATTGAGGACACCCTCGTGGTCCGCGCAGGGGCCGGGGCGGCGGGTTGGGCACAGCCGCTCACCACGATCACCAGGGAACTGCTCGTCCTCTAGACGGCCGTCCGCGTAGCCGGCCGCCGGACGCGGCGGTCCCGCCCGCATGCAGGAGATGCAACTACGTGGCCACCACGAACGACCTCAAGAACGGCATGACCCTCAGCATCGACGGCCAGCTCTGGAACGTCGTGGAGTTTCAGCACGTCAAGCCCGGCAAAGGCGGCGCATTTGTGCGGACCAAGCTGAAGAACGTGCTGAGCGGCAAGGTCGTTGACCGCACATTCAACGCCGGGGTCAAGGTTGACATCGCGAATGTCGACAGACGCGAGATGCAGTACTTGTATCGCGAGGGCGATGAGTTCGTGTTCATGGACACCCAGGACTATGACCAGCCCCGGATACCCGGAGAGGTGGTCGGCGACGGTGCCGACTACCTGCTGGAGGAACAGACCGTGACCGTGGCGTTCAACGACGGTACCCCGCTCTACGTGGAGCTCCCGGCCGCAGTCGAACTCACGGTCAGCCAAACCGACCCTGGTCTGCAAGGCGACCGGTCTACCGGCGGTACCAAGCCTGCGACCCTGGAAACGGGCGCGCAGGTACAGGTGCCGTTGTTTATCACGACGGGGGAGAAAGTCAGGGTCGACACACGGACCGGCGACTATCTCGGCCGGGCGTGAGGGCCTCAGACGGGGCTAGGCAGCCCGAAGCCGGCGCCTGGACGGGCCGCGCAGACGCAGGCGGGAGCACCGGTGGCGGCGCGCAGTAAGGCACGCAAGCGAGCGCTTGACATCTTGTTCGAGGCAGATGTGCGGCGCGAACCGCCGCTGAGCGTCCTTGAGGCGAGGATCATCCAAGCCGAGCCGCCGGTCAGTTCCTATGCGATCGAGCTCGTCCAAGGCGTGCAAGCGCATCGCGACGAACTCGATCGTTTGCTCGCCGACAATTCCCATGGCTGGACGCTTGACCGGATGCCGGCCGTGGACAGGAACATCCTGCGAATCGGCAGCTATGAGTTGCTATGGGGCAGCGAGGTGCCTCCGGCTGTGGCAATCAGCGAAGCCGTGCAGCTAGCCGGTGATTTGTCGACTGATGCATCAGCGGCATTCGTCAACGGGCTGCTGGCACGCCTGCTCGAGATCAAGCCGACGCTGGCGGCTCACGAGGCAGACCAGCCGCCTAGCGATCCTGGCGCCGCATAGACGCCGATGTCGGCGCCCGACGCTACAGTCAGGGGCAGGAGGCCAGCTGGGGCTGGAACGCCCAGCCGCAGCCGGACGCGATGGTGGACCAGGCAGGCGGTGCGGACGACCGTGTTCTAGATGACACCGGTTGTCACGTCCTGCACATCGACATGGACGCCTTTTATGCCAGCGTCGAAATCAGGGACCGCCCGCAGATCGCCGCACAGCCGGTCATCGTGGGTCATACGGGTGGCCGGGGAGTCGTGCTGTCGGCGAACTACATCGCTCGCAGGTTCGGCGTCCGGTCCGCGATGCCAGTCAGCAGAGCACGGCGGCTTTGCCCGCAGGCGGTGTTCGTCCCGCCTCGGCACAGGTTGTACAGCGCGGTATCACGCGAGGTGATGGCGATCTTCAAGGCCGTCACGCCAGAAGTTGAGCCGCTCTCCCTGGACGAGGCGTTCCTTGACGTTGCCGGTGCCGTGCGCCGGGTCGGCCCGCCAGCCGCGATAGGCCGGCTGATCCGCCGCCAGGTCAGCGACGAGCTGGGCATCACATGCTCCGTGGGGATCGCGACCACCAAGTTCGTCGCCAAGCTCGCATCGGTGCATTGCAAGCCAGATGGATTGCTGGTGGTCCCCGCGGACGGCGTGCTTGACTTCCTGCATCCGCTGCCGGTGTCAGCGTTGTGGGGCGTCGGGCAGCGCACCGGAGCTGTGCTAGCGAGACTCGGCTTTCGTACGGTCGCAGACCTGGCCAACGCACCGGTCTCCACCCTTGAGCGCGAACTTGGCCAGGCCACGGCGGCGCATCTGTCCTCGCTCGCCTGGGGGCGCGATCACCGCAGGGTCGAGACCGGCGCTCATGACAAGAGCGTCGGCGCCGAGGAGACGTTCGGCTCTGATATCAGCGATCCAGAACAGATCCGCCGCGAGTTGCTGCGGCTCTCGGGCCGGACCGCCCGCGCGCTCCGCTCCTCTGGCTACGTCGCCAGGACGATCTCGGTCAAGCTGAGGCGTGCCGACTTTAAGACGTTCACGCGTTCCCGCACACTTCCCGAGCCGACCGATGTGGCGCAGCAGATCTACGGAACGGCATGCGAACTTTACGCCGCATCTGGGCTTGCCGACGGCGTGCTGCTTCGCCTTGTCGGCGTGCGCGCCAGCGGCATATCGCCGGCTGCGCTGGCCGGCATCCAGCTCACGCTCGGGGAGCGTGCCGACGCCTGGCGCGAGGCGGAATCCGCGATGGACAAGATCACCCGCCGGTTCGGATCCAGCGCGGTTGGCCCTGGAACGCTGGTGCCGCCCGGCGAGGGCGAACGGCAGATGCGTGAGTGAATGAATGCTCCGTCAGTGACTTTGCCAAGTGCCTGGTGGCCGATGTCGCGCGCCTGGTCTGGCGTCCCCTTCCACAGAACGCGCTGGCCCTCGTATTCTGGGGGATAGCCAGCGGCCGACAGGTTCGGCCGGCGCGAGCAACTGGGAGGCAACGTGCCGCTTTCCGAGCACGAGCAGCGCCAGCTCGAGCAGATCGAGCAGGCGCTCTATGCCGAGCATCCGCGGTTTGCGAAGGCCGTACGCGCGGCTGACCCGCGCGTGCACTATAAGCGCCGGGTCGTTTACGCTGCCGTGGGATTCGCTATCGGCGTGGCACTGCTGCCAGTCGGCGTCTCGACTTACATCGCGATCAGCATCGTCGGTTTTGTGATCATGCTCGCTTCGTGCTACTGGGCAGCTATCAGTTACCGGCGGATGAACGGTCTGGCTACCGGCAAGGTGCAGATCAAGGAACGCCGGTCGGGTCGCAAGGACAAGACGAGCGGCAAGCGCCAGGGCGGCCTAGGTGACAGGCTCGATGAGCGCTGGCGCAGACGCCAGGAGGGGCGTGACGGCTAGCTCTCGCCTGAGGCTGGAGTCCAGCCGGTCAGCAGCCCGGCCGCCTGCCTGAACCAGGTTCCCAGCGGCTGCAACGTGGATGCCGGCAGCAAGATCGCGCGCCAGCGGGTTCCGCGGGTTGAGGCCCTGGCCAGCGCACGGCGCACGGCTGCGACATCGGACCGGATCGCCCCCGCTGCCGCTGGCACCGGCGCATAACGGGCTCGCTCGACAACGTTCGCTATCCGGCCCATCGCCTGCCTTGCCTGATCATCCATCTCAGAGACCGCGCCGACCCTCCTGGCCAGCGCTCGCGGTGATTCACTCGGCCGGCAGTTCATGCCATAGTCATCTAGATCGGCGCATAGCTCCTTCCAGGCGGCCGCTGCGAGCCCGGCGTCGCCAGTAGCCGATCGCCAGCGCCGGCGCCTAGTCACAACCCGGGTCGCGCCAGGGGCGGCAGCGCCAACCACCAGCACCGCGAGGATGATCAAGCCGAGCGGCACGCCACCCTGATTCGCTGCGGCGCCCCCAGCTCCGCCGCCCTGTCCGATCTGGTGCGCGAGTCTTTGATTGGCGCCGGTTGAGGGATTGGCTGACGCCGAATTGGTTGGTGCCGGGTTTATGTTGCCCTGGTTGCCTGCCTGCCCGGTCGAGGTTCCC
>DATELR010000046.1:0-2299 GCA_035276345.1 Streptosporangiaceae bacterium | reverse complement strand
TCGTCTTCGAGGAAGACGACGACCTTGATGTCCCCGACTTCCTGAAGTGACCGGCCCCGGTCGGCGGGAAGAACTCGCCCTGCGGCTGGCCGCAGTCCGCGACCGCGTCGCCAAGGCGTGCGAGGCGGCCGGGAGGGACGTCAGCGAGCTGACGCTGATCGCGGTGACCAAGACCAAACCCGCGTCCGACGTCCGGCTGCTCAGCGAGCTGGGCGTGCGGGATATCGGGGAGAACCGTGACGCCGAGGCGGCGCCAAAGGCCGCCGAATGCGCCGATCTCAATCTGACCTGGCACTTTGTCGGGCAGTTGCAGACCAACAAGTGTGCCAGCGTGGCGCGCTACGCCAGCGTCGTGCATTCGGTGGACCGGCCGCGCCTGATCAGCGCCCTCGGCAAGGCCGCGCGCCGGGCCGGGCGGGTGATCGAGTGCCTGGTCGAGGTGAGCCTGGACGGTGACCCGGCCCGCGGCGGCGCGGTGGCGGAGCAGGTCCCGGCCCTGGCCCAGGCGCTGGCGGCCGAGGAGGGGCTGGTGCTCGGCGGCGTGATGGCCATCGCCCCGCTGTCCATGCCGCCCGCCGATGCCTTCGCCCGGCTGATGGTGAGCGCGGCCGCCGTGCGCGAGGTCCGTCCGGGCGCCACGGTGGTCTCGGCCGGCATGAGCGCCGATCTCGAGGCCGCCGTCGAAGCCGGCGCGACACACCTGCGAATTGGTACGGCGTTGCTCGGCGATCGGGGGCCGCGTGTCGGGTAATGTCCCACGCGTGAGGCCGAAACGACTGGCAAAGACGGGTACAGGCTGGGAGGACTGAACGATGGCCAGTGCCATGCGGAAGATGGCGGTCTACCTCGGCCTCGTTGAGGACGATCACCGCTACCAGGACAAGTACGACTCCTACGGTGAGTACGAGGACTACGACGACCAGGCCGACCGGCCCGAGGAGGCCGCCGACGAGCCCGATGTCCGTAACGGCCGCGATGACTACGTCGGCTACCAGTCCGCCGACTGGCGCATCGAGCATGTGTCGCAGACGACCGATCTCGCCCGGATCACGACACTGCATCCTCGCACCTACAATGAAGCACGTACTATTGGGGAACACTTCCGCGAGGGCACTCCGGTGATCATGAACCTGACCGAGATGGTCGACAGCGACGCTAAGCGCCTCGTCGACTTCGCGGCCGGGCTGATTTTCGGCCTGCGCGGGAGCATCGAGCGTGTGACCAACAAGGTCTTCCTGCTCTCGCCGGCCAACGTCGAGGTGACCGCGGAGGACAAGGCTCGCATCGCCGAGCGCGGCTTCTTCAACCAGAGCTAGGCCGGCTCCGCCGGCGCCAGGGACAGGGTGGACTCGTGCAGTACCTGAGGGAAGTCCTCACATATGTGCTGACGATCTACCTCGTGGTCCTGATCGGCAGGATGATCTTCAGCTGGGTGCAGGTATTCGCCCGCGACTGGCATCCGACAGGCATAGTGCTGGTAATCGCCGAGAGTATCTTCACGATTACGGATCCGCCCCTGAAACTCCTGCGCCGCTTCATCCCGACCCTTCGGCTCGGCATGGTCGCCTTGGACCTCAGTTTCATGGTTCTGTTTATCGTGATTCTGATCCTGCTGGAAGTGGTCGTGCCGCGCCTCTGATTCGGGTACCGTTCTGAAGAACACGGTCCAAGTGCGCCGAGGAGACGAGATGCCGCTGACGCCCGCGGATGTGCGGAACAAGCAGTTCAGTACGACCAGGCTCAGGCCGGGCTATGACGAGGAAGAAGTTGACGCCTTCCTCGACGAGATCGAAGCCGAGCTCGACCGGCTGATCCAGGAGAACGAAGAGCTCCGGGCCAAGCTGGCGGAGTCCCTGCGCGGTGGTAAGTCTGCGGTACCCGCGTTGAGTTCCCCGCTGTCCGACCCGAAGCCTGAGATGATGGCGCCCGAGCGGATGGAGCCGGAGCGCAGGCAGCCCGAGCCGGTCATGATGGGCGGCGGGATGCCGCATATCGAGGACAACATGGACACGGCCGCGCGCGTGCTCTCGCTCGCGCAGCAGACGGCCGACCAGGCCATCGCCGACGCCCGCCGGGAAGCCGACGAGACCCTGGGCCGTGCCCGCCGCGAGGCGGACGAGGTGCTGACCAAGGCCAGGCGCCAGGCGGAGCAGATCACTGGCGACGCACGGGCCCGGGCCGAAAGCCTGGAGCGCGACGCGCAGGAACGGCACCGTCAGGCCATGGGCTCGCTGGTCCAGACGCGTGAGGAACTCGAGCGCCGGGTCGACGACCTGCGCGCGTTCGAGCGCGAGTACCG
>DATELR010000045.1:0-15172 GCA_035276345.1 Streptosporangiaceae bacterium | reverse complement strand
ATCTCTGTTTCTGTCGAGTTGACTGTCATGCTGCACCGTTACCCACAGAGTCCGGGCCGATTCACGAGATCGGCCCGGACTCTGGATCGTTTCGGTGCGGGAAACGCCTACCAGCGATACCAGCGGCGCCGGGGTCCCGCGGTGGAACCTGCGCGGAAGAGGAAGCCGAGCAGCCACAGGGCAAGCGCGATGATCGCGATCCACCACAGGACGTGCAGAGCGAATCCCAGCCCGAAGAGGATCAGAATGATCAGCAGGGCCAGCAGGACGATAGCCATTGTGCAGCTCACCTTTCATTGTCTTACGGCGCCCAGTACTGCCCTGGCACATCGCGTTCAAACCTAACGCCCTGGGATGCGAGGCCTGGTAGGAGCTGGCCGAGCTGTCTGGGATGTCCTATGCATGCAGAACGCAGGGGTACGTTAGAGGCGCGCATACATTGGCCGTTTTAGGGCAGTTGCCTCCCATGAGCATTAGAAGCAGTGTGCCGGGCCTCCTCTGGTGGCTGTTTTGGATCCTCGTAGCGATTCTGCTCGTCATCCTCGCCGCCCTAGTTGTGCACCATTTCGGTGGATTCGCCCTCAAGTTCCATATCGGCTACTTCCACTTCCAGCTAGGCGTCACTTAGCGGGGACCTCTCCTGGGCCCGTGACCGGCAAGGCAGCGCCCGGTCACGCGCCGCGAGCGCATACTGCGAAACCCATTTCCGTGACGATCCGGGATGCATTGATACATTGCGTATGGTGCTTTTCTAATTCTCGGCGGAATTGGTTCTGAAGCAGTCCGCCTTCACTTTTTCCCCCGCTAGGATCCAACCCGGCGCGAGCCGACGGGCTATGGATCTCACGGGGGAGAAATCCGATGCTTTGGACGACAAGCAGCGGTGGCCCGGATCGCACGACCATTGGCGCTGGCGCCATTGTCGCTGTGCTGGTGGCGGCTGCGGCGGGATCATGTGCCGTCATCGCGGGGCACGCGGGAAGCCGGCCGCTCCGGCCTGTCACCCGGGCGCACGGAACCCGCATGACCGTGCTGACCGGCTCGCCTGCCGTCGTCGCTGCTAGGGCCGCTCACGCGCTCTTCGTCAAGGCTCCCCTTGTCGTTCTGGCGAACGCAGGCCGCCGGGCCAGCATCGCGGCAGCTGCCGCCGAGGCCAGGAAGGAGCACGCGCCGCTGCTACTGGTCCCCCCGGCGTCGAGCGGCGGCATAGCGGCCGGGCGCGACACGCGAGCGCGGGCCGCCGGAACCGGCACAACCGCCCTCGACGTGGCGGCCAACGTGGCCGCTGGACATCGCGGGACCGGAGCGGTCTCAGCCACCGTCATGCTTCGCGGCGAGATCCGAGCGCTCGCGGCCCGCCAGGCGCTCGCCGTGGGGGTGCCGACCAGCCTGCTCTCCTCCCAGCTGCCAGGCGTCCGGGTCATCGCTGACCCCCAGCAAGCAGCTGGAATCCGGGCGCCCGTGCCGCTGCGGCATGTCGTGGTTCTGGTGCGGCGACGGGACACGAGCGCCGGGACGCAAGCCGCTGTCGCTACGGCGCGTGCCGCAGGTGCCCGGCCGGTAGTTCTGTCGGGCGATGATCCCCGTACCGATCCCGGCGCGATCAAGGCACTGTCCGCTGCCGCACCCAAGCGGGTGCTGGCGATCGGCGCCGGGTTCCCTCCGGCACGCGAGCTCGCGAGCCGGGTGGCGGTCGCCGCGACGGGCGTTCAGCTGCCTGGCGGCGGCCAGGTGCTGTTCCCCATGCACCGCCTGCTCGCCCTGTACGGCTACCCGGGTGCGCCTGCGCTGGGTGCACTAGGAGCTCAGGGACTCAGCGCAAGCATCGCCAGGATCCGGCGGATCGCGGCCACCTACCAGCCGCTGAGCCGCGTGCCCGTGGTCCCGACATTCGAGATCATCGCGACGGTCGCTCAGGCAAGCCCGGGCCCGCAGGACAGCTATTCCTATGAATCCAGTCCAGCCGCACTATGGCCATGGGTCAGACGAGCGACGGCGGCAGGAATGTACGTTGTCCTCGATCTGCAGCCGGGCAGGGATAGCTTGCTCGCGCAGGCCAGAAAGTACAGCTCGCTGCTGCGGCAGCCCAATGTCGGGCTGGCGCTCGATCCCGAGTGGAAGCTGCAGCCCGGTGAATTGCCGCTGCGCCAGATCGGCAGCGTCACAAGCGCCGAGATCAACAGCGTTATCTCGTGGCTGGCCAATCTCACCGCCCGGTACCGCCTGCCGCAGAAACTCGTGGTGCTGCACCAGTTCAGGCTGTCGATGATCACCGACGAACCCGCGCTGGATACCAGGCACGACGACCTGGCCGTCGTCATCCACATGGACGGGCAGGGAACCCCTTCGGAGAAGCTGCAGACCTGGAGTGCCGTGACGAGAACCGCTCCGGCCGGGGTCTTCTTCGGCTGGAAGAACTTCTACACCAAGGACCATCCGACGTTCAGCCCGTTGCGGACGATGGCCAATACTCCCCAGCCGGTGATGATTTCGTATCAATGACCGCCTGTTCAGGCACGTTCTCAATATGTTCCGGACCGCTTAGACCACGGCAGGCAGCAGGCGAGGCTAAGCCGGACCTGGCCAGCAAGCTAAGGCATATTGCCGATGCGACGTGGTCGTCCTTACCGCGAGCATGAATACGAGATCGTGAATGAGCAGGCAGATGGCACGGCGGAGATGGTCAGTCATGGACGCGACCAAGCGGGTCACACGGCTAGCAGGCAAGCTGACAGAACTCGTGCGGGAACTCAACTACTGGCAGCGGCGCTCTGCCATCTTGGCCCTGGCACCCGACCGTCATCTCGCGCACCCGGAGCGGGCGCCGGAGACATTCAGCGAGTTCATGGCGCGGACGACTGGGCCATTGCTGCGCGAACCCTCCTGCAAAGCGCGGCTAGCCGGCCGGTGCGTCGGCTGACCGCGTTACGGCGGCGGACCGGAGGCCGCGGTACAGGAGCTGCTGATCGCCGAGCCTGCGGCGGAGCTCCCGCTCCAGACCGCCGATCGGCACCAGGTTCTGCGGCGCTCGGGGGTCTTTGTGCGGCGCGCTGGCGAGCGGCGGGAGCACCTTGGCCGTCAGGTCCGCCAGCTCGATCGCGCGGTCGGCAGGTAGGTCTGCAGAGCACTCGATCCTCACCACGCCAGCCCAAGGCGCGCCGCCGCCCGACGGAAGCTGCAGATACCAGGAGTTCCGTCGCCAGGACGTGCCCATCGTGAAGACCGGCGTCCGCTGTCCCTGCTTGAGCGCGCCGACAACGACTGACTGCTGAGCGGGCAGGTAAGACGCGTGGTGGGTCTTGATGTAACCGACCGTCCGGTTCATGTGCACCCTCCCGCGCAGCGGTCCATCCACCACGAGCAGGTCGTCGTCAGCAGCGCTGCCGTGGCGTACTGCGGCCGCGAGCTCGGCCTCGAGGTCGGACAGCCGCTGCTGAAGGGCGAGCGACAGCTTGTCGTAGCCAGGCCCGGCGGCAATCCGTACCGGGTAGGTGGCCGCGCTCGTGCCAATGGCGGCCGCCTCAGGGGCGGCCGTGAAAAGCCCGCGCTCGACCGTTACGTCAACGACGCGAGCTACGTCGTCACATGCGACGATCCCGGCAGCGAGTGATGCGGCAATTCCCAGTCCTGGCTGCCCGCGGCTGGCATGTACCCAGACTCGCGCATCGATCCGCCTGACCCCATCGAGAAAGAGCACCACGCCAGGCACAGCAAGCGCAGGATCGGCGTCGACTGGGCGCCAATCTGCGGCAGGCACTTCGAGGTCGAGTACCAGTTCCGCGCTGGAATTCTCCAGCGCACCGCCATCCTCTTCAAACAATGCCTGCCCGTATGCCGGATCCCATGGATCTACGGTGAATGGCGCGCCCTCATCAATGGGCGACATCACGCGATGCTCTCCCTGCGCAGCGTGGACGTGGTCCCAGCACGGCTGACCACGAACCGCACGGGAACGCGCTCAGCCAGCGCCGGAACGTGGGTGATGATCCCGATCATCCGCTCAGAGTCCAGAGCCAGGCGCTCCAGCGTGGTCCCCACCGTTTCCAGGGTGTCCTCGTCCAGGGTGCCGAATCCCTCGTCGAGGAACATCGAGTTCAGATCGCGCATACCGCCAGACAGACCGATGACCTGCCTGGAAAGTGCCAGTGCGAGCGCTAGCGAGGCCTGGAAGGTCTCGCCGCCCGACAACGTGTGAACCGGCCTTCTGGCGGCCGCATCCTGATAGTCGATGACCCATAGCTCGTTGCGGTCATCCCTGTCCAGCTGGTACTGGCCACCGGACAGCTCCATCAACGTCTGCGACGCCTCGGCGACAAGCGAATCGAGCGCTTCGCCGCAGATCCAGCGCTCGAACGACGATGCGCGCAACAACTTGCCGAGCATCGCCGCAACCTGCTCGTCCTCTCGATGCGCCTTAATTTGAGCGTCCAGTTTCGCGGCCGCGCGCCGCTCCGCGCGTACCGCGGCAAGCCGGTTCGAGGCTCGCTCGGCGTGCGTGGCGATCGCAGCTTCGCAACGGGCTAGGTCGCTAACCCCGGTGATCCCGTGATCGGCAAGCATGGCGGTCAGCTCATGTCGCGCCTCGGTCAGCGACCGTCCCAGCGAAGCAGCCGCCGCGTCGAGGTCGGGCAGGGTAGCGCGGCGCTCGTCGTGCCGACGCCGTGCCCAGTTAGTCAGCGACTCCCAGGCAGCCGCGAGGCTGGTGTCCGTCGCGGCAGGTGCGCCGAGCTGAACAACCGAGTCCCTGGCGGCCGAAAACGCCTCCCAGGCCCGGCGTTCTTCTTGCGAAAGCGCAGCCCGCTGCTGCTCGGCGGTGGCGAGCGCTCGCCGCGCGTCGCGGCCTGCCCGCCGCACCTCAGCGAGCGCCTGCTCGGCCTTGGCGATCGCCGCGAGCGTGGCGCTGACGTCGGCCTCGGATGCCGCCTCCGAGAGCGTCTCCGCGACATCGGCCAGTTGCTTCGTTACCTGGTCGGCATCCCGCCGTGCCACCGCCGCTGCCTGACCGGCTAGGTCGCTGGCAGCCCTGGCCTTCTCGACCGCCCGACTGGCCCAGTCAGCGGCTGTAGTCGCTTCGAGCAGGTCAGCAGGAACGTCGTGATGCGGCAGGGTCGTGACCGGGCGCAAGCAGACCGGGCAGTCAGCGCCGACACGCAGCTCCTGCGCCAGCGCAACAGCCGTGTGCTGACGCTCAGCCGCTGCAAGCTGGTCCCGACCAGCTGCAAGCTTGCGCTCGGCATTCTCGAGCTCATCCTTGCGCCGCTCGGCCTCGGACTGCCGGGCGGCCAGCTCACGCTCGGCTAGTTCCCTGGCAGCCACGAGGCTGCGCTGGTTCGCATAGGCCTCGCGCAGCCGCTCAGCGTCGGCCATCTCACCCAGCGCATCCCTCGCCAGCTGGGCTGCCGGCTCCGCTCGGTCCGCCGCGTCCCGCTCATTGCTGCGGGTCGCAACGAGGCTGTCGGCCGCGGTTATCCTTGCCGCCAGTCCCGCGACCTCTCGTGGCGGGCGCACCCCAGCCAGCAGCGCTGCCTCGTTAGCGGCCGCCTGTGCTTGCAGCGCGGCCAGTTCTGCCTCAGTCGCCAGCTTGCGGATGACCGCGAGTTTCTCCTCCGCTGTACGTCCCAGGCCCGTGAGCGCGCGAACGCGCTCGGCTGCGACCTCTTCCGCTTGCTCGCTCGCGTCAGCGAGTCCTTGCCTGGCGTTTTCCGCCGTGCGCAACCGCTCCTTGGCGGCTTCAGCACGTCGGCGAGCCTGTTGCCCAACCATCTCGTAAACGCCGAACGCGAGCAGTTCGACCAGCAAGCCTTGCCGCTCGGCTGGCTTGGCGTGCAGGAACTCGGAGAACCGGCCTTGCGGTAGCAGAACCGACTGCGTGAAGTGCTCGTAAGTGAGCCCGAGTATCTCCTGGACTGCGGATTTAACCTGATCAGGTCCTTCCGCGAGCGGCTCGACGCTCGCGGCCAGCAGGTCAGCCAGCGGCGCGCTGCCGGGAAGCTGAGCATCAAGCCGCTCCAGCCTCGCCTCTTTGGTGTGCACCAGCCCTTTCTTATCTCTGGCGAGCGCCCTGACGATCCCGTAACGCTGACCGGCCGCCTCGAATACCAGGCAGACCCGGCAGGAGTTGGCCGCAGGAGCGAGCGCCTGAGCGATCACGTTTTCCCTGCCCCACCGGGGGACGGTGCCGTAGAGCGCGAAGCACAATCCGTCGATCACGGTGCTCTTGCCTGAGCCCGTCGGGCCCACCAAGGCGAAGAACTCCACGTCGCAGAAGTCGACATCGGCTGGCTCGCGGTACGAGCCGAAGCCGTCGAGCAGCAGGCGGAGCGGACGCATCAGCTGCCGCCAGCCGCGGCCTCGGCCGCAAGTTCGGCGCCGTCAGCCGATCCGGTGATCTCGTCGAGAATCTCGGCGAACATCGAATTGAGCCGGGGGTCGGCCACGTTCTGCTCGGCCAGGAAGTCCCCGAAGAGCTGGGCTGGACTGCGGCCGATCCTGCTTGGCCGGTCACTGCGACGTCCGGAACCGTGCTGGCCCGGATTGGGCCGGTGCGCGTCGTCAAGCAGAACCTCGAGCGTGCCCGGCAGCTTGTCCCTGACCAGGTCGCCAAGCCCGGCCCTGGCCGGCTCAGCGAGAATTACGCGCAGGTAGGAATCGCCCGCCTGCTCGCCTTCGGCAATCACCTGGTCCAAGGTGCCGCGCAGAGTCTTCAGGCCACGGCCGCCGCTCACCGGGACCGCCCTCGCATCCGCGCGAATGCCGGGCTCGGCGGTCACCACCAGCGCGGCCGGCTCGTTCCCCTCCTCGCCGAAGTCGACGGCCAGCGGCGAGCCTGAGTAGTAGATCGGGCATGGACCTGGAATCTCTTGCTGGCGGTGCAAGTGGCCAAGCGCGACATAGTGTGCACTGCCAGGGAACATGCTCGCGGGCAACTCGTAATCCAGGCTCGTCTGCACGTCCCGCTCGCCGCCGCCGCGCCGCCCGCCGAGCAGCGTCCCGTGCGCCATCACCAGGTTCACCGCATCGGGTGTGAAGTCCGCGGTAAGCATGCCGACGATGTCGGCAACCCGGCTGGAATAGTCCAGCGCGTGCTCGGCGAACTCGTGGAACATGACCTCCGCTGCGCGAACCGCGTAGCGGTGCGAGAGGAACGGCAGCGCGGCTACTCGCACCTGCGCGTCATCTCGCAACCGAAGCGCCGCGGTGCCACCTGCGTCCGGGCGCCTGGGCAAACCGAGGACGTGCAGTCCGATCTCCCCCAGGACCGGCCGGTACACCGCCTCGATGAGGTTCTGGTTGTCGTGGTTGCCCGCGATCACGACAACCAGACGCCTGTCCTGGCGCAGGTCAAGCAGCGTCTGCATGACAAGCCCCTGCGACCGGGCGGTTGGCGCGGCTGTCTCGAACAGGTCGCCGGCCACCAGCACGAGGTCAACATCCTCGTCCTTGGCGATCCGGACCAGGCTGGCGAGCGCGGCCACGTGTTCGTCGTGCCGATCCCGGCCCTTCAGCACCTTGCCCACGTGCCAGTCGCTGGTGTGCAGGATCTTCATGCGAGCTCCTAGAACGGCGGCACGTCGTCGGCCGGAACCGGAGAGCCGGCGCCCGGGATGCCAGAGAACGGGTCGGCTGGCCTTGCCGGGCCGGTGTCGTGGCCGGTCCACTCCCCTTTCTCGCTCGGCCGCGTCGCCCACGCGGGAAACGGGAAGTCGACGGCAAGCGGCACCGGGATGTCGGGCTGAGCGATGAACATGGTGCCCGGCTTGGCCAGCGTCGCGCGCTGCCGGTGAGCGGGCGGCAGGTAGCCGTACTCAGGACGTTGCGCCTCCGCCGCGTCGAGCCGACCGGCGACCCGGATCGCGCAGTTGGCGAGGATCCGCCGCTCCACTTCGCTAGCGGTCTGCTGCGCACCGATCAGGATCACTCCGAGCGACCGCCCCCGCTCGGCCAGGTCGAGCAGGATCTGCTTAATCGGGCTGTCTCCTTCGCGCGGCGCGTACTTGTTGAGCTCGTCGAGGACGACGAACATCAGCGGCCGGGCTGTGCCCTGCCGCTCCTTACGAGCGAACTCCGACCTCAGCGTGACACCGACGACGAAACGCTGTGCGCGGTCCGGCAGGTTGTGCAGGTCAACGACCGTTACCTGAGCGCGCGAGGTGCTGATCGAGCGTTCGCCGCGGTGTGCGAGATCGCCACGGACGACCGTGCCGAGGGGCGTCACGGCTGAGCGCAGCCGCCTCAGCAAGGCGTTGATGCTGCCCGTCAGCGCGGCACCGCCGACCCACGAGCCGCGGGTCGCCTCGTCGCTGAGCTCGGCCTCGAGCAAACCGACCAGGTCGGCGAAGGTCCTGACGATCTTGTCGTTGGCCGGATCGACGTCGGCGATCCTGACAGCGCCATCGGGGCCGGCCTTGACCGCGTCCCTGCGGAGCCGGGCGGCGACCTGGCCGATCAGCATCGTGTACTGGGCGCGCTCGTCCTCGGCGTCCGCGAAGACGAACGGCAGCAACTCCTGTTCGCAGAATTCGGCGATGGTCCAGAAGAATGGGCTCACGGCACGGTCGCGGGCGCGGACGTCGGGCGTGCCGGACGGATCGCCCTGGCGAGGAGGCGCGAAGACGCGCACGTTGCCGAACGGGGTGGCCGGAAGCTTCAGCTCGGCGTATCGCTCAGCTTGGGCCGGCGTCAGCCTGCTGTTGGCGTAATCGAGGAACAGCAGGTCTTCGCCCTTCACGCTGAAGACCAGCGCCTTGGTGTTATGCGCCTCGCCAGCGAGCACGCCAGAGTTGGTGATCGCGTGCAGCAGGAACATCGCGAACGAGGTCTTGGTCGCGATGCCGGAAACGCCGGAGATCGAGACGTGCGCTCCCCTGGTTCCGTCGATGAACTCGAAGTTCACGTAGACGGGGTTGCCGTCCTTGCCGAACCCGACCGGCACCTTCGCGCTGCCCATCTCGTCGAAGTACAGTGCCGAATCCCGTTCGTCGCCTGCGGCCCGGCTCACCGGCGCACCTGGCAGCGGCGGCACATACAGCTCGGGCTCGACCCTGGTCACCGTTACCTCGGCGACCTCGCAGACCTCTGCGGGCAGCGCGCCGCTGTCGATCAGGAAGACATCGGAGGCGAACCTGGCGCCCTCGTGCACCGCTTCGATGTTCGTCACGACGCCCGCTATCCGCACGTCCGGCCGGCCAGGCAGCTGCCGACGCGTGACGACCACATCGTCGAGCTGCGCGAACTGCCCGGGCGCCAGCCCTACCGAAAACTGCAGCGGCGTCGCCGGGACTGTACCGACCACCAGGCCAAGCCCGTCAGCCACAGGACCGCTACCGGGCCTCTCCATCGGCACAGCTGTCACCAATCCCCCATAACGGCGTCGATGCCATCAACTGAGCGGGAGCCTACGCCGATGCGGCGACAGTTACCGGCCGGTCAAGCAGGCCGGTGCTGCTCGCTGTGTCAGCTACGCGCCGCGGCCTCCTCGAGAGCCCGGCCCACGAGCACTCTGGCTAGATGCTCACGGTAGGCGCGCGGGCCGTTCAGGTCACTTGGCGCGCTCGTTCCCTCCGCCGCGTGAGCAGCCGCATCGCGTGCGCCGGAACCTCCGCCGAGTGCCTGCTCGACCGCCGTGGCCCTGATCGGAGTCGAGCCCATGTTCACCAGCGCGACGTTCGAGCCCTGGACAGCGACTCCGACGATCGCCCAGTCGATGCCGCGCTTGGTGAACTTCTGGAACGACCAGCCGGCCGAGTCGGGCTTCGGAATGCGAATCTCGGTGAGCAGCTCACCGGGCTCCAGTGAGGTTTCGAAAAGCCCGTGGAAGAAGTCGCCTGCAGCGACCTCCCTGCTGCCTCCCTGGCCAAGGATCACGAGCGTCGCGTCCAAGGCCAGCACGACTGCGGGAAGGTCAGCGGCCGGGTCGGCGTGCGCGAGCGAGCCGCCGATCGTGCCGCAATGCCTGACCTGCGGATCGCCGACCTGGCCCGCAGCGTTGGCGAGCAGCGGAACGGCAGCGCGCAGGAGGTCGGACCTCGCGATGTCGTCGTGGCAGGTGAGAGCGCCGACAGCGACGTGACCGTTTGCTTCGCGGATGTAGCTGAGGTCGCTCAGCCTGCCAATGTCCACAATGGTCTCGGGAACGGCCAGGCGAAGCTTCATCAGCGGCATCAGCGAGTGACCGCCCGCCAGGAACTTCCCCTCCTCGCCCGCTTCGGCAGCAAGGGCGAGCGCCTCGTCGACCGTGGCCGCCCGCTTGTATGTGAAGGGTGCCGGGATCACTGTGGCTGCCTCTCGCTGGCTGCGGCAAGAACCGCCCTGACGATGTTGTGGTAACCCGTGCAGCGGCACAGGTTCCCTTCGAGCGCGGTTCTGACCTCGTCCTCGCTCGGAGACGGGTTCTCCGCCAGCAGCGAGACGCTTGCCATCACCATGCCAGGCGTGCAGAACCCGCACTGCAGCCCGTGCTCGGCACGGAACGCGCGCTGAACGGCGTGCATCTCACCGAGCCCGTCGCTCAGTCCTTCGGCTGTCGTCACCTCACGCCCGTCAGCTTGCGCTGCCAGCACTGTGCATGACTTGACCGAACGCCCGTCGAGCAGAACCGTGCAAGCGCCACACGAGCTCGTATCGCAGCCGACGTTCGTCGCAGTCAGGCCCGCTACATCCCGCAGGAAATGCACGAGCAGGGTTCGGTCAGCTACGTCGGCAGCGACCTCACTGCCATTTACCTTCACCCTGACTTTCACCGGGCGCTCCCTTTCTCTGCCGTGTTCGGGGCCGCCTCGCTGATCGCCGCCCACACTCTCGCCGGGGTTAGCGGCATGTCAATGTGGCGGATACCGAGGTGGCTGACCGCGTCGATCACCGAGTTCTGCGCCGCCGGGGTGGCTCCGATCGTGCCTGCCTCGCCGATGCCCTTCGCGCCGAGGGGGTTGATCGTGGCCGGTGTCTCGCTGGTGAGCAGCTCGAAGCTCGGCAGCTCTGCCGCGGTCACGATCGCGTAGTCGACGAGCGTGCCCGTAGTCGGGTTCCCGTCGATGTCGTAGACGACCTCCTCAAGCAGCGCCTGTGCTACACCCTGGGCGATGCCGCCGTGCCGCTGGCCCTCGGTGAGGACCGGGTTCAGGACGGTTCCGGCGTCGTCCACGGTCACATGCCTGATCAGCCTGACCTTGCCGGTCTCGGTGTCGACTTCGGTGACGGCCAGGTGGGTACCGAACGGGAAGGTCGGCGTTCCTTCGGTGTAGTTGACATCCGCCGCCAGGCCGACGTCACCGGCATGGCTGGCCACCTCGGCCCACGTCCGGCTGGAGGCCGGGTCGCCGCGTACTTGCCAGACCCCGCGATCGACGTCTAGCTCCAGATCCGCGGCGCTCGCTTCGAGCATCTCGGCGGCCAGCTGACGCGCGTGCTCCTTGACCTCCACGGCCGCCTTCTGCACGGCTACGCCGCCCAGCTGCAGCGAGCGCGACCCGTAGGTGCCGACCGCCAAGGGAATCTGGTCGGTGTCGCCTGAGAGGACGGTGACCTTGGACATGTCGATCCCGAGCTCGGCTTCCACCAGCATGGCCCACGCGGTCTGATGCCCCTGGCCGTGCGGCGAGCTTCCGGTGTAGACGGTGACGGAGCCGTCGTCGTGCACAACCAGCTTCGCCGTCTCGCCACCGTTGGCATCTGCCGCCGTGATCTCCACGTAGCTGGACACGCCGAGACCAAGCTGCACCACATCGCCGCGCTCGCGGCGCCGCGCCTGCTCGGCCCTGAGGTCGGCATACCCGGCGCCTGCCAGCACCTTGTCCAGCGCTTCAACGTAGGCGCCGGTGTCGTAAGTGGCCCCGGCTGCTGTCGTGAACGGGAACTTGTCGGCTGGCACGAGGTTGATCCGCCGTACTTCGGCCGGGTCCTTGCCGATCTCGGCGGCGAACAAGTCCATGGCCCGCTCGATCGCGGCGGTGGCTTCCGGCCGGCCTGCGCCGCGGTACGCGGAGATCGGCGTCGCGTTGGTCACAACGACCTGGTAGCCGGTCTCGATGTTTTCGATGTCGTAAGGGCCAGACGACATCAAGCAGGTCAGGAACGGCAAGAACCCGCTCATACGCGGATAGGCGCCAGTGTCCTGAACGATCTGGAGCCGGTAGGCCCGCACTCGTCCGTCCCTGCCACCGCCGATCTTGATCCGCTGCCGCTGCGCCCTGCCGTGCGTCATGCCGAGCATGTTCTCGCTGCGGGTCTCGGCCCAGCGCACGGCGCGTCCGGTGTGCTTCGCCGCCCAGGCGACGATGATCGCGTCCCGGTCCACGCCGATCTTGGCGCCGAAGCCACCGCCGACATCGGGTGCCACGACGCGGATGCTGCCCGGGTCCAGGCCGAGGGCGCCGGCCATCACGAACCGCGAGATCTGTGCGTTCTGAGTGCTAAGCCAGACCGTTAGCTTGCCGTCTGCCCACTCCGCTGCCACGGCACGGCCCTCCATCGGCACCGGCGCGAGGCGCTGATTGGTGATCACCTGCTCGACGACCACCTCGCACCCCTCGAAGGCGGCCTCGCCATCAAGGTCTCCGGTGGTTACGGCGACGTTCGTTCCGGCATCGGGGAACAGCAGCGAGTCTCCCCCCAGCGCTCCGTCGAAGCCGACCACTGCTGGCAGGTGTTCGTAGTCCACGCTGACCAGCTCGGCGGCGTCCTCGCCCTGATACCGGTCATCGGTCAGGACCAGGGCCACCGGCTCGCCGACGTAGCGGACCTTATCGATGGCTAGCAGCGGCTCCGACCACTTGCCGCCAAGCGGAAGCGGCGCGCCTTCCGTGCCGGTCATCCCGCTGTCCGGCGGAGGCGGCGGCAGGTCGGTCATGTCGGCGACGGTCAGGACCGCTACGACGCCTGGTGCGTCCTTCGCTGCAGACGCGTCGATCCCCGTGACGCGGGCGTGCGCGATTGGGCTACGTATGAAGGTGACCCGAACGGCCTGCTCTAGCTCAGGTATTCGCAGGTCATCGACGTACGTGCCGCCAGCGGTGAGTAGCCGCGGATCTTCGGTCCGCACCACCCTGGTGCCTAGGATGCTCATCTGGCTTCCTGCCTTCCGATGCCTGAGCCCAGCGCCTTGGCGCCCGTGGCCAGCCAGCCAGGCTCGCGGTGCGCTCAGTATTGCGGCGACGCCGTACTGATGGCAACCGTGTGCATGAGTTCCAACTGTGACCATTTTGTCCGGCCGAGCCCGGCAACGCCTTCCTTACAGGCGAAGTAGCGACACGGCGTGATGCAGAGAGGTACAACTACACAGACGGCGCGGACTGGCCGCGGCGCCCTCAGACTGCCGCAGCAGAGGCGATCCCAGGGAGCGGACATGATCGAGCCTTACCAAGCACTCGGGCTGGTGCCGACGATGCGGGGCATCCGCCGCCGGGAAGACATCCAGGTCAACCTCGAGCACCTCTCGCACCTGATCAAGGCGGCCTCCTGGCTATCCAGCCTGGACCTGCCCGTCCGGCTGATCGCCGTACCAGAGGGCGCCTTGCAGGGATTCAACGACGAAGTGCTCGATCTCGACCATGAGCAGTTCGCCGCCGAGTGCGCGATCGACATTCCGGGGCCCGAGACCGATTACCTCGGCAACCTGGCCAGGCAGTGGAACGCGTTCATCATGGGTCAGGCAAAGGCGAGGCATCCGGAGTTTCCCGGGCGATTCTTTAACGCGGGCTTCGTGCTGAACCCCGACGGCGACATCGTTCTCCGCCATCACAAGGTGGTGCCGTTGCTGCCGGTCGAACACTCGATGACACCGCACAACGTCTGGGACAAATGGATCGAGCTGTACGGCCGCAACCTAGACGCCTTCTATCCGGTGGCCGACACCGAGATCGGCAGGCTGGGCTTCCTGATGGCCAATGAAGGGTCCTATCCCGAGAACGCCCGCGGCCTGGCCATGAACGGCGCCGAGGTCGTCTATCGCGGCCCTTATCCGCATCCGCACGTCGGAAACGGCCTGTTCGAGATCCAGAACAGGGCTCGCGCACTGGACAACAACATGTACCTGATCGCCTGCAACGTGGGCACCTACTACCTCCACACCGACTCCGACACGCCGATCGACACGTTCGGCGGCGGTTCGGCGGTGATCGACTACCGCGGCCAGATCGTCGGCCGGCATGATTACAGTGGCGGGTCCTCGTGGGTCGCCGGCACGATTGACGTCGAGGCACTGCGCAGGTTCCGCGCCAGCGCTCAGTGGGACAACTGGATCAAGGACCTTACTACCGAGCAGTACCAGCTCATCTACGAGCAGCCGATCTACCCCAAGAACCTTTACCTCGACCGCGCCCCTTACGGGCATCAGGAATACCGCCGCGAGGTCATCGACAAGCAGATCGAGCTCATGCACGAGCGCGACATCTGGGTGCGGCCAGACAAATAGCGCGCGACTTAACCGAGTCATTCGCCGACGAGGTCACCCTCGGAGCAGGTCGAGGTCGCGGACGCAGAAACCGTGGTGCGCCCACTCCTCATTCAGCACCACCCGCAGGCACTCGAGCACCGACTTTCCCCTGGCGTACGGTGGCCAGCCCCGGCCCGCCGGGACGGGCGCGGCCGCCAGTAGCTGATCGGCCGTCACCGCCGACAGCCAGCGGTCGAGTTCGGCGGCCTGCACGTCTCGCACGGCCAGTACCTCGTCGAGCCCTGGGGTCGCCGCCTGGTCCAGGCCCTGCTCCTCCTGGTCAGGGACGAACTCACAAGCCAGCCCGATCGCGGTGAACGGTCCGGTCGAACCCAGGCAGCAGCGGCGGAACCAGGAGTCATGCACGAAGACCAGATGGCGCAGGGTCTGCACCGTCGACCATTCGCCGCCGACGCGCTGGTGCTCCGAACCCTCGGGCATCGCCCGCAACAATCCGAGCGTTGCCGCCCAGCTGGCCCGCAGCTGCCGGACGGCTTCCTGCAGGCCGTCCGGCTCGGCTGAGCGGATCAGCAGCCGCACAGGATGCCGGCGGTCAAGCTCTGCTTCTACGTACGACGTCACCTCGACTCCGTTAACCACCAGGTTGCTGACCAGCCCATCGATCACGGCGTCCTGCATTACCACACCGATCAGCCGCGCCCGAGTCAAGTCGCACTCCCGGAACTCGGCATCAGTCAGGTCCTGGTCCTGGAATCTCGCCATGCCGGGCAGTATCCACCGCCA
>DATELR010000044.1:0-7211 GCA_035276345.1 Streptosporangiaceae bacterium | reverse complement strand
CCCCTCCATCTCATACATGGAGGGGCCTCCGCTGTTTCCGGGATCTGGTAACCGCTGCCCTAATGCGCCTTCTCCTAACATGCCGGGCATTGCCATTGACAAACGTCCGAGCGGGCTATTTAAGTTATTGCCGCGCTAACGGCGATTCCCGCTTAAAGGCATCGGCTTAGCTAAATTCGAATTGCAGGCTAGTCCTTATCGCTGACAATAAGGACTCTGATGGCCTATTAATTCCTGCGTCTCAGCTTGGCTGCGGAGTTTGGCAGGCACGCATCCGACTACGGTGCGACACTGGCCGTGACAGTGCGCTAGACGCAGCGGGGGCTGTAGGGTCGTCCTCCCTGGCGAGCATCGGCGGCAGTGCGTGCACACGGGACGGGAACGTGAATGGGCCTCACTATTGAGCAAGGCGGGGCCTTCGACGAATACGAGGCCGTCGCATTGCCGCCTGGGCCCGGGCTGGCCGCAAGTTCGCTCGGCTCGGCCGTGTTCCTGCGCCGATCTGCCAGGCCAAGCCGACGCGCGGTCCTGCACCTGGACGACCTGACTGGTTCTTTCGCGCCCGCGGATCTCGCGCGCTGGTACAACGAGCGCGGATTCCATTTCTACGTCACCGATCTCGACGTTCGCGAGCCGCTCGAGTCAGGGGGCCGCCGCATAACCTCGTCGTCGGTGCGTGCTTGCTTCGCCGCGCTGGATTCGGCTTGCCAGCACCTTCGCAAAGCCGACGGCATCGATGCGATCATCCTGAGTGCTCAGGATCACGCCGCGACCGCGGCCGCGCTCTGGTGTCACGCCCGCCGCAGCGCGAATCCCGTCGATGCGCTGATCCTGTCAAGCCCGGACTTCGGCAGGGGACTGCGGGGCCGCCTCGCCATTGCCTGCCCGGTCCTCATAATTTCCGCGGCGGGCAATCGAACCAGCCAGTCCAGCGTCGGGCGGCTCATCAGAAGGGACCGCGGTGGTACCGACGGCATCGCGCTGGGGCAGCACGTGACGTGGCTCTACCTTGATCAGGATCTCGCCGCTGACGCCCCGGCGAGCCGCAAGAGGTTGTTCGATGAAATGGGCCGCTGGCTCGGCGCGTACATGTACGGGCAGGTCCGCGATCAGCTGCTATGAACGGGACGCGCTCCTAGCCGGGGATCGGCACGCCGAGCGCCCTGAGGTCGTTTCTTAGCTGGCTGGCCGCCGCATAGTGGACGGCGATGATGCCGAGCTCGCGAGCGACCTCAACGTTGGCGGCCCGGTCATCGATGAACACAGTCGCCGCAGGCTCCAGGTCAAAGCGCGCCAGGAGGACTTCGAAGATCTTGCGATCGGGCTTGGCCAGGCCCTCGATTCCGGAGATGACGCAGCCGTCAAAGTAGCGAAAGAACGGGAAACTGGCCTGACGCAGCCGGAACTTGTCTGGCTCCATGTTGCTCAGCGCGAGGCATTTCACTCCCGCCGACTTGACGTCGGCTAGCACGGCGATCGCCTGGTCGAGCTGCCCGGCGATCATCTCCTCACTGCGCTCTGACCATGCCATGATCAGCTCCGCCCGATCCGGGTGCGCCGCCGCGAGCTCGCGGCACGACTCCTCGGTGTCGGCGCCCAGATCGTGTGCCAGGTGCCAGCTCGGCGTGCAGATCTGAGAAAGGAAACCTTCCATCTCCGCTGGCTCCGCGATCAGTTTCCTGTACAGGTGACGCGGGTCCCAGTCCAGGAGCACGCCACCGAGATCAAAGACGACAGCTTTGATGTCCGGATTGGTCATGGGCCGAAGGTAACACCCGGCCTAGCCAGTGACGGTCACGGTCACCATCGGGTAGCCCGTCGCGCCGTTTGGCTCCGGCGGCTCGGTCAGCGCCGTCTGGGTATAGCCGGTCGCGTCGGTCGCGCGAGCCTCGATCCGGTGCGTGCCTGGCGTCGCGTTCCAGTCGATCGACCATTGCCGCCAGGTGTCGATGCCCGGCACGGCCGCAAGCCTGGCTTGCTGCCATGGCCCTCCGTCGATCCGGACCTCGACGGCGTCGATGCCTTTGTGCTGTGCCCACGCGACCCCAGCGACCGCGCTCCTTCCTGCCTTGACCGGGCCCTGCCCGGATGGCACGTCGATCCGTGACTCGGTTTTGATCGGCGCTTGCTGTGACCAGCCTCGTTCGGCCCAGTACGAATGGTTCGCCGCGTAGGTGGTCACCTCAATGTCGGTGATCCATTTGCACGCCGAGACGTAGCCGTAAAGCCCGGGCACGACGGTGCGGACCGGGAAGCCATGCGCGGTGGGCAGCGGCTTGCCGTTCATTCCGATGGCAAGCAGCGCATCTCTGCCGTCCATCGCGGTCTGCACCGGCGTGCCCGACGTGAACCCGTCAGAGGACGTGCAGTAGAGCTGGTCGGCGCCTGCCTTGATCCCGGCCTCGCGCAGCAGCGCCCCCAGGCTGGTGCCCAGCCAGCGGGCGTTGCCTACGTACGGCCCGCCGACCGGATTGGAGACGCAGGTCAGCGTGATGTAGCTCTCGATCAGCGGCCGCTTGAGCAAGTCGTGGAAGCTGAGTGTCAGCTCGCGGCTGACCATCCCGTGGATGCGCAGCTGCCAGCTCTTCGGAGGGATCTGCGGCAGCACGATCGCGGTATCGACACGATAGAACGTGGCATTAGGGGTGATGAAGGAGCTGAGACCGGGAATCCGCAGGTCGGTGCCCGCTGGCAGCGCGGGCGCAGGCTTGGTCGGAGGCGGCAGGTGCAGCGATTGCACCGCTTGGGCCACGCTTTCCCGCTCGCTCAGCAGCCGGCCGCCGAAGTAGGACACCGTCGCGGCTCCCGCAGCCACAACGCCACCGGTGATGAACTGGCGCCTCGGCGGCTCAAACACGCTCAGGCTGGCTGGCCTGGCGGGCGACGGCTGCGGTTCATCGGGTTCGGCTGCCGCGACGGTCGCCTGAGCCCTGGGTGGCGCGCTCGCCGCTACTGGTCGCGCCGCCCGGGTCAGCCTCACGAGCGCGAAGCCGGCGGCCGCAGCGCCAATGATCGAGGGCAGCAGATCCACCGCGTTCGCTGTCGGCCGCGTGCCGGCCGCGATCAGGCCGACCGCGCCGAAGATGGTAACCCCGGTCAGGCCGATTCCCTCGCGTCGCTCGGCCAGCACCCCGATCGCAGCGGCGAACAACGCGAGCACGACAAGCACGCCGATCTGGAGCACGAGCTTGTCGTGGGTCCCGAACTCCTTGATGGCGAAGTTCTTAACCGGCGCCGGGCTCAGGTCTATTGACAACTCGGCCGTCGCTACCACGGGAGAACCGACTGGCCCAGTAAAGCCGCTCACCAGGTAGCCGACGCATACCCCCACGGCGCCGGCCAGCAGGCCGGCCACGACGCCGCGGACTGGCACGTGCTTCGCAAGGGTCACACTTGTTATTCGTACCAGCGCCAGCCGCGGTTCGGTCTGTTGCACCCGCCAAGCCAAGAGGGGACACGGCAACGAATAGAGAAGTGTGGGCATGAGTGAGGGCCGATGGCACCGACCGGACGGGGACGCGCCGCTCCCGGGTTCGGGCCGCCGGGCTGTGCCCGGACTAGACGACCTGCTGAGCGCGGTTGCCCGCGGCGACGAACGCGCCTACGACGCGGTCTACGACCTGACGTCCGGCTGGGTACTCGGAGTTGCGAGGAAGGTGATCCGCGACCCCTCGCTGGCCGAGGAGGTCATGCAGGAAGTCCTGCTCGATGTCTGGCGGCTGGCGAGCCGGTTCGATCCCTCCAAGGGCAGCGGTCAGAGCTGGGTAATGACGCTCGCGCACCGACGGGCGGTCGACCGGGTCCGCTCCGAGCGCAGCCACGCAACCAGGGAGTTGCGCGCAGCGAGAGCCGACATTGACTACGACGACGTGACAGAAGCGGTCGAGGCGAGCCTGGAGGCCGAGCGCGTCCAGCGCTGCCTCTCGTCACTGACCAGGCTCCAGCGCGAATGCGTAAACATGGCGTACTACGGGGGCTACACCTACGCCGAGGTCGCCGAGTTGCTCGGGGTGCCTTCGGGGACCGTCAAGACCAGGATGCGGGACGGTCTCATCCGGCTGCGCGACTGCCTGGGGGTACCGTGACGACGGCTGACGATCACGACCTGCACACCCTGGCCGGCGCTTACGTACTCGACGCGGTCACGGAGGACGAGCGTGGCCGATTTGCCGCGCACCTAACCGACTGCGCCGGATGCCGCGACGAGGTGGCAGAGTTGCGCGAGGCTGCGGCCAGGCTCGGTACGGCGCAGGCGGTGCGCCCGCGTCCCGGCCTCAAGGAAAGGATCATGCGGTCGGCGCATAACACGAGCCAGCTCGGGCCTGTTATTGCTGAACATGACCTTCAACCGGAGGCCAGCCGCAGGGCGCGGCGTCGGCCCGTAATCCTGACCGCTGCCGCAGCAGCAGTGGCGGCAGTTGCAATCGGAATCGGCACGCACTACGCGGACATGCAGGGCCAGCACGCGCAGGTGGGAACCCCCAGGGTCGACGCGGTGCTCAATGCGCCCGACGCCGTGATGCGAACCGCGCCGGTTAGCAGCGGCGGGATGGCAATCGTCGTGACCTCGCGGCACGAGCACATGGCGGTCTTCATCGCGCATGGCCTGCGAGCGCTGCCGCAGGCCATGCGCTACGAGATCTGGCTGATGGGCCCGCGCGGCGAGCGGCCTGCCGGGATGCTTTCGGTTCATCGCAAGGACATGGCGGGCCCAGCGGTGATCACCGGCATGACCTCCCACGACATGGTGGGGCTCACGGTTGAGCCCGCCTCCGGGTCCCTGCACCCCACGTCCGCGCCGCTGGTGATGATCGGTCCAGGCCAGCAGTAGCCGCGCTCCGCGCATGCCTCGCTGCGCGTTTAGGCAACGGTGCCGATGGATTGGGCTAGAGCTTGCCAGTCCTGGGTAAGAACGTTTGCCATGCGGCTGCACTCCTTGCGCGCGGCGCCCGCGGCATGTGCGGCGCTCGTGGTCGGCCTGGCGCTGACCGTTGCCGCCTGCGGCACCACCAACACGACGGCGGCCACCCCCACTGGCGGCGCAGGACCAGTGAGCGTGACGCCTAAGCCGGGGGCATCGAGCCTGCCGGCTGCAGGAGCCGCGGCCCGAGTAGGTGCCGACTGCGCCATGATCCCGGTCAAGGGCAAGGGGAGCGTCAGCTCGATGACCACCGAGCAGGCGCTCAAGGCCGCGTCGAGCAATCCGCAGCTGTCAGTATTCATCGCCGCGGTCAAGCGGGCCGGCCTGGACAAGACGCTCAACACGCGGCATTCCTACACGCTGATCGTCCCGGCGAACAGTGCCTTTGCCTCACTTTCGAAGAGCGAGATCACCCAGCTTCGCAACTCGGGCTTTCTGTTCAAGACCGTCCGCTATCACGCGCTCCAGTCCAAAATTGGCCCTCAGGAGTTTGCCGCAGGCGCACGGCCCCTGACGCTGCAGGGCAAGCCGCTCACGCTTTCCAAGTCCGGCTCTGTCTACAAGGTGAATGGCGCAACGGTGCTCTGCGGGAACATCAAGACCCGTAATGCAACCGTCTACATCGTCAACAAGGTCCTGTTGCCACCGCATTGAGCGGCTAGCCGGGCCAGCACGGTGCGAGCGCGCTCCCGGGCAGGCTAACGTGGCCTCGTGAAAGCATCGCCTGAGGCGCAGCTGCGGCTGCTCGAGCTAGCGGATATCGATGCCGAGCTCACCAGGATCGAGCACCGCAGACGCGGTCTGCCCGAACACGCCGAGCTGCAGAGACTCGAGGCCAGGGACGGCGAGCTGAGGGATTCGATTGCGGCGTTGACGGCGCAGAACAGCGACCTCAAACGCGAGCAGGCTAAGGCCGAAGCAGATGTAGAGCAGGTCAGGGCCAGGATCGAGCGCGATCGCAGCCGGCTCGACGGCGGCATGGTCAACTCTCCCCGGGAGCTGGAGAACCTACAGTCCGAGGTGCAGTCGCTGCACCGCAGGCAGTCCGACCTGGAAGAGGTCGTGCTTGACGTGATGGAGCGGCTCGAGACGGCCCAGGGCGATCTGGCACGAGCCACCGCCGAGCGCGAGCAGCTCGCCACGCAGCTGACAGAGGTCACGACGGCCAGAGACGCGGCTGTGGGCGAGCTCGGGGAGCAGTCGGTGAAGGCAGCTGACCGTCGGGTCGAGATCGCGTCCGCGATTCCCGCCGACCTGCTCGACCTGTACGACAAGCTCCGCGCTCAGCACGGCGGCGTGGGCGCCGCGGCCCTGCGCCTGCGCCGCTGCCAGGGCTGCAACCTCACGCTCAATACCGTCGACCTGAACGCGATCAGGGCAGCGCCAGAAGATGAAGTCCTGCGCTGCGAGGAATGCCGGCGGATCCTGGTCAGGACGGTTGACTCGGGCCTGTGACCAGCAGCGAGACAGGCGGCACTGCGAGCCCAACGGCTGGCGATTCCGCGGCGCCAGGTGCGGGCACGGCCGCCGGAACTGCGGCCGGACCCGGCTGGGGCACCGCGACGGGCAAGCCGACGGTTACCTTGCTGCTCAGGCACGGTGCCACCGAACTGTCGGCCGAGCGCAGGTTCGCCGGTCGCGGAGACATCGCGCTAACCAAGGAAGGCCTGAAGCAGGCGAGCCTGGCGGCGCGCAAGCTCGCTGCAGCGCCGGGAGTCGACGTGATCATCACATCGCCGCTGCAGCGAGCCAGGCGGACCGCCGAGGCCGTCGCGGAGGCAACCAGCGCGCCGCTCATCGTCGATGACGACCTGATTGAGGCGGACTTCGGCGAGTGGCAGGGTCTCACCTTCGCCGAAGCTCGCGAGCGCTGGCCCGATGAGCTCACCGCATGGCTGGCGACCCCCGACGCAACGCCGCCCGGCGGCGAGAGCTTCGCAGTGGTCGCACTGCGCGTCCTGGCGGCGCTGGACCGCCTGATCGAGGCGCACAAGAACAAGCGGGTAGTCGTCGTCAGCCATGTCACGCCGATCAAGACCCTGATCTGCAGGGCGCTCCTGGCACCGCCAGAGGCTATGTTCCGGATGAACCTCGACGTGGCTTCGCTGACGCGGATCGACAACTTCGAGAACGGCTCGGCACTGCTGCGCTCGCTTAACGACACTTCCCACCTCGACAAGCCGCGCCGCCGCTTCTTCTGACCGCCGCCGAGGCGACCGCCACCGAGGCCGGCGCAGGCGGGTGTCAAAGTGACAGCGATGACCTCAAAACGCAATGGATGAGACATCCA
>DATELR010000043.1:0-14401 GCA_035276345.1 Streptosporangiaceae bacterium | reverse complement strand
TACCGCGACTGGATCGACCTGCTCGAGGTCGGCATGATGTGGACCGCCGCGTTTCCCGAGCCGCTCACGTTCTCGATCAGGGCGCTCCGCGCTCTGCGCTCGCGGACGGCCGACTTCGACATCGTGCACGACAACCAGGTGCTGGCCTACGGCTTGCTCGCGATACCCAGGCGGCTTGGCTTGCCGCTGGTGACCAGCATCCACCATCCGATCAGCGTTGACCGCAGGATCGAGCTCGCTCAGGCCAAGGGCTGGTCCAGGCTGACCAAGCGGCGCTGGTACTCCTTCGTCAGGATGCAGGCGCGGGTGGCGCGCCGCGTCGGCCCGATCATGACCGGCTCTGAGTCCTCCCGTGACGACATCCTGCGGGACTTCAAGGTGGCACCGGCGAACGTCCGCGTGGTGCCGCTCGGCGTCGACACCCGGCTGTTCCATCCGCGCGAGACGCCGCGCGTTCCCGGCAGCATCATCGCCGTCGCGAGCGCCGACTCGCCGGTCAAGGGGATTCCGACGCTGCTGCGCGCGTTCGCCAAGCTCGCTACGGAACGGGACGCCTCGCTGACTGTCGTCGGCAAGCCGGCGCCCGGCGGACCGACCGAGAAACTCATCGGCGAGCTGTCGCTGGGAGAGCGGGTCAGATTCGTGACCGGTATCAGCGACGAAGACCTCGCCGCCATGGTTGCCCGTACCGAGCTGGCGGTCGTTCCCTCGCTGTACGAAGGCTTCTCGCTGCCCGCCGTTGAGCACATGGCCTCGGGAACCCCGTTGATCGCGAGCCGGACGGGCGCACTGCCCGAGGTGGTCGGAGACGCCGCGATGCTGGTCAGCCCAGGCGATCCGGAAGAGCTGGCGGCGGCGTTGCGCAGGCTGCAGGACTCACCTGCCGAGCGTGACCGCCTCTCCGCGGCAGCTCTTGACCGGGTGCAGCAACGGTTCGCCTGGTCGGCTGTGGCCAAGGCAACCGTGGCCGAGTACCGGCAAGCGATCGCCGCGATGGCTGACCGACCAGGAGCCGCTGGTGCTGACCGTTGACTTCGGCCGGCTGCCGATCACTGCAGGCGACCGGCTGCTAGACCTCGGCTGCGGCGGCGGCCGGCACGCCTTCGAGGCCGCCCGCCGCGGCGCCAGGGTGGTGGCCCTGGACACCGACTGCGCGGAACTCGAGCGGGTCACCGCTACCTTCGCCGCGATGGCCGAGGCGGGAGAGATTCCCGGCGGCGCGTCCGGCCTCGCTGTCGCGGGAGATGCCACCGCGCTCCCGTTCCCCGATGGAAGCTTTGACAAGGTGATTGCCGCGGAGGTGCTCGAGCACCTGCCGGCCGACCAGGTGGCGATGAACGAGATCACCCGCGTCGTGCGCCCGGGCGGGATGGTCGCCGTGACCGTGCCGACCTGGCTTCCCGAGCGGATCTGCTGGCGGCTGTCCGACGATTACCACAACGTCGAAGGCGGCCATATCCGGATCTTCACCAGACGCGAGCTCGTGACAAAGCTGACCAGGGCAGGCCTGACCGTCACCGGCCAGCACCACGCACACGGGCTGCACTCGCCGTACTGGTGGCTGAAATGCCTGGTAGGCGTCCACAACGACGATCACCCGCTGGCCAGTGCCTACCACAAGGTCCTCGTCTGGGACATCATGCGCAAGCCAGCCGCCACCCGGATCGCCGACCAGGTGCTGAATCCGCTTATCGGCAAGAGCCTCGTCGTCTACGCGGATAAGCATGTTGCAGCCTGACGCGTACCGGCGGTCGCGGGCGGCCGCCTGGATACCCGAGGTCGCCGGCATCCTGACCGCCGACCAGATCGCCAGCACCGGCGGCGCCATCGCGGCGGTTCAGCAGCCCGACGGAGCCATCGGCTGGCCGGACGGGCACGTTGACGCCTGGAACCATGTCGAGTGCGCGATGGCGCTCAGCGTGTGCGGGCTGCGGGACTCTTGTCGCCGGGCGTATGAATGGCTGCGAGCGAACCAGCGGCCAGACGGATCGTGGTACAAGGACATGCCGGCCGGACAGGCCGACCTCACCACGGAGAGCAACCATGCGGCCTACTGCGCCGTCGGCGTCTGGCACGAGCTGCTGGTCAGTCGCGACGAGGGTTTCGCCCAGCGGATGTGGCCGATGGTCAAGGCCGCGATCGACTTCGTCCTCGGCCTGCAGACGCCGCGCGGCGAGATCATCTGGCGGCGCGCCGCGGACGGCACCCCCGAGAGCTACGCGCTGCTCGCCGGGAGCTCGAGCATGTACTCGAGCCTGCGCTGCGCGATCATGCTGGCCGATTACCTCGCTGAACCGCAGCCCGACTGGGAACTCGCCGCCGACCTGCTCGCGCACGTCGTCGCCCGGCATCCCGAGGCATTCGCGGATAAGAGCCGGTTCTCGATGGACTGGTATTACCCCGTGCTCGGCGGACCGGTGCGCGGCCAGGCCGCACGCGATCACCTCGACAAGGGATGGGACACCTACGTCGTGCCCGAGCTGGGCGTGCGCTGCGTGCACGACGAGCCCTGGGTGACCGCAGCAGAGACCGCCGAGCTCGCCATCGCGCTCGAGGCGATCGGCGATGCGGCTGGTGCGCTGGACCTGCTCGAGCAGATTCAGCTACTGCGCGATCCATCCGGCGCCTACTGGACCGGCTGGCAGTTCGTGAACCAGCGCCACTATCCCAATGAGCAGAGCAGCTACACCTCGGCCGCGATCGTGCTCGCCGCCGACGCCCTCTGCGGCGCTACCGCCGGCGGGTCGCTGTTCCGCGAAATCGGCGCCGACCCTTCGGTCCTGCTCCGCGCTGGAGACGCCTGCGGCTGCGAGCGGCGTGACCCCGCCCCCGCGCCAAGCGGGCCACTTTCGTGATCATGCAGGCGCAGAAGCCAGAGCGGGCCGAAGGCGGCCGAAATTGCTTTGCGGGGAGCCGCCGTTGGCTTCCACAATCGGGCGGGTGAGCTCACATCCGGAATTCGACTGGCGGCCGCTGACCGCCAGCCAGACGAGCGCCTGGGCCAGCCTGCTCGCCGCCATCGAGGCTGTCGATCACCAGGACGAGACGATGGGCGAAGACGACCTGCGCGAAAACTTCAACAATCCGGAACAGGACTTCGACAGGGGATCGGTGGTCGTATACGACGGTCCCGCCATGATCGCTTACTGCGTGCTGGAATCACATTGCTCGGAGGAACCTCGGCACGAGATGCAGCACGAAGGCGGCGTGCATCCCGACTACCGGAGTCGCGGACTCGGCACCGCACTGCTCGACTGGGCCGAGTGCACCGCATTGCCGCTGCACGACGAGCGGCATGAGGGCCGGCCGCTCCTGCTCAGCGGCAGGCATCCGTCGAGGCTGGAAGACGCGGCAGGACTGTTCTCAGCGACCGGTTGCCGGGCATCGCGCTGGTTCCTGCGGATGAGCACTGACCTCGTCGACAACGGCAAGCCAGCCGGGACGCCGGACGGGATCAAGATCATTCCGCTCACCGACGAGCAATCCGCCGACGCGCTCCTGGTCAGGAACGAGGCCTTCCGCGATCACTGGGGCTCGGGCCAGCTCTCGCCGCAGGAGTGGGCGCACTTCAGCAACTACCCCGCCAACCGGCCGGAACTGAGCTTCCTCGCATATGAGGGAGCCGAACCGCTCGGCGTCATCATCAGCCACGAGTACGAGGATTACAACCTGCTCGCCGGCCGGCGCGACCTGTACGTCGCACTGGTCGGCACGAGGCGGGCGGCGCGACGGCGCGGCATCGGCTCCGCGCTTATCACGCGCGCGCTGGAGGCCGCTCGGGCCGATGGCTTCGCGAGCGCCACGCTCGACGTGGACTCGGAGTCGCCTACCGGCGCCGTCGGCATCTACGAGCAGTTCGGATTCACGATCCAGGACACCTGGGTCACGCAGACCAAGCAGATAGCGGCCTGACTGAGAGCGCGAACCGGGCTCGATCGACGGCCGCTAGCCGATGCCCTCGCTGGCCCGCTCGAGCACGTGCAGCGATCCGCACACGGCGACTTCCTTGAACGCGCCAGAACTCAGCGCTCGCTGATAGACCCGGTACGGAGCCTGTCCGCCGTCGGCCGGGTCGGCAAAGACGTCGTGAATCGCCAGTGCCCCGCCCACGCTGATCCTGGGTGCCCAGCCCTCGTAGTCGGCGGTCGCGGCGGCGTCGGTGTGGCCGCCGTCGATGAAAAGCATGCCGAGCGGCTCGTGCCAGAGCCTGGCCACCGTCGCCGACCTGCCGACGATCGCGATCACGTGCTGCTCGAGCCCGGTGCGGGCGAGCGTGGACCGGAACCAGGGCAGGGTGTCGAGCAGCCCGACAGCCGGGTCGACCAGCTCGGTGTCGTGGTACTCCCAGCCAGGCTGGTTTTCTTCTGACCCGCGGTGGTGGTCCACGGTCAGGACGACCTGCCCGGTCTGCTCCGCGGCCGCGGCCAGATAGATCGTGGACTTGCCGCAGTAGGTTCCGACCTCCAGGATCGGCCCGACGGCGGCGTACTCGGCAGCGGTGGCGAACAGCGCCTCGCCCTCCGCCGGGGGCATGAAACCCCGCGCCGCCTCGGCTGCCCGGCGATGGTGTTCCGGCAGGACATGGGTCATGTGCCTAGTCTGCCGCCCCGGGCCCGGACATTAAGGTAGGACAGACGGAAAGTGACCGACGATGGAGGCGTGCGGTGAAGGTTGAAGTCGATCGCGACGCCTGCGAGGCCAACGCGGTCTGCGCCGGACTGGTACCTGAGGTCTTCGACGTCGACGACGAAGACGTGCTCCATATCAAGGTCGCTGAGGTGCCGCCCGCGCTCGCCGATCAGGTGCGGCATGCAGTCAGGTCCTGCCCGAAGGCAGCGCTCAGCCTGAGCGAGTAACCGACCCGAGGCCGCCCGCTACCTGTTCGGAATGTCGCCGACCTCATGGGTCAGCCTGACCCGGTCGGCCCGGTAGACGTACCTGGTCATCCTGATCGGCCGTTCCTTGGTGTACGCGGTGCGGTTGACGACGACGACGGGCGTCCCCGTTGAGAGCGCGAAGAACGTGAACTCCCTGGTGTTCGGCATCCGCGCGCCGATCTCGTCGATGAACCCCACCTGCGTGTAGCCGAGGTCGGCAAGCAGCTTGATGCTGCCGCCCGCGATCTCTCCCGCCTGCTCAAGCGGCGTGCCCTCGGCGACGTCGAGCGGGAAGTACGACGCCATCATCATCCACGGCACGACGCCGATCGTCCCGCTCCTGCGCCGCACGACGACAAGATCCCCAGGGGCAACCTCGAGTTTCTCGGCGACGCTCGGCGAGGCCGGCGCCCGCTCGACGAAGAGCCGTGACGTCTCGCTTTCTGAGTCGGCGCGACTGACTTCAGGAAGGACCGTCGACGTGCCTTGCACGGGCGGCTGCTCGGCCACCCTCGACAACAGCGCCGTGAATGGCTTAGCGGGCTCGGTGACGAAGGTTCCCAGCCCCTGCCTGGTCACGACCAGGCCCTGGTTGGTGAGCAGCGCAAGCGCGAGGCGCACCGTATTGCGGGACGCGTCAAACTGGCGGACCAGGTCGGGCTCGCTCGGCAGCCGCTCCCCTGGCTGCAACGTCCCGGTGTCGATCTGGTCGCGCAATCGGTCGGCAATCTGCTGGTACTTAGCCGGGGCCATCGCGTGCCTCCCTCGCGGTCCCGTGATGTCACCAACCGGTTAGCAGGTTCATACCCTTCCCTATCGTTTGAAACAGCCCACTGGTTGGTATGAGTTAGATGAGCCGAAACATTGGATCGATGCTAAACGGAGAGTGACGGTGAGTAAAGCTTCTCGACCAGGCAGGACGAAGACGTGTCGGTCCTGTGACCGGCCTTTAGATAACCGCAAGGAGAAGGAGGACATGTGGATCAAATCTGGATAGTCGCGATGGCAGGCATCGCGGCCGTGGCACTCGGAGTGCCGTTCGTCGCCATCGTGGTGGTGAGCATCGCCAGCCGGCGAGAAGAGGCCGCGCACAGCCTGTCCCGCCAGGCGCCAGGGGCGGCCACCCGGGCGGCGCGCCGGCTGCTGGACTTCCGCACCGAGAAACTGGCCAGGGTGCCCGACTGGGCCGCCAGCCACGCGAGCTCGTCGAGCCGTTCCCGCACACCCTCGCAAGATCGCCGTTCAGGTGATCGCCGTTCACCGAAGCCAGGGCCGCACCTGCCACGCCATGAGCTCATCCCGACGTCACTCATCCCCAGCCAGGACGTAATCGCCGCGCGCGAAGTACGCTTCGGTCATGCGCGTCGCTCTTTGTCAGATGCCAGTCAGTACGCAGCCAGCAGTGAATCTCAGCCGGGTTCAATCCGCGCTGACGAGCGCCAGGGAGCAGGGGTCTGACCTGGCTGTCTTCCCGGAGGCGACGCATGCGAGATTCTCTGTCGACCTCCGGGCGGTCGCGGAGCCGCTAGACGGCCCCTTCTGCACAGGCCTCTCGGCCGCGGCAAGCGCGAGCGGCGTAGCCCTCGCCGCGGGAATCTTCGAGCAAGCCCCCGATAGCCGGGTCTACAACACGACCGTTGCCTTCGACTCGGCCGGCCGGCTGGTAGCCGCCTATCGCAAGATCCACCTCTTCGATGCGCTCGGCACGCGCGAGTCCGAGACCATCGCCCCTGGATCCGACCCCGTGATCGCCGACCTGGCCGGAATCAAGGTCGGCTTCCTTACCTGCTATGACGTCCGCTTCCCCGAGCTAGCCAGGGCCCTGACCGTCGGCGGTGCCGACTTGCTCGTCATCCCGGCCGCGTGGGCCGCCGGCCTGTTCAAGGAGGAGCACTGGGTCACGCTGGTCCGCGCGCGAGCGATTGAGAACACGGTCTGGGTCGCAGCTGCCGACCAGGTGCCCGATCCGCACGAGCCGGCGACTGCCGCTCCGACCGGAGTTGGCAGGAGCTTGCTCGTCGACCCGATGGGCGCGGTCCGGCTGGACCTGGGCTCGAGTGCGGGTGTCGTGGCCGGCGGCGTGGACCTGGAGATGACCGAGCGGGTCAGGACCGTGCTGCCTTCGCTCCAGCACCGGCGGCCAGACGTCTTCGCGCGCACGCACGAGACGGTCAGCGCCTAGCCGCCAGCACGAATTTAGACCGCGCTCTGGTCGGCTTGCGACCCGGATCCCGGGTCTATCTGGTCATCGCTCACCGGAACGGCAGCCGGAGCCGGCCTGGCAACGCTGCGGTGCCTGCGCCACGCCCAGACGCCGGCGGCCGCGATCACGATGACCGCCAGGGCGATCGCCAGGCCAGCGCCGACCCGGCGCTCAACTACCGCGTAGGCAGATCCTGCGACGTAGCCGAGCAGGCTGTAACCCACGCCCCAGATGATGCCGCTGACCAGGTTATAGATCGCGAAGGACCGGTAAGGCATGTCCGCGGCGCCGGCCGCCGCAGGCATCAGCGCGCGGACGATGGCGAGGAAGCGGCCGCCGAACACTGCCGCGCCGCCTTTCTCGCGAAGCGCGGTTCTGGCCCGGTCGAGCGGGCTGGACACGCGGCTGAGCACCCGGAAGCTAAACAGCCGGTCGCCCATCCGCCTGCCGACCTCGTAGCCCACCAGCGGACCAGTGACCGCGGCCACCACCACAACGGCTATCAATGCAGGCAGCGACAGGTGTCCACGGCTCGCGAGCACGCCGCCGAACACGACAGCCGCCTCGCCAGGGAGTACGAAGCCGAGGAAGATCGCCGTCTCCCCGAACACCAGCGCAGCGATCAGGATGATGGCTACCGTGCCGCTCATGTGGCCCAGTGCGCCGGTCAGGCTGCTCACTACGCTGGCCACCGCACGCACCTCCGTCCGCCCCTCGCGACACGCTCAGCCGGACCTTACTGCCCGATACGCTTACTGGGAGTGATCTAGTTGGACATAATGCGTCCTAGCAGCCGCAATTGCGGAGGTGACGCCCATGCCAGCCAGGTTCCAGCGGCAACCGTCGCCAGGAGCAAGCCAATCAAGTCCTGCTGACGGTCCGCCATGGGACATGAGCGTAAGGCCGCAGGTGACCGATGACCACCCGCCGTCGCGAGGCCGACTGCCCGAAGGCGGCGAAACCACGTATCGTCGACAACGTGGCCATGCCAACCCCCTCCTGCATGGCGAACCGCAGGGCACCGAACAGCGACCCAGCCAGCCGCGCAGCCGCTGGGTCCCGCAGCGCCCGCCATTTCGCAGGCCGTCCCAGGCAAGCGAGCCGCCGATGAATCATCCAAGAGGCAGTCAGCCCCTCGTCAGTCAACCTAGGGGCAGCCAGCCACGTGCTAGCCAACCACGTGTTAGCCAACCACGTGTTAGCCAACCACGTGTTAGCCAACCACCGGGCGGGCCGCCGTTCGGCCGGGCTCCGCTGGCGATCGAGCCGCCACGCGGTCAGCCGCCCGCCTCCCCGCCGCGTGGCATGCCGCCAAGGGGGAACCAGCCGTGGGGCGGCGAACCCGCCGGTCCCGGCCAGCCCGCGTGGCCCGCGGGTCCGCCAGGTGGCAACAGCGCCTTCACGTACGCGCACAGCGAATCCGCGCCGACCACGGGCAACCTGCCCGCGATTACCGGCGGGCTCATCAGGCGACAGGGAACCTTCACCGGCCGGATCTCCAGAGACGGATCCAGCGAGTTTCCGCTCGAGGCATCCAGGTATCAGCTCTACGCGTCGCTTGGCTGCCCGTGGTCCCAGCGCGCCCTCATCGCGTGCCGGCTGCTGGGTCTGGACCGGGTCATCGGGTTGACGCTCACGGACCCGGTCGCCGACGATCGCGGCTGGCGGTTCGCTGAAGATACAGGCGATCCGCTCACCGGCGCCCGGTACGTGTCCGACCTGTATCAGTCGACCAGCCGGGGCTACAACGGCCCGGCCACCGTGCCGCTAATCTGGGACCTGCGCACGCACCGTGTCGTCAGCAACGACGTTGCCCAGATCACCGTCATGCTGGAGACAGAGTTCCGGCCATTCCATCGTCCCGGCGCTCCTGACCTGTACCCGGCCTCGCGCCGCCGCGAGATCGAGTCGCTCGCGACTCTGATCTTCCACACCGTCAACACCGGCGTCTATAAGGCTGGCCTGGCGACCAGCCAGGACAGCTATGACCAGGCCGTCGAAGCCTTGTTCACCACCCTGGAAGCTCTCGATGAACGGCTGGCCCGCAGGAGGTTCCTTCTCGGCGACTTCATCACCGAGGCTGACGTGCGGCTTTACCCGACGCTGGTGCGATTCGACGCGGTCTACTATCCGAAATTCGGGTGCAACCTGCGGCGCCTCAGCGATTACCGGCATCTGTGGGCCTACACTCGCGATTTGTACATGCATCCAGGCTTCGGGGAGACCACCGATCTCCGCCAGATAAAGCGGCATTATTACCAATCTGCGGAATGGATGACTCCGATCGCAACAACGAACAAATGCGGTATAGTACCTATAGGACCGCAAATTACCTGGAACGAGCCGCATGGCCGGGCTCGAATGCCGAGCTAGGCTGGAAAAGCTGGGCGGTAGGTTCCCGCGGGTAGCCTGGTCGCAGGGGTCGTTGAACCAATCAAGTTCTGAAAGAGGCGATGTCGGCCGTGTCTGCCGAGTTCTCGCATGCGCACGCGAATGTCGCTGCATCATCCGACCGCTCAGGCTCCAGCGCAAACCCGAGGCAGACGCTGCCCGGCACCGTGACTCCTGGCGCGGATTTCGGCGCTAACGAGTGGCTCGTGGACGAGCTTTACCAGCAGTACCAGGCCGATCCCTCGTCGGTCGACCGGGCATGGTGGAACTTCTTCGCCGACTACCGCCCGGAACCCTCGGAGGTCAGGCGCACCAGCCCCGCTCCCCAGCCCGAGGCCCCCGGATCCCAGGCTGCGCCCGCTCAGAACGCGGTCCGCCCCGGCACGGCCGTTAACCAGGGACAGGCTCGGCCCGCGGCCGCACCGGCTCAGCAGCCGAGGCCTGCCAGCCAGGAGAGCCCGGCCGACGGCCAGCCTGGCCCGTCCGGAGCCCGAACACTCAACGGCGGTCCGCCGGCCGGCCAGGCCCCCGACGGCGTCACCGAGATCCGCCTCCGCGGGGCCGCGTCCCGCACGGTCGCGAACATGGAGGCCAGCCTCAGCGTCCCGACCGCCACATCGGTTCGCGCGATTCCCGCCAAGCTGCTCGTCGACAACCGGATCGTGATCAACAACCACCTAGCCAGGGGGCGAGGCGGCAAGGTCTCGTTCACCCACCTGATCGGATACGCGGTCGTCAAGGCACTCGCTGCCGCTCCCGAGATCAACGACTCCTACGCCGAGGCGGACGGCAAGCCGGTTCTGGTCAGGCACGAGCACGTCAACCTCGGCCTGGCGATCGACGTGCAGAAGCAGGACGGCACCCGCCAGCTGCTCGTGCCGAACATCAAGGCCGCCGAGCAGATGGACTTCCGCCAGTTCTGGCTGGCCTACGAGGACGCCGTCCGCAAGACCCGCAGCGGCAAGCTGACGGTCGAGGACTTCGCGGACACGACCATCTCGCTGACGAACCCGGGCACGATCGGCACAGTCCAGTCGGTGCCGAGGCTGATGCCTGGTCAGGGCTGCATCGTCGGCGTCGGCGCGATGGAGTACCCGGCCGCCTACCAGGGCGCGTCCGCCGAGACACTGGCAAGGCTGGCGGTCAGCCAGACGATCACGGTGACCTCCACCTACGACCACCGGATCATCCAGGGCGCGCAGTCCGGCGAGTTCTTGCGCATCATCAGCGGCCTGCTGCTCGGCGACAACGGCTTCTACGACGAGGTCTTCACCGCCCTTCGGATCCCCTACGAGCCGGTCCGCTGGGTCCGCGACATCCCGGCCGGCCACGAGAACGACATCAGCAAGGCCGCGCGCGTCCACGAGCTGATCCACGCCTACCGGGTACGCGGGCACCTGCTGGCCGACACCGACCCGCTGCAGTACACCCAGCGAAAGCATCCCGACCTGGACATCCTCCAGCACGGCCTGACCCTCTGGGACCTCGAGCGGGAGTTCGCGACCGGCGGGTTCGGCGGCAAGCCGCGGATGCTGCTGCGGGAGATTCTCGGGGTGCTGCGGGACGCCTACTGCCGCACCATCGGCCTGGAGTACATGCACATCCAGAACCCGGCGGAGCGTGCCTGGCTGCAGGAACGAGTCGAGCGGCCGCACCAGGGTCCCGATCACGACGAGCAGATGCGGATCTTGTCCAGGCTGAACGTCGCCGAGGCGTTCGAGATGTTCCTGCAGACCAAGTTCATCGGCCAGCGCAGGTTCTCGCTCGAGGGCGCCGAGTCACTCATCCCGCTGCTCGACGCGGTCCTCACCGAGGCCGCCAAGGGCGGCCTGCACGAGGCCGTGATCGGGATGGCGCACCGGGGCAGGCTGAACGTACTCGCGAACATCATCGGCAAGTCGTACGGCCAGATCTTCAACGAGTTCGAGGGCTACGTCGACCCCACCAGTACGCACGGCTCCGGCGACGTCAAGTACCACCTGGGCGCCGAGGGCCGCTACACGGCTAGCGACGGCGAGACCCTGCCGGTGAACCTGGTCGCCAACCCGAGCCACCTGGAGGCGGGCGACCCGGTGCTCGAGGGCGTCGTCCGGGCCAAGCAGGACGTGCTCGACATCGGCACCGAGGGTTTCACCGTGCTGCCGGTCCTGATCCACGGCGACGCCGCGTTCGCCGGCCAGGGCGTCGTCGCCGAGACGCTCGAGCTGTCCCAGCTGCGCGGCTACCGCACCGGTGGCACGGTGCACATCGTGGTCAACAACCAGGTCGGCTTCACAACCGATCCGACGTCGTCGCGGTCCAGCGTGTACGCGACCGACGTCGCCAGGACCATCCAGGCACCGATCTTCCACGTGAACGGCGATGACCCCGAGGCCGTCGTCCGGGTCGGCACGCTCGCCTTTGCTTATCGGGAGGCGTTCGCCAAGGACGTCGTCATCGACATGGTCTGCTACCGCCGCCGCGGTCACAACGAGGCGGACAACCCCTCGTTCACCCAGCCGCTGATGTACGACCTGATCGATGCGAAGCGATCGACGCGCAAGCTCTACACCGAGTCGCTGATCGGGCGCGGCGACATCACGCTCGACGAGGCCGAGCAGATACTCCGCGACTACCAGCAGGAGCTGGAGCGCGCGTTCACCGAGACGCGCGAGGCGACCGAACGGCCCAATGAGCCAGGCTCGGTCGTGGTCAGGCCACCGCAGCAGCCGGTGCCGATCGACCACACCAGGACGCCGACGGCGATCTCCGGAGAGACGGTCAAGCGGATCATCGACACGCAGCTGAACCTGCCTGACGGCTTCACGCCGCATCCGCGGCTGGCGCCGCAGCTCGCCCGCCGCGCGCAGATGGTCGAGCACGACGAGATCGACTGGGCGACCGGCGAGTTGCTCGCCTTCGGGTCGACGCTGATCGACGGGCACACGGTCCGGCTGGTCGGCCAGGACACGCGGCGCGGCACGTTCGGGCAGCGGCACGTCGGCCTCGTGGACCGGCACACCGGCGAGGAGTACACGCCGCTGCGCGCGCTGAACAACGACAACGCCAAGTTCTTCGCCTATGACTCGCTGCTCTCGGAGTTCGCGGCGGTTGGCTTTGAGTACGGCTACTCGGTAGCCAGGCCCGACGCCCTGGTGTGCTGGGAGGCGCAGTTCGGCGACTTCGTCAACGGGGCGCAGACCGTCCTTGACGAGTTCGTCTCGTCCGGCGAGCAGAAGTGGGGGCAGCGCTCAGGCGTCGTGCTGCTGCTGCCGCACGGCTATGAAGGCCAGGGACCCGACCACTCCTCGGCCAGGGTTGAGCGGTTCATGTCGCTGTGCGCGCAGGACAACATGACAGTCGCGTTGCCGAGCACGCCAGCGAGCTATTTCCATCTGCTGCGCTGGCATGCGCTGTCGGACCGGATCAAGCCGCTGGTCGTGTTCACGCCCAAATCCATGCTCCGGCTGAAGGCGGCGGTCTCCGCCGTCGCGGACTTCACGGGCGGCACGTTCCAGCCGGTGCTGACTGACCCCGGCGTGACCGATCCGGCTCAGGTGCGGCGGGTTCTGCTGTGCTCGGGCAAGGTCTACTACGACCTCGCGGCCAGGCGGCACGAACTGCGGCGCGGCGACGTGGCGGTCGTCAGGGTCGAACGGCTCTACCCGCTGCCCGTTCCCGAGATCGCCAGCGCGCTGGCCACCTACCCGGACGCCACGGAGCTGATCTGGGTGCAGGAGGAGCCGGTCAACATGGGCGCATGGCCGTACATGGCGATGCACCTGCCAGGCGCGCTCGGCCGCGGCCTCGGCGTGATCGCGCTGCCGGAGAGCTCGGCTCCCGCGCAGGGCTCGGCCAAGGCGCATGCCGCCGAGCACGGCGCGCTGGTCGCCTCCGCCTTCGGGTGATCAGGAGGCCCGCGTGTACTTCACCGATCGCGGCATCGAGGAACTCACCGAGCGGCGCGGCCAGGAGGACGTGACTCTCGGCTGGCTGGCTGAGAAGCTGACCGAGTTCGTCGACATCCACCCTGAGCACGAGGCTGCCGTTGAGCGTTTGGCCACCTGGCTCGCCAGGGCCGACGACGACGAAGAGTAAAGCGTGCATTAACCGGACGCTCGGGGTAGCTGCCCTCGTAAGGTCGGTCGCGATGACGGGAAATCCCGTTCTCGCTTCGGCTCGCGCAACTTGTTGCACGAGATGTGTCAGATTTAGCGTTCAACTTTGCCAGACGAGATATATCGCATATAGGATCGGTCTTAACAGACACCGAGTCCGGGCCTTGACAGACAGCAGGCCGCACCAGGACCTTGGCGTCTGGATGAGAGGGGTACAACGTGAGTCCGGTCTTCAGGCATGGCGGGTTGCGCCTGTATTTGCTGAAGCTTCTTGACGAGGCGCCGCGGCATGGCTACGACGTGATCAGGCTGCTGCAGGACAGGTTCCTGGGCGTCTACTCCCCCTCGCCAGGCACCATCTATCCTCGCCTCGCCAGGCTGGAGGAAGAGGGCCTGGTCACCCACGAGGTCATCGACGGCAAGAAGGTCTACAAGATCACTGAAGCCGGCCGCGCCGAGCTGAACGGCCGGCGCGAGGACCTTGCCGACCTGGAGGACGAGCTGTCCGCCTCCGTGCGTGACATCGCCAGGGAGATCAGCAGGGACGTCAGGGAGACGGTCAGGAGCCTGCGGGACGAGTTCACCTGGGCGGTCCGCGAGGCCGGCCGGACCGGGTATGACCCGCGCCAGGGCCGTCCTGCAGGGGCCAGATCGCAGCCGGCCGGCCGCGCGGAGACGGACGCCGATCAGGCCCAGGCAGACGCCGACGCCGCCCAGGCCGAGGCTGACGCCGCGCAGGCACGTGCGGACGCGGCCCAGGAGCGCGCTGATGAGGCGCACGGGGTGGTCGACGATGTGCTCGCCGCCCAGGACGAGGCCGTCGAAGCCGAAGT